>JBIOWE010000001.1:0-2109 GCA_044868145.1 Patescibacteria group bacterium
TTTAGACCAGTGAGCTGTTACGCTTTCTTTAAATGATGGCTGCTTCTAAGCCAACATCCTGGTTGTTTTGGGATTCCCACATCCTTTCACACTTAGCCGTCATTTGGGGACCTTAGCTGGCGGTCAGGGTTGTTTCCCTCTCCACGATGGACGTTAGCACCCACCGTGTGTCTCCCGGATAGCACTTCGAGGTATTCGGAGTTTGGTTAGGTTTGGTAATCCTGTGGGGACCCCTAGCCCATCCAGTGCTCTACCCCCTCGAGTGTTCGTCCGAGGCTCTACCTAAATAGATTTCGAGGAGAACCAGCTATTTCCTGCCTTGATTGGCCTTTCACCCCTTGCCACAGTTCATCCGAGGCTTTTTCAACAGACACCGGTTCGGTCCTCCAGCAGGTGTTACCCTGCTTTCAACCTGACCATGGCAAGATCGACAGGTTTCGGGTCTAATCCGACGAACTGAACGCCCTGTTCAGACTCGCTTTCGCTGCGCCTACAGCTATCGCCTTAAGCTTGCTCGTCAGATTAAGTCGCTGACCCATAATACAAAAGGTACGTCGTCACCCTTGCGGGCTCCGACTGTTTGTAAGCATCCGGTTTCAGGTCTCTTTCACTCCCCTCGTTGGGGTGCTTTTCACCTTTCCCTCACGGTACTTGTTCGCTATCGGTCGGCAAAGAGTACTTAGGCTTGGAGGGTGGTCCCCCCATGTTCAGACAGGATTGCACGTGTCCCGCCTTACTCGAGATTTCAGCTTTGCATTACGTGTACGGGGCTATCACCCACTAGGGCCCAACTTTCCAGAAGGTTCCACTTGTCTCAGCTGAAATACTGGCCTGGTCCGCGTTCGCTCGCCACTACTAGCGGAGTCTCTGTTGATGTCCTTTCCTCCGGGTACTTAGATGTTTCAGTTCCCCGGGTTTGCTTCTAACCCCTATGTATTCAGGGCCAGATACCTTTTACCAGGCATCAGAAGTCAGTCCCCAAGTCACGGGCAAGCCCGTCACCTGGTTTCTGACTACTGATCCCTGAAGGTGGGTTTCCCCATTCGGAAATCTACGGGTCACAGGCTGTTCGCACCTCACCGTAGCTTATCGCAGCGTACCACGTCCTTCATCGCCTCTTGCCGCCAAGGCATCCACCGAATGCTCTTAGGTCACTTGATCGCTCTCATTAGCAATGCCCACCAAAAGAAGCCGGAGCTGCCTGCGCTTTGGACGGCGCAAACGGCTTGATCCCGCTCCTTCTCGGCTGGTGAACACCGCCTATAGAAAGACCAGTTTTCATCGAGATAAACCCGGCAGGAGTTCTGCGGTTAGCAGCTCCGATCCTATATGCGTGGTCTTCGCGCGCCGCACTTGGTCGGGGTACGACCAGCAACGACACAACCATGCACGGACAGCACAGACGTTACCGTCTGCTCTCCAGGCATATCCCTTCTTCACGATGTCAATCAAACCGCCAGATTTTGGCCTGGCGGAACCTTTGTCTCTTCGCAGTTTGGACTTTGCGGATCTGCTGCGTTCTGCGCAATCGCGGTCTGGTGGAGCCAGACGGGATCGAACCGACGACCTCCTGCTTGCAAAGCAGGCGCTCTCCCAACTGAGCTATGGCCCCGTCTCGACCTTGCGACCCAAGCGGATCGCCACCTTCCAGGCGTCGATCTTCGAGCAGAACTCGAAGCTCCGGCCACCAAGGGAATGGTGGGCCTGGAAAGATTTGAACTTTCGACCTCACGCTTATCAAGCGCGCGCTCTAACCAACTGAGCTACAGGCCCGGCAAACGCGGCAGATGTCCAAACGAAGAAAGAGAAACGAAGGCGGCGGTGTCCCGCATGCATTAAAAGAACCGATCCGATTCCTGAACCGGTCCCGTTATTCTAATGAGGAACCAGGAGGTCCGGGCGGAGTGCCCGAGACCAATCGAGGTTCATCCTTAGAAAGGAGGTGATCCAGCCGCAGGTTCCCCTACGGCTACCTTGTTACGACTTCACCCCAGTCGCTGACCTTACCGTGGCCGGCTGCCTCCTTGCGGTTAGCGTACCGTCTTCGGGTAAAACCAACTCCCATGGTGTGACGGGCGGTGTGTACAAGGCCCGGGAACGTATTCACCG
>JBIOWE010000002.1:0-8017 GCA_044868145.1 Patescibacteria group bacterium
CTCACTGATTCGGGATACCCCAGGGTCATCAAGGAATGGAAACGCGGCACGAAGCTCGAAGACGCGAAGCTCATTTACGAGGGGCAGAAGACTGAATGAGGATATACGCGAACATCAATGGCGCGACAATCGTCGCGTCGCTTTCAATAATGAAGCTCGGCGTGTCTTTATCTATTTTCCCCCAGGTGATTTTTTCATTCGGCACAGCACCGCTGTACGAACCGTATGACGTGGTACTGTCGGATATTTGGCAAAAGTACCCCCATTTGTTTATGGTGTCTTTCTTCAAATCCTGTTCGAGCAACGGTACAACGCAAATAGGAAAGTCGCCGGCAATGCCGCCGCCGATCTGGAAGAATCCGATGGAACTTTTCCGCGAAACGTCATCGTACCAGTCAACGAGTGAAGACATTGCTTCAAGGCCGTCTTTCAGTATGGACATGCTTTTGATATTTCCGCGCTTGTGGTCTGCGACGAACATGTTGCCGAGCGTCGAATCTTCCCAGCCTCCCACAAAAATTGGTAAGTTCTTTTCAGCCGCGGCAACCATCCAGGAATCTTTTGGATCTATCTGATAGTGTTCTTTCAAAGCGCCGTCTCGAATGATTTGATAGAGATATTCGTGGGGAAAATATTTTTTCCCCTCTTCTTGAGCTTTGTACCAGTACTTTTGAATAACTGTTTCGATTCTTTTTAACGCTTCCGCCTCGGGAATACACGTATCCGTAACCCGGTTCATGTGCCTGTTGAGCAGCGCCACTTCGTCGTCTTTAGTGAAATACCGGTAGTTGGGTACTCTCTCGTAGAAAGTACGGGCCACCAGATTGAAGACATCCTCCTCGAGATTAGCCCCGGTTGTGGATATCCCATGAATTTTGTCTCGACGGATCATCTCGGCGAGCGTAATACCCAGTTCGGCGGTGCTCATCGCGCCTGCCATGGCCAAGAACATTTTACCCCCTTTTTGCAGGTGATTGATGTACGAACGGGAAGCATCTTTCACGACAGCTGCGTTAAAATGTTGAAAATTCCGCTCGATAAAGTCTTTGACGGACTGAAAGTTTTGCTTAGCGTGCGTTTCCATAGTTCGTGTTCTCGTTTCGGTTAAGGATTACATAGTAATTTTAAACGAATTCGATTGGTTTGTCTACACGCTTTTGTACAGTACAACATGCAAAAACCATCGTGCGGATGAAAAATTTTCCGCGACAATAACAAAACGACCCCCGAACCTGCGATATCCCGGCTAACAGCGCGGCGTTGTATTTACCCGCTACAATACTCTGGGACCAGGTATCGAACCTGGATCACTACATTAACAGTGTAGGGTTTTGCCAATTAAACTATCCCAGAGGAATGTGGCGGGCTAACTCAACTACCCCGGAATAAAAAATCCCGCCGTTTAGCGGGACTTTGCTTTAACCTAATCAAAATCACGCCAACGGCAAAAGTTGGTTATTGTTAATATTCAATTGAAGCGTTAGTGTCATAGCGCAACTAGATTATCACATTAAGAATGTTTGTCAAATAGAAAAATGCCATGGTATGTACTCTCAAGTCGGGGGCCCGGCCCCGACCTTCGTAGTATAGGGGTTGACAAATTTTCTCTCTATGATATGATAATGTTCCAAAACAAACGTACATTCCAAAAAAAGGAGGAGTCATGAGTCGCGACAATCCAACACCCGTCCGCAAAAAGAAAAATCCAGATGAAGAAAAAATCTTTCACTGGACACCGGAAAGACCGCCGACCTACCATGTTATAGACCGTTTCGGGATTGCGAAAGAAGTAAAAAAGCGCACCCATGCGCTCAAACGTGAAGAAGACAAATGAGCCCATTCGGAATAACGAAGGGCTCTTTTTTATACACCGCCTATTTCTGCTGGCCAAAAGTTCGGTAATAAAATAGTTTAACGCTTTCAGAGCAGATGAAGTAAAGCAATACAATCCCCCCTATAATCGCAAGGTGCATCGCCGTTGGCGGCGTGAAATGAAACACCGTGCCGCCGAATGACAGGAAAGGGATAGCGACCGTCAATGATGCCGCAGCAACTGTCAACCAAACAATGAGCGGGGACGGTCGACGTGTTTTCAAGAAAAAGTAGCGCGTGCGAATGGAAAATAAGAACACGAGCTCAGTTAAAATACTGCCGATGAACCAGTTGGTTTGCAGCACAGCCGGCGACACGCGAAAGAACAGTCCGAAGAAAATAAAATCAAACACCGTGCTCACAATGCCCAGCAACGTGGCAATCAACGTAATGTCGCGCACGTTGTAACTGCGCGGCTTGGCGATTTCCGATTTATCCACCGTGTCAGTAGACACGCCGATCATGGGGAAATCAGAGAGCAAATTCAAAAGCAAAATCTGAACCGGCAACATCGGTAGAAAATCAATGAACAGCGAGGCGATGGCGACTGCATAGAAATTGCCGAAGTTTGAAGCCAAGGTGGCTTTAATGTATTTAATGGTATTCGCAAATACTTCACGACCGTCTTCTATACCGTCGATAATCACTTTTAAATCCTTTTTTAAAAGCACGATGTCCGCCGCTTCGCGCGCTACGTCGCTCGCTGACTCGACGACGAGCGACACGCCCGCAATTTTAAGCGCTGGCGTATCGTTGATGCCTTCACCAAGAAAGCCGACGTCAAATTTTTCTTCGAGAAGCTGAATAATTCTGAATTTCTGCTCGGGCGAAACCCGACTGAATACCGCATATTCCCGCACCGCCTCGTGCTGTTTGTCTATGGGCAAGGCATTGAGTTCGTGGCCGGTCATCACCTGATCCGGTGAATGAACGAGCCTAATTTGATGGGCGACCGCGCCGGCAACTTCCTTGCTGTCTCCCGTGAGTATTTTGATCGTAACGCCGAGTTTCTTTGCCTGCTTGACGGCTTCAAAGGCGCTTGGCTTGATCGGATCCACAAACGCTACAATACCAAGCAAACGCAATCCTTTTTCTTCCGCTTCCAGGGTTTCCGGGCTAGGTTTGTTTCCTGCTGGCAGCGACCGCGTTGCCACGGCAAGAACTCGCCGACCCTCCCTGCCTTTCGCCTGTACCCACGTTTCAAGAGTCCGCAAGTCGCTACCCGGAAGAGGCAGCGAGAGTTTCAACACGTCTTCCGGCGCGCCGCGCACGATCAGTCCATTGGCTGAACCTTTTTGTACGACAACCGTGTTGCGCCGACGGACTGGGTCAAACGGCAGCTCACATACCACGCTATAGTCCTTGCTTGCATCACGATTTTGTTTCGGCAGCGCGTTCCAAAGCGCCTTGTCGAACGGCTCGTGCTTTTCAGCCTCGGTTGACGCGAGATTCGCATACAACAGTAAATCAGGGGAAGCGCCAGGGGACACGCCGTCCACGGTCAGAACATTTTCCGTCAGCGTGCCTGTTTTATCCGTACAAAGAATCTGCACCCCACCCAGGTCTTCAATCGCAGAAAGACGCTTGACCACAACGTGTTGCTTCGCAAGTTTCAGAGCGCCCCGCGATAAGGAGAATGTCATCACAATGGGCAGCGCTTCCGGAATAACACTTACCGCGAGCGCGATAGAAAAAATAACGAGCTCGCCGATGTTCGTATCACCTCCCTTAATGAGAATGTTGGCAAGAAATACGAGCACGAGCGTGATCATCACAAGGCGGAGAATAAACTTGCTGAAGCGGCTGATCCCTTTTTCAAAGTTGCTCACATGCCGCGTTTCAACCGTAAGCCGCGCGATCTTGCCCATCGCGGTCTTCTTGCCCGTCGCAACGACAATGGCGCGAGCTTCTCCTCGGACAACGGTCGTTCCCGCAAAGCCCATGTTGCTGGCTTTATACAAATCCTCCGGCACGGACTGCATCGGGTCCGCGGACTTTCCGATCGCCACGGACTCACCCGTCAGTATTGACTCGTCCGCCGATACGTCAAACGCTTCGACGAAACGGACGTCAGCCGGAATTTTATCTCCCGTTTTTACAATGATAATGTCGCCGGGTACGAGCTCGCTCGCGTCAATCACGTGTTCTTTCTCATCGCGCACGACGGCAACACGAAATTGCACAAACCGTTTCAATAATTGTAGCGTGCGCTCGGAACGAAATTCCTGGTAAAACCCAAGAACAGTGTTCAGCACGATGAACAACAAAATCATTAACCCATCGATTGTTTCTCCGAAGGAAAATGCCAAAGCCGCCGCAGCAATGAGCAAATAAATAAACGGCGACTTGAATTGCCGCCCGAGTACCTGCACCCAAGACACGGTGCTTTGACCGATAGTATTTGGCCCGACCTCACGTAATTTTCGCTGCGCTTCTTGAGCCGAAAGCCCATGGTTGCTCGACGAGAGAAGGGGAAAAAGCTCTTCGGATTTTTTTGTGGCAAAGGAAAGGGAATCTAGCACAGAAACGATGGTCAAGTTTCATCTTATCGGGGACCGGGGAACCCCGCACTACTCGCTGGTTCGAGTGCGAGGCAAGTTGAACCCGTCTACGAGCACCTTTACCCCGCACCATTGTCGGGGTGGGGAGAGTCGAACTCCCTCTACATGCACCCCATGCACGCGTACTGCCGGTATACTACACCCCGACAATGGTGCGCGGGCCATGCCCGCGTACTACCAGTATACTAGTCCCCGTCATAACTAAAGTATAAACCATACGCCAACAATCAAAAAGGCCCTAGCAATAGCCAGGGCTGCGTATTCATGATCTAGCATTCGACATTCGTCATGCTAGAACATGATATCTTCTTCTGCTCTTTTGTAGTCATGAATCTCTTCAGGCGTAAACCAGTGCTCTATTTCATGACGAGCTTCTGTCGGATCGCCGGACGCGTGGACAATGTTGTGCAACGCGCGATGATCCATATTAGCAAGCACCTGGGAATCGACGGAGTAATCACCGCGCAGCGTGCCCATGTCCGCGAATGCGGGAGCCGTGCTACCCACGATTTTCCTGCACATATCAATGGCGTGGATTCCTTTTGCAATCATAGCCACCATTGGTCCGGACGTCAGAAATTCCACATTCCACTTTTGCACCATTTTCCCGATCTCGAGCGCGTTATTTGTGCCGAGCTCCTGCATTGCATCCAAGTCGTACTTTTTGTACGTTTCCAGCGTTTTGTTACCCATGCCTTCAAGCCATTGCTGTGTGTTCGGGTAATGCTTATGCACGTGTTCTTCATTTGGCCACACCATCTTGAGCGCGATGACTTTTAAGCCGCGCTGTTCAATGCGATGGATGATCTCGCCGATCAGTCCGCGCTTCACCCCATCGGGTTTTACGAGCAACACCGTTCGCTCTTCTTTTGGATGATTGACGGGGTCGTTCTTTTTCTTCATATATTATTTCTTTTTACCCTTTGAAAGGATTTCTCGAATTTTTACGACGAGATCCCCGGGCGTATGTTTCGCTTTGATAAAATAACCGTCTGCGCCGAGCGTTGTGCCTTTTTTTACGTCCTCTTCCTGACCCAAATTCGTCAGGAACCAGACGGGAATAGTTGCAAGGTCAGGATCCTTTTTCAATTCTTTGAGCGCCGCAAATCCGTCCATCTTCGGCATAATCACGTCCAGGAGGATGAGAGCCGGTCGCTCTTTCTTCGCGAGCGCGAGCGCCTCAAGGCCGTCCGCCGCGCGAAGGACCTGCAGCCCCTCTTTCGCAAATTTGGTCATGTACATCGTCGAGAGCATTTGATCATCCTCGGCGAGCAGAACTTTTTGCCGTAATTGTGGAGAAGTTTTCTCTTTCGGCATATCAAAAAAATGAATGACGACCGCAGAGGTAGTATAACGAACAGCTGAGAAGAAAGCAAGAATCGCTATAAGGTCGGCGCCTTCCGCTCAAAACCCCTGGCGCGCTCGAACTGGTAACCCGCCCTGAGCACTGTCTGTTCCTCGAACGGCTTGGCCATGAACTGAACACCGATAGGCAAGCCATTCGCGAATCCGCAGGGAACGGAAATCGCCGGCAAATTCGCTATATTCGCCGAAACCGTGAAAATATCCGAAAGATACATCATGAGAGGATCGTCGAATTTTTCGCCCAGTTTAAATGCTACGGTCGGCGTTGTTGGTGCGACAAGGCAGTCAACTTTTTCAAGCGCCTCTGCAAACTCTTTGCGAATAATACGTTGGCTGCGGAGCGCCGCTTGATAGTACTGCTCATAATAACCAGCGGAGAGTGTAAACGTGCCGAGCAGAATCCGTCGTTTCGTTTCGTCGCCGAAGCCGGCGGCGCGAGTTTTAAAATACCCTTCAATGAGCGTCTTTGCGGAGTGATGTTGCGAAGCTCCATAGCGAACGCCATCGTACCGCGCCAGATTCGTGGACACTTCGGACGTGACCAGGATGTAATATGTCGCCAAGCTGTACGCGGCTGTCGGAATGCTCAATTCCTGCACCCGGGCGCCCTTCTTTTCGAGTGTTTGGATCGCTTGTTTGACCGACGCTTCAACGTCCGGATCCATACCGGGCAGGAAAAATTCTTTGGGCACGCCGAATACCATACCGTCGAGAGATTGTTCCAGACCATCAAGCGAAAAATCGGGCGCCGGCGTCGTGGTAGCGTCGCGGCGGTCGACCCCGCTGATGGCCAACCCGAGAATCGCCGCGTCGCGCACGGTTTTCGTGATTGGCCCGATTTGATCGAGCGACGACGTCATCGCAATGAGGCCATACCGGGAAACGCGGCCATATGTTGGCTTGAACCCAATAACGCCGCAAAACGCCGCTGGTTGACGAATCGAGCCGCCGGTATCTGAACCGAGGCCAGCGATGCATTCGTCGCTAGCGACAGCTGCCGCGGATCCGCCCGAAGAGCCGCCGGGCACGCGGCTACGATTCCAGGGGTTTTTTGTTGTTTGAAATGCGGACGTTTCCGTTGATGAACCCATGGCGAACTCGTCCATGTTCGTCTTGCCGAGAATAACCGCGCCGTCCGAGACTAACTTGTCCACGACTGTCGCGTTGTATGCGGCTCTATAGGGCGCAAGTATTTTTGACCCCGCAGTTGCAGGTAACGCGCGAACGAGAATATTGTCCTTCAAAGCCAGCGGTATACCCGTCAGCGGCGTAGCAGAACCTTTGCGCAGGCGATCGTCTGCCGCGTCAGCTTGTTCAAGCGCCGTCTCCTTTGCGACGAATAAAAACGCACCGAGCTCTTTGTCCACGCCAGCGATCCGATCAAGACACGCCTGTGTTAAGTCCCGGCTGGAAAACTCGCGTTTTGATAAACCTTGCGTCGCCTGCTCAATTGTAAGTTCGTGCAAATTCATTCGAACACGCGTTTCACTTCCACAAGACTCTCATGAACAGCCGGACTTGCTTTCAGCAGCTCATGCGGATTCTCAAAAGGTTCCGTAATATCTTCGCGCAAGCGCGATGGTCGGACTTCTGTCTGTTCGTCCGACTCCATAAGCGGCAGCTCCTGGATTTTAGCGACATAGTCAACGATCGAACTAAGCTGGCGAACATATTTCTCTTTCTCTTGATCCGTCAACGCCAACCGGCTTAACGCGGCGAGTTTTTCAACGTCTGCTTTTGTAAATTCCATGCGATAACTATAACATGGCCAAGGCCTCTTATCCACAGGAGGCTTCGTCTTGACGAGGGATGCGGGATACCGTAGTATATATGCCTACACTCAAATCGAAAAAACAGGGCGCGTGAGCTCTTCTGTACCTGGCGGATGCAAAGGCCTCTTCAAGAGCGGTAGGGTTATGGTAAAGAGGCTAAGATCTTTTAAGGGTACAGCCCTTCTCATCAATAGATGAACTGGGCCCCTCTATTCAGCTCCGCGTCCTCATAATTGTTCCTTTTTTCAAAAGCGCCTGTAGCTCAAGAGGTAGAGCGGTCAACTCTAAATTGACTGTATCCCTGGTTCGAATCCGGGCAGGCGCACCAATGTAAGCCGGCGATATAGTTATTATGCTAGGTTCCCATGTCCCCCTCCTTGCGTAATGACCAGTGTCGTCGGTTTTTTTATTCAACCTAACCAGGAAGGCAGACTGATCAGTCTGCCT
>JBIOWE010000003.1:0-3088 GCA_044868145.1 Patescibacteria group bacterium
CTTAAAGACCAATATGGCCTCTCCTGGCAGATCGTTCCCACGGTTTTAGTCGAGATGTTGCAGGACAAAGACAAGAAAAAGGTGGCGCGAGTGACCGAGGCCTTTCTCAAAATGAAAAAGTTTGACATAAAGACTTTAGAGCAAGCCTATAAATGAGCTGTAAGGTAAACGTCACCTAAACTTTAAACCTCAAAATTAAGGAGGATGGTATGAAAATGAACCCGGTCGTCCATTTTGAAATGCCGGCAGAAGATAGAAAGCGTATGGCAGAATTTTATATGAAAGTGTTTGGGTGGAAAACTCAGCAGTTAGGCCCCGAAATGGGTGACTATGTCCTTGCAACCACAGCAAATGCAGATGTGAAACCGGATATACCGCGAGGTGCCATTAACGGCGGCTTTTTTCAGAAAACGAAATCGGACCAGCACCCCAGAATAACGATTGCCGTTGATGATATCAGGGAGGCAATGAAAAAGGTGGAGAAAGCCGGTGGTAAAGTGCTTGGTGGTATGCAGAAGCCCGGAGAGCCCGATGATATTCCCGGCGTCGGACTATATGCCACATTCATAGACACCGAAGGCAACCGGGTGAGCATGCTCCAGCCCCAGATGAGTTGAGAAGATTAATGGCATTGCCATGAATAAAACTTGGCACGCTAAGAATGCCTTGGGGCAAAAAGCACCTTTGGCAAAAAGGATGGCATGGCATGTTGAGCATCAGAAACATTGCGGCTGCCGTCCGATACCCAGGCCTATTCAATTAGAAATTAAAAAGAGAAAACCTAAATTAGAGAAAAAATAATAGAACATGACTAAGAACAAAAGAACGGTGGAAAAGTACATGGAGGGCTTCAGAAAAAGCGACCATGAGCAGATTTTGTCCTGCCTGACTGATGAGGTTGAGTGGGACATGCCGGGTGCATTTCATCTAGTTGGAAAGGGCGCGTTTGACAAGGAAATTGAGAATGATGCGTTTGTGGGCCGCCCCACCATAACCATTATCCGGATGGTCGAAGAGAACGATGTTGTAATAGCAGAAGGCAAGGTTCGAGTCAAGAAAAAGGGTGGTGGTTTTCTCAACGCAGTATTTTGCGACGTTTTTGTCATGACAAATGCAAGAATCAAGCGGCTTACTTCTTATCTGAGCGAAGTGAAATAGTTTGTAGACTCAGCTTGACTCAAGCTGGGTGAATGATTATTATGGTGAATCCCACGTTGAGGACAACGTGGGTCTACGAACTTGATCCAAGACGATTTAGTGAGAAAATCCGGCGTGAAGCATACTACCCTTACAGAGATTGAAAGTGATGTTGTCGTCAAGCCAAGCGTGCAAACGGTCGCAAAAATTGTCAAAGCATTGGGTGTCCCAATGGAAGATATGGTAAAATAATACTAACTGGATAATATATGACCGCAAAAAGTAAATTACTACGAATGGACAATGTCCTCCTCGTTGTCGACGACCTCAAGGCTGCGATCGCGTTCTTTACCGAACTTGGTCTGGAGCTTGAGGGCGAGACGACCGTCGAGGGACAGTGGGTGGACCGCATCGTCGGGCTCGACGGCGTCCGAAGCGACATCGCAATGATGCGGACCCCGGACGGCCACGGGCGGCTTGAGCTGGACAAGTTCCACACGCCCAAGGCGGTCAGGGCTGAGCCGGAGGACGCACCGGTGAACACGCTGGGCATCCGTCGCATCATGTTCGCTGTCACGGACATCGACGAAGTCGTTGCTCGCCTGCAGAAACATGGGGCTGAACTCGTCGGCGAGATCGTGCAGTACGAGGACATCTACCGGCTCTGTTACCTCCGTGGCCCCGAAGGCATCATCATCGGACTGGCCGAGCAGCTCGGTAATAAATCAGTAAAGGATATTTTGAGAAATCCTTGACAAAAGAATTTGCCGCCTAATTACTGGGCGTTCCAATGGAAGATTTGGTAATATGAAAATATGAGAAAAATAATTGTTTTAGAGTTTATAACACTCGACGGCGTCATACAGGCGCCCGGCGGGCCTGAAGAAGACACCAGCGGCGGTTTCAAATACGGCGGCTGGACAGTGCCGTACTTTGACGAATTTGCCGGCAAAGTCATGACTGAACAAATGAAAGGCCCGTTTGAGCTTTTGCTCGGCAGAAAAACATACGAAATTTTCGCATCATACTGGCCCCACCACAGTGAGGGCTGGCCCGGTATCAATGAGGCAAAAAAGTATGTCGCTTCGCATGAAGACATGAAATTTGAATGGGAAAATTCCATTCTTCTAAAAGAGAACGTTGTGGAAGAGATAAAAAAGCTCAAATCGCAGAATGGACCGGATTTACAAGTCTACGGCAGCGGCAATTTCGTTCAAACACTTTTGAAAAACGATCTTGTCGATGAATTATGGCTAAAAATATTTCCTATCACGCTTGGTTCGGGAAAACGTTTGTTTGCTGAAGGCACTATTCCTGCTGCCTTTGCATTACATGATTCAAAAATCTCGCCAAAAGGAGTTATCATAGCTTCCTACAAACGCGCGGGAGAAGTAAAAACCGGCTCGTTTTAAGGCAAAAAGTATTTGCCGCCAAAGAAAAACTTGAAATCGTTTAAAAAATTAATTAAATAAAGCATATGAGAAAAATAATTGTATCAAATTTGATTTCGCTGGATGGCTTCATGGCCGGACCTAACGGAGAAATAGAGTGGTTTCTGTGGAATGAAGAAACAGCCCAGTATGCCAAAGAGCTGATGAAGTCAATCGACACGATTTTATTCGGGCGGGTGACTTACGAACTTATGGCCAATTTCTGGCCCACCTCGGCTGCAGATTCCGAAGACCCGGTCATTACTGACTTTATGAATAGTACAGCCAAAATAGTATTTTCAAAAACACTGGCAAGAGCTGACTGGAAGAATACCAAAGTGGTGAGAGAAATCAACTCAGATGAAATATTGAAAATGAAACAAAAGGCCGGTAAGAACCTGGTGATTTATGGAAGCGGAACTCTTGTATCAAGTTTAACTCAATTAGGTTTAATCGATGACTATCTGATTCTCGTCAATCCGGTTGTTTTGGGCCAGGGGGTACCTTTGTTCAAAGACCTC
>JBIOWE010000004.1:0-414055 GCA_044868145.1 Patescibacteria group bacterium
CGACCTACCGCTCTTGTAAAACAAAAACCTTCCGCGCAATTTGGGGAAGGTTTTATATTTCTACAGATAGAGCTTACAATGGAAGTGATAGAATGTCAAATTATGCTGTTTTTTTCAGTTTCAATGACGCTTCAATAAAAGGGTCGAGGTTCCCGTCGAGCACACTGTCCACGTCGCCTGTTTGATATTTCGTGCGATGGTCTTTGACCATTTTGTAGGGTTGCAAAACATAGGAACGAATCTGGTTGCCCCATGCGGCTTCCTGATACGCCCCACGAAGCTTGCGTTTTTCCGCTTCCTTTTCCTGCATATACAGGAGGTGCAGTTTGCTTTTTAATATCTTCATCGCGGTCGCTTTATTCTGTTGCTGCGAGCGCTCGTTTTGGCAGCTCACGGTAATGCCTGTTGGCAGGTGCACGACCCGGACGGCGGAGTAGGTCGTTTGGACGCTTTGCCCGCCGTGCCCGGACGAGAGAAACGTATTAATGCGCAAATCCTTGTCGTCGATTTTTATTTCTTCCGCTTCCTCAAGCTCGGGTAACGCTTCAACAAGGGCAAATGATGTATGTCGCATTTTCTCCGCGTCGAACGGTGAAATGCGGACAAGTCGGTGCACACCGGCCTCTTCTTTCAAATAGCCATATGCCCAGCGACCGATAATATGCAAAGTCGCGCTCTTAATCCCCGCTTCCTGACCCATCGTACGATCAACAACTTTTACGAGCCATCCTTTGCGATCTGCGAAACGAATGTACGTCCGCAAAAGCATCGCTGCCCAATCCTGCGCTTCAACTCCTCCCGTGCCTGCGTGAATTGCAAGGATCGCATTATGCGTATCATACTTACCAGAAAATAAAACCACGAATTCGAGTTTCGCGAATCGGGTTTTTAGTTCGTCTACCTTTTTTTTCAGTTCCTGCTCAAGAGATCGGTCGCTTTCTGTGTGTGCCATTTCCGCAAGCTCAAGCGCGTGATCAACTTCCTGCGCGATTGCTTCCCACAGGGATACTTCCGTACGAAGCTCGTCAAGTTTTTGCGCTTTTACCTTCGCGGTGGTCGGGTCGTTCCAAAAATCCGGTTGAGTCATTTCCTGCTCAAGCGATGTGATTTCGGTTTTCGTCTTGGCTAAGTCAAAGAAACCCCCATGTCTGCCTGATTTTTTCCTTCAGGTCTTTGAGTTGTGCAATGAGTTCTTTCATACCATGACAATTATAGCAATGTGGGTGGATTTTGCAACGTTTTTGAGTCATTTGAGGCTGTCCACAGCGTGGCCCGGCGCAGCCGGGCTTTACGCTGTGGATAAATGCCTGTTTGACAACCTTATCCAATGCTTTATAGTAAAAACATAATTGAATATACTAGTGTACTTTAGTGTAAGCTAGAGTACAATAAAAAAAACTCTCCCAAAAAAGGGTTTTTTCTATTTTTTGAGGAGTGAACATGAAAAGGCTCTTTGAAAACTTATAAAGGAGGTGAACCATGAGCCAAGACGACGAAAAATCGTGTCCCGTTCAACTCTCGCCAGCTGCGTGCGGAAAGGAGTGTATTCAGTACGGTGGAAGGTTGGCAATATTTGACAGGCAATGTAGCGTTTTGCTAAGATAGCGTAATTCACAAAAACAGCAACCTTAACAACATAAAGGAGGTTTGCAATGCAAAAACGTGAGGTCATACCGAGACCGGCTGACGTCACCCCAAAGGAACTCGTGAGGTTCTGCCAAATGCATGGGATCGAAGAGATCGATCTCGTCTTCCCCGACATCATCGGTGAAGCCCAACACTTTACCATACCGCTGTCGGACCTGCCGAAGTTAACTTTCTTCCAGCAACTGTTTGAAGAAGGTATTGGGTACGACGGATCAAGCATCCTTGGTCAGCAGGGCATTGAGGAATCGGACATGCTCTTGATCCCTGATCCGGAAACTGCTGCTCTCGATCCCGTCGCAAGAAGTGAGAGGCCGACCCTGTCCTTGATCTGCCTGACCCGTGATCCATTCACAAGAAAGCCTCTGCCCTCCGACCCCCGATGGATTGCCGTCCGGACGGAAGAACTTATCAGAAAGGATGGGTTCGATGAAGCACTCTTCGGACCGGAAATCGAATTCTTTTTCTTGAAACGGTTAAATTTCGAGATCGGACCGAATTTCCAGCGCTTTGAATTTGACAGCGATGAGGCATGGTGGAATACCGGTCGGAAGGAGGATGGCCATCTTCCTCGAATCTGGTACAAACAGGGCTACTTCCCGCTCACCCGGGACCTCTGCTGGAAACTGCGATCAGATGTATGTCACTATCTGCGCTACTTCGGCATCAACCCGGAAGTGCACCACCATGAAGTCGCTACTGCTGGACAGGTGGAGATCGATATGGAGAAAATGCCTCTGTTGAAGATGGGGGATGCAATGCTGCGTCACCGGTGGGTCTGCAAACGCGTCGCAGAGATGGCAGAGTCCTTCGCCTGCTTCATGCCGAAAATCCTCTCCGGTGATCCGATGCACGGTGGCAAACCGGACAACGGCTCAGGGATGCACGTCCACTCCTCACTGAAGAAACGTGGCAAAAACGCCTTCTTTGATCCAAAGGACGAATATGCGCACATGAGCAATACAGCGTACCAGTACATTGATGGTCTTCTGTACTATGCACGGGCGCTCTGCGCGATCACGAACCCAACTGTCGTTTCCTACAAACGGGTCGTACCTCACGCTGAGGCGCCAGTCTACATCGGCTACTCACGTCGGAATCGCTCTGCGCTTGTCCGACTGGTCACCTATCACATGAGTTCGAAGAAGCTCGGCGGTGGTGCGACGCGAGTCGAGCTCCGAAGCCCGGACCCTCTGGCCAATCCCTACCTCTGCCTTTCTGCCATCTACAACGCTGGCCGTCAGGGTTTCCTGAAGAAACTGGAAGTGCCCAAAGAGTGTAAGCGGATTGATCGGAACGTGTATGAATCTGGGGGGAGCCTGCCCATGCTTCCGGGAAGTCTCGAGGCAGCGATCGTTGAACTCAAGAGTAAGCAGAAGTTCTTGACCCAAGGTTCCTTCACGGCTGAAGTGCTTGCGAAGCTCATCGAAGTCCAAGAGCAAGAGATTCATCTCTGCCGGACTACCGTCTCACCAATTGAATTCGCTCTTTACGGCTACCGATAAAAGAAAAAAACAAAACGCCTGCTGGTTATCAACAGGCGTTTTTTTCTTTTGGAAATAGGTTATTTTTTATACTCAGCAAGAGTCACTTTGATTGTTTTTTCTTTTCCCTTGGATAAGACCTTGAGTGTCACTTCGTCGCCGGGGTTGTACTTTTGAATCTCTTTTGCCAATGAATGGTCTTGGTCAATGCGCTGGCCGTTGAATTCAAGGATGATGTCGTCTGCTGCAAGGCCTGCTTTGTCGGCCGGACTGCCGGGTACAATAGCGGGCTCGGAATCATCTTGGCCCTTGATAATCAATGCGCCGTAATTCACGGTTAGCTCGTTCTGCTGCGCGACGGCATCGTTGATGATGACATAGCGAACCCCAAGATATGGTCGCATGATTTTGCCGAATTTCTGCACGCTGTCAACCGCCTTTTTCACCTGGTTCACAGGTATGGCAAACCCAATGAGCTGACCCTGCTGGCTGATCGCCGTGTTCACCCCAATCACCTGGCCGGCAAGGTTCAAGAGTGGCCCGCCCGAATTGCCGAAGTTAATAGCTGCATCCGTTTGGATAATGTCTTCGAGCGTTTCCGAACTGCCGCTATTATCGCCGGCGGTAATGGTTCGAGATAATCCGGAAATAACGCCTTTCGTAACGGTATTCTCATACTGTCCGAGCGCGTAACCGATCGCAATTACCGTTTGCCCGATTTGCAACGACGAAGAATCGCCCAGATCAAGGGTTGGCAAGCCCTTCGCCTCAATACGCAGAATCGCGAGGTCGTTCGTGGGATCTGTGTCCACAATAGTCGCGTCATATTGCTTGCCGTCAGCCATGACCACTGAATATTCCGTTTCACCGGAAACGCTCACCACGTGCTTATTCGTCAGGATAAGACCGTCGGATCCAATAATGAATCCGGTACCCGCGGAAACCTGCTGTTTCCCTAGCGGAGCCTGCTGCTGCGTCCCAAACGGAAAACCAAAAAAATCAAACGGAAAACCATTCGGCCCGGTCAGATCATAGAGCTTGCTCAAGTCTTGTTTCCCAATGATGCTAACGACTGCAGGAGCTACTTTTTTCACTACGTCAATTGTTGCGGATTCTTCTTCTACTTTGATCGTACCCTTTTGTGCAATGTCGCCGGCAAGACTTGTGCTTACGTTCTTTTGAAGCAAAACATTACGTTGAAACCAGGCTTGCACGTTTTCATTCCCCAGCACCCAGGCGCTAAAAAATGCGCCGGACGCGCCTCCGATCAGAAGAGAAACGAGCACCGTGCCGATTATCAATTTTCTCAACATGTCATGTGTGAACTCAACCTTCTCGTGCGGCGATACGGGGGTTGGTTCTTTTATTTCATTGCTAAAGATTTTGCTTGGCATAAATTTTGTATAGTTAATTGTATATCGACTTGAAAAAAGATGAAAGAGCGACAAAAAAACCACCCATACGCACGGCTGCCGGGTGGCGAAAACGCTATTCCTTTAACAGGGTCGTTAAATCAACGAGCGTAAACCCTTTTGCCTGCAATTCAGTAATAAGGGACGATACAATGTCAGCGGTGATCGCGTTGCTCGCCTGCATCAGGATAATGGCGCCGTTGGTGGCGTTGGTCAGTACGCGTTCTTTTGAACTTTCGTCCGTGCTGTCGGACGACCAATCGAGCGCGTCAATAGTCCACGTCACAGAACAGTAACCCGCTTCTTTCACTGCGGCAAATACGTCATCATCAATGGAACCATACGGCGGTCGAAAAAACGGCTTCGTCGTCTTTCCGGTTCGCTGCGAGATTGCGCTTTCTGCTTTCTCCAATTGCTCCGCGATGCCGGATGGAGGCAAGTCAGTGAAATACGGATGATTATAACTGAAATTATAAATCGGGAAACCCGCTTGATCGATTTTATTAATCAAGTCTGGGTTATTTTCCGCAACGTCGCCGCGCGCGAAGAACGCTGCGGCTGTACTTGTATTTTTTAAACTGTCCAAAACTTTTTGGATCTGCCCTTCTTTGGACGTCCCGACATTAAAAGTCAACGTAATCCGTTTTTGATCTGCTGACCCCCGCGAAAATGTTTTCGTGCAATCGGCGGTCGAAAAGCCAGTCGTATTGGTGCTTGTATTCGCGTTCGCGTTTGAGTTCGCATTCGTTGCGGCATTCACATTACCATTCGTATTGCCGTTGAGATTCGCATCAGTCGACACGTTGGTATTGAAATTCGTATTCGCGTTGGGTTCGTCCGCCGTCTGTAGGTTGAGCGGCGTTGTGCCGCTACTGCCAAAAATCGCCCGGCCGATCAAATACAAAACAAACAAAATGGCGAGGATGATGAGTATCCTGCCGATGCGCATGCCCTTCCCCTGGTTCTTCATGCGATATTTTTGGTATTGTTGAATGTCGACCATTGCGAAGCGTGTCTGTACTATTATACCGAAAAGAACCCAAAACGAAAAGCCCTCCACCCAATTTTTCGAAACATCACGGCAGGCTTTACTGCGGTAAAACCACGCTTTTCGAATATCCGTTTTATCGAAAAAATTGGGCGGATGGGGGCTTCGCTTAATTCACTTGGATCGTTCCTGTTGCCGATTGGCGCCTGCGAATCAAAGCAAGCACGAATTCGTACAGGCCAAACAGAACGCCAACATAGAATAAATCGCCCAGAAGCGTGTTGCGGAAAAACGGAATTGCGAAGTAATAGCTTTGCACAAGTCCGTCCGGAGTTTTCACGTAGAGTTCTGAAAACGCCCAAACCGCGAAATTCGTGATGAGATAAAACAGCATCGAACCAGCAAGACTACCGGCCACGACGCTCAACACGTTCTTGCGCTTTCGGACGTACCAGCCAATGACACCAACAAGCGCGAAGCTTCCCCATGTGAACAGGATTAAATCATGCAGCCCAATGAAGAGGTCACTCACGATCATCGCCGCGAGCGGCACGATGATTGCATACCGCTTCGGCAGGTACACGCCGCTGAACAGCGCGACCGCAGCTATCGGCGCAACATTTGCCGGATGCGGTAAGAACCGTAACGCAACCCCAAAGGCAATCAAACCAATGGCAACAAGCATCTCAGTACGGAACAGCTTTTTGAAGCGTTGCTTGATCATCGCCTACGACTGACTTTTCTCGAAGCGCATTTCAATAACGTCTCCGGGTTTCACCACGTAGCTGTCCATGGACACTGTTGGCTGTTGATCATTCACATAATACAACCAATAGCTGTTGTTATCGCCGTTCTTTACTCCATTCACCGATTCAACAAGTGTGCCGAAGTCATACTGTTTGGTCTGGATAGGCATGTTCTGTTGCAGACTCAAGCGCTTTAACAAATCGAGTGCTGTGGTTCTGCCCACAAGGTCGAAGACGAAGCCAACGCGAGTCTGACCGTTATTCACGACGAATTGGACGCCCTCAATGGTTTCGCCAGCGACCGTTCCCTGTTCAGTAAGTGCCGGCGAAAGCCGACTAATGTCGCGTTCAACAACATTTCCATGCGTGGCAACCGCAATCATGCCTGCGAGGAAAAACGGCAGAAGGATCAAAAGGCCTGGAATCGTATTTTTTTTCATAGTGTGTACTTTTTAGTTAATTAAAAACCTTAACTTCGGGAGGTTAAGGCAAGATCGACCTTTCCCCGAAGGATTTGTCTTTAACCGCCGATGAGGCGGTAAGGAGTCTGGCTCGTCAACCATCGAGTGGATGGCTGGCATACAGTGGCGGGACCGCGCCAGAATTGCACTGGCTTCCCTGATTTTCTTCATGGAGTCATGCTGAATTTATTTCAGCATCTCCATGATTATTTTCAAAAGTCTATACCCTTCTGCGCAAGAAACCCTTTGTAATATGGGTGCTTGACCTTGCGCATTTCCGTTACTGTGTCTGCGAGTGATGCTATCTTCGCATACTTCTTATGGCCCGTCAAGACAACATGCGTTTCATTCGCTTTTTGCTTCAGCAATCGCACCACGTCTTCCTCGTGCAACAGCCCAACTTCAAGGCAGGAAATAATCTCATCGAGAATAACCAGTTGATACTTTCCGGAGCTAACCACCTGTTTTGCAACCTTCAAAGCACGTTGCGCCGCAAGCACATGCTGATGTCGTGGTTTCTTATCGCCGAGGATACCGACGAACCCTTCACCAAGCACTTTCACGTCAATTCCCAGTTTCTTAAGTGATTTTCTCTCACCAGATGGCCACGTTTCGCTTTTGAAGAACTGCATGAACAGCACGTTCCAACCCCAACCTACGGCGCGTACGGCAACACCAACCGCGGCGGTTGTCTTACCCTTGCCGTTACCGTAATAATAGATAATCAGCCCTTTCGACGAGGCACGCAATTTTTTAGTCATGGCTGCCCCCTGGGTTAGTGAAACTGCAGAAAATCGATGAGATGCAAAGGCGCTTTAGACTGTCATTCTGAGGAGTCACCCGAAGTGTGACGACAAAGAATCCCATTGCCACAACCTTCTCGCATGGAGATTCTTCACCCTCGCCAAGCTCGGGTTCAGAATGACAACATTATAGAATCCGTTTTACGAACACCCCGCCGTCGCTCCGCAGTTGATGCACTTATAGCAGTTCGCATTTCGAACCATCACCATGCCGCATTCCGAACACGGCGGCGCGTCTTCCTGGTTGACGAACGTTGACGTGTGTAGTGGTTTTGTTTCAGTTACTGTTTGCGCTTTCACTACTTTCTGTTGATGTTCGGCGCCGTTGCCATTCGTCATGGTTTTCTGCGGCGCCGGTTCTTCGTTGAGGAACTTTTTCCCGAGCCAACGAAAAATGTAATCCAGGAGCGATTTGGCAATCGGGACGTCGGGGTTTTGCGTAAAGCCGGCTGGTTCAAAACGCATGTGGGAGAATTTACCAACAAGTGCTTTGAGCGGAACACCATATTGGAGCGCAAGGGAAATTGAGGTCGCAAATCCATCCATCAATCCGGAGATCGTTGAGCCTTCTTTTGCCATCGTGATGAACAGTTCACCCGGCATGCCGTCATCATACAGACCAACCGTAATGTATCCTTCGTGGCCCGCAATGGTGAACTTGTGCGTTATAGACGCGCGTTCATCCGGCATGCGGCGGCGCTGCGGTCTGCCAACTGCGGCAATGCCTGCTTCGCGTGATCCTTCGCTTTCCGTACCAAGCGGTTGCGTGCGTTTGGAACCGTCACGATAAATCGCAAGCGCTTTGAGGCCGAGCTTCCAACCCTGGATATACACTTCCATGATTTCTTCCACCGTGGCTTCTTTTGGCATGTTCACGGTTTTGGAAATTGCGCCGGAAATGAACGGCTGAACCGCGGACATCATTTTTACATGGCCCATGTACTGAATGGAACGCGTACCGCCCGCTGGCTTGAACGCGCAATCAAACACGGCCAGGTGCTCTTGCTTCAGGTGCGGGGCACCTTCGATCGTGCTGGCCTTATCCAGATGCTTCAAAATCTCGTCAACCTGTTCGGCCGTGTACCCTAAGCGCTTGAGCGCGTGCGGCACGGTTTGGTTCACAATCTTCATCATACCGCCGCCAACGAGCGTTTTGTATTTCACGAGCGCGATGTCTGGCTCAATGCCGGTCGTGTCACAGTCCATCATAAAGCTGATGGTTCCGGTCGGCGCAATCACGGTTGCTTGCGAATTGCGAATGCCAAAGTCACGGCCCACTTGCAACGCCGCGTCCCAAGAAGCTTGCGCTGCATTGTACATATCATCCGGCACATGCTTTCGTTCAATGTCATCCAATGAAAAACGATGTTTGGCAATGACGTTGAGCATCGGCTCACGGTTTTTTTCAAAACCGGCAAATGGGCCTTTTGTCTTCGCAATGTTTGCAGACATCGCATTTGCCTCGCCCGTCATCATGGCAGTAATCACGCCGGCGTACGCGCGCGCTTCCGGTGAGTCGTACGGCAAACCGCGATACATGAGTAATGCACCGAGGTTCGCGTACCCGAGTCCGAGCTCGCGGTAGTCCTGTGCGTTTTTCGTAATCTGCGGCGTTGGGTAGCTGGAATTGTCCACGACAATGTCCTGCGCGAGAATCATGATGTCGACGGCGCGCTTAAACGCTTCCACGTCGAATTCGTCGTCTCTTCGAAGAAATTTCATGAGGTTGATGGACGCGAGGTTGCACGCGGAGTTGTCGAGGTGCATATACTCCGAGCACGGGTTCGACGCGTTGATGCGACCGGTATTCGGACATGTGTGCCAGGCGTTAATCGTCGTGTCGTACTGTAGGCCAGGGTCACCGCACACCCATGTCGCTTCTGCAATTTGACGCAAGATGTCACGCGCTTTATAGGTGTCGGCAGGCTGCCCGTCGCGAATGTTCCGGGTTTGCCAGTCGCCATCTTCGTCCACTTTTTTCATATACTCATCCGTCACGCGCACTGAATTGTTTGCGTTTTGAAACTGAATGGATTTCCACGCCTCACCATTCAGGCCCATATCATAGCCAGCCGCGCCTAAGGCCCACGCTTTCTTTTCTTCAAGTTCTTTACAGTGAATAAATTCGAGGATGTCCGGGTGGTCAACGTTCAGCACAACCATTTTCGCTGCACGCCTGGTTTTACCGCCTGACTTGATCGCGCCCGCTGATGCGTCAGCCCCGCGCATAAAGGAAACAGGGCCCGAGGCCATGCCGCCGGTGCTCATTGACTCTTTCGAGGAACGAAGCGCAGAAAGGTTGATGCCCGAGCCGGAGCCACCTTTAAAGATCATGCCTTCGGTTTTGATCCATTCCAAAATCGAGGGCATCGTGTCTTCAATCGACAAAATGAAACATGCGGAACACTGTGGGTGCTTTTCGAATCCGACATTAAACCAAACCGGTGAATTAAAAGACGCCCGTTGATACAATAACAGGTGTTTTAGTTCATGACGAAATGTTTCCGCATCTTCCGCGGTGTCGAAGTATCCGTCGTGCTTTCCCCAGTGCGTAATCGTATCAACGACGCGGCCAATCATTTGCTTCACTGTTCGTTCGCGCTGCGGGGTACCAAGCTTGCCACGAAAATATTTTGAAACGACAACGTTCGTTGCAAGTTGTGACCAAAACGATGGCACCTCAACGTCCTTCTGCGCAAACACCGCTTTGCCGTCCTCCCCACTGATGACAGCGTCGCGCTTTACCCATTCCACTTCCTCAAACGGGTCAACCCCGTGAGTCGTAAAAAAATGCTCTACTTTCACACCGCGCGTCCGTTCTTTAACATGCAAGTCTCTTACCGCAGCGTGTGAGCGTTGCGTTTCTTCCGCGTACATACGATACGAAAGATTAATATTTATTTCTTCTTTTTGATTTTTCCGAGGGAAGGACCCGCCTTGGCTCCCCCCTTCCGAACAAGTTGGGTTAACTCACGCTGAAACGATGCGACATCCCTGAATGATCGATATACAGATGCAAAACGGATATACGCAACCTCATCGGTGCGTCGCAAATGTTTCATAACGAGCTCTCCGATGACGCTTGAAGTAATCTCTCCCTTCTGTTTCTGCTGAATATCGCTTTCGATGCGGTTCACGAGTTTCCGAAAGTCATCTTGCGTGATTGGCCGTTTCTCGAGCGCTTTACGCAAACCAGATTCCAGTTTCTCTTTTGAATAGGGTTCGCGCCTACCGTCACGCTTAATGACCGCTAAGTTCAAAATTTCCGCTTCTTCATACGTGGAGAAGCGAAATGTACAACGTAAACATTCCCGCCGCCTTCGTATTGCCGTTCCGTCGTTCACGAGTCGCGAATCCGTTACTTTCGTCTCTGGATTATGGCAGGCAGGGCATTTCATGGGTATTCAAAGTTCAATATATAGTAGCCCTAATGATCATTATACTACTAAATATAGAAAAGTCAATGGAAAAAAGAGAATTTCGGCTAAGAAAAAAGAAAAATGCCTTACAACTCTCAAGGTGATCGGTCAACGTGGGTCGCGAAGCGACCCTTACGCTGTGGATAACCTTCTCTACCTACTCCTCTAGGCGAGCAGGTTTTTTGAAGTCAAGGATTATTATGAGAGGCTGATAAAAAGCCGCCTTTGCTTCAAGAGGGTTATAAAGACTACTATCCAAAGGATGAGAATCGAAATGAGAAAGACTGAAAAGAGATTTACCAAGGTTCCGACGAAGACGAGGACTATTCCGAGATATATCGACCAAATAAATCCGTCGCGAGGAGGGGCGAGCATTGGGTCTCGCGGGTTCCCAAGCGGAGCCCTTGACGAGCGACACCTTTAAGGGGAGGGGGAGGCGTGGGAAGGGGGAACCGTAGGTTCCACCTCCCAGTTCCTTACATCATTTTCCTGCGAATAAATGCGGGAATATCAAGATCTTCCTCTTCTTTTTTAGGTTTTTCTTCCTGAACAGGTGGCGGGATGGGTCGGCTTACTGGTCTCGGTCTTGCAACTGACGGCCGCGGCTCTGTTGGCTCAGAGATCATTTCTTCTTTCTTCATCCCAAAGGGCATAATCTTGCGAATCGTCTTTTGTTTTGATCCAAATCCAGTCGCAATCACGGTGATTCTGACTTCATCCTTCATGGATTCGTCGATCACAGCGCCAAAGATCACCTTCGCATTCTGATCAGCTGAAGCGGTGATGATGCGCGCGGCTTCGTTTACTTCATACATGCCAAGGCCGGGGCCTCCGGTAACGGTAAAGAGAACGCCTTTCGCACCATCAATGGAAACTTCCAGGAGCGGACTGTCAATCGCAGCCTTCGCGGCGTCAACCGCGCGGTTCTCCCCTTGCCCGCGGCCGATGCCCATGAGCGCGGTACCTGCGTTTTCCATGATCGCCTTCACGTCGGCAAAATCCACGTTGATGATACCGGGGACGGTTATGAGATCCGCGATGCCTTGCACGCCCTGTCGCAACACGTCGTCCACCGTGCCGAATGCGTCGAGCAGCGATGTCTTCTTATCAATGATTTGCAAAATGCGATCGTTTGGGATCACAATGATCGTGTCAACCTTGTCCGTCAGATCCGCGAGTCCTGATTCGCTGATGGCACGCCGCTGCGCTCCCTCAAACGAAAATGGCTTTGTGACAACCGCAACAACAAGACTACCGACGTCTTTTGCGATGTCAGCAATGAGAGGCGACGCGCCAGTGCCTGTACCGCCGCCAAGCCCGCACGTCATGAATACCATGTCCGCACCTTTCAAGCGCTCATGAATTTCGTCTTGGCTTTCCTCCGCAGCTTTACGCCCAAGTTCCGGGTCCATGCCTGCGCCAAGCCCCTTGGTAGCTGTTTTGCCGATATGCAGCTTGTGCGGCGCTTTGGAGTGATGCAACGCTTGCGCATCCGTGTTCATCGCGAGAAATTCAACACCGCGGATCTTTCCGGAGCTAATCATCCGGTCAATTGCCGCGCCACCGGACCCGCCAACGCCCACAACCTTAATTTTTGCGAAGGTTTCGATGTCAGGCTTTATCTCAATTGTGCTGTTTTCACGTCTCATAACAAAACATACTTAAGGCATCAATGATTTAAACCACTTTTTCATTTTTGAAGTGACGTCGCTGATGGAAGAAAAACGCGGCAAGGTCATTCCTCCGGATTGTCGCTCCGTAAAGCCGAGCGCCCAAAACAGTAACCCAACAGCCGTTGTGAAGCTAAGGTCGTTTACTTTATCAACCGCGGTAGAGCCGAGCCCAATCGGATAACCTGGGGAGGCGGGCAGGCGCAATTCTTTTTTCGCCACTTCCACAAAACCCGGGAGCTTCGCGCCGCCGCCGGTTAATATTGCACCTGCTGGCAACATGCCGGAACGGTCGATGGATTGAAGTTGTTTATCCACCATTTTAAAAATTTCTTGGCAACGCGCCTCGATTATTTCTGCCACGTGCTTGCGGGAGACAACGCCCTCTTCCTTTGAATCAATTTCAGCGAGATTGATTTCATCACGTTTACCAACTTCTTCCGGGATCGCAGTTCCATACTGTATCTTAATTTCTTCGGCAAGACCAATGGACGTGCGCAAGCCAATGGCGATGTCATTCGTAATATGGCTCGAACCGATTGGGAGGATTGCCGTATGGAGCACGTCGCCTTCTTCAAACACGAGCATGCTGGTCGTCGAACCGCCGATGTTCACAAGGACAACACCGAGGTCTTTTTGTTTCTTATCAAGGACGCTCTCTGACGCGGCAAGGACTCCAAGTATAATATCATCAATATCGACCCCTGTCCGATAAACGCATTTTGTTAAATTTTTTACCTGGCTCGTCAGCGCTTGAATAATCTGGGCGTCAACCTCAAGGCGAATGCCGGTCATCCCGATGGGATCTTTAATCCCGCGCTGGTTATCTACGGTGAAGCTCCGCGGAATAACGTGGAGAATTTCATAGTTCGGCGGCGTCGCAACCGCTTGCGCCGCTTCGATGACGCGCTCAACATCTTCTTCTTTTATCTCGCCGTCAGCCTTTGATACCGCCACAACACCGTGACTGTCTTGCGACGTCACGTGCGGACCGTTAATGCTCACATACATGTGCTCAATAGGAACACCGGTCATTCGTTCCGCTTTTTCGAGCGCCGCGGAGATGCTCGAAACCGCGTCTTCGATACTGGTGATTGTTCCCTTCGAAACGCCTTCCGCAGGATGCTCGGCAGCGCCAAGGACATGGATGCTTTTGTCGTTTGGGTTGACTTGTCCGACAACAACGCGAATTGTCGTCGAGCCAACGTCTAAACCGGTAAGAATATCTTGTCGAGCCATAATACTGATCGTTTTTCTCTACTTGAGAGTATTATAGATGATTTTTTACAATTAGCAAAGCGTTAAAGCGCTACCGTCCGATGATGTATGGTCCGAATATGAGTATACCAATTATGATGGCGGAAAGCGAGGCCACGAGCACGGTTGCCGCCATAATGTCTTTTACCATTTCGGCGTAGTGATGAATGCGTGGCTCCAACATATCGACAATTTTTTCGAATATCGTATTGATGAGTTCAAGAATTAATACAATGGTGATCACCAAGAGTAAAATAATGGCCTGCCATAATCGAACACGAAAATAGATCATGAGAATTGCGACAATAAGCCCGGCCAAGAGATGTAGCCGGAAACTCTGCTCATGCTTAAACACATACCAAAATCCTTGAAAGGCGTATCGAAAGCTTCGGATCAGTTGTTTAAGACGAAGGAGTACCATACTGTTATTTCTTATGTGAGACGAGAGATGATACGATGCTCAAGCTTTTGCATGCGTTTCTCCGCGCGGCTTCCATGATGGTCATAACCAAGCAGGTGCACAATACCATGAACTATTAAACTGTTCAACGCATTTCCGTACGACAGGTCGTTCTTGCGCGCATAGGTTCTGATTTCGGCTGTACAAAGCAGGACCTCTCCGAGAAAATTTTCTTGCTCATGAGGGAATGACAACCGACCAGAAGCGGAAGAAAACGATAAAACCGTAGTTGACCGTCGTTTGCCGCGGTACCGTGCATTCAAACGTTTCATTGTTGATGGGGAAACGAATGCAAACGTAACCAGTGCGTGACGCAAACGTGGTGCAACATCTCCGGCGACGCGCATAATTTTTTTTATTCCCTCTCGAGGAGCGCGCCCGCCTGAACTGTTATGAATTTCAAAAGGCATCTAGTAATAGTAATAACTGTTGCCGTTTGTGTTTGTGTTCGCGCTGGCGTTTGTATTGGTTTTGGTGTTTGTATTTTTGTTTTGGTTCACCGAACTGTTCGTATTCGTAGTCCCGCCGCCGCTGACATTAAAGCTGAAATAAAACATCTGAAAGGCAGTTGGGTAATTCGCTTCGGTTAAAACATTCGTGTTGTAACTCAGAACGTACGTTGTCGTTCCTTTCACGTAATACACCGCGTGACCATCTAGACTCTTCGCGCCTTCGAGAGTTTTGCTCCAGTTCTGGACACTCTGAACTTTAGACGAATCAACGCCGGGCGATTTTGTTAGGTACCAATCTTTTGCGGACAGCGCCGCGGGATTTTCTTGCATACCGACGCTGAAAAATTCACCCGTCGTCGATGCGAACAGCGCCGCGTCCGGATCCTGGGGGTCTGGGCTTTCCGTAAACGCCGCAGGATACAACACGGTAAAACCGCTCAATCCCGCATATGTTTTCACGAACGTCTGCTGATCGAGCTTACCCGCGCCGAGGGGGTTATAATTGTTGACGATCTCCTGTCCGTCAGAAAAACCGTCTCCGTCAGTGTCCGGTTTTTGAAAATCCGTTCCAAATGCTCTTTCTTCTTCGTCCGTTACGTTATCGAGGTCCGTATCTCGGCTTGATGGAAGGGTTGTATTGGCGTTGAGGTTGCTATTGGTGTTTGTATTCGTGTTGGAAAAAATATTGAGATTTTTATTCGTATTGCTGGTACTGTTCAAATTAAAATTAAGGCTTTGATTTGTATTCGCCGTATTCGAGTTTCGGTTTTGATTCAAGTTCGTGAGGATATTCGTTTGCACAAAGACGTTGGTATTAGCATTCTCTGATCCTGGCCCGAGGAAACGCTGCAAAGCGAAGACACCCCCTCCGACGACGGCAAGGACAATAACGGTAATGATGGCAATCTTAAGGACTGGCGACTTCTTCCGAACTCTCAGCCCGTCTTGCGTGTGGAACTTCTCAGGCATCGTGTATACGTCAGCCGCAGGTCGCTTCGGCCCTGCCGGTTTTGCAAAAGATTGGGATTGTCGGTCATTGGCCATAAGTAAAGTAAAAAGTAAAAACTAAAAAGGAAAAATTAACTTTTATTTTACCACCACGAATCGAGTATCACGAATCCACACGAATCTCACGCTCGAAAAATTAGTGAAAATTAGTGGAGGGTTTATAATTTTTCTTTTTCGCGATTCAAGTCAAGCAATAATCCGGGGCCGGCCGGGTTGGTGCCCGCCTGAACCTCGCTCCCATCCTTAACACCGTCGCCATCCGTATCACTCACCAGAGGGTTTGTATTATACACGCGCACTTCGTCGCGATCAAAAAGCCCGTCGCTATCCGAATCAGGAAGATTCGGATTTGTTCCAAGCGACGCCTCTTCTTCATCGGTGAGTCCGTCACCGTCCGCATCATCCCCTTTTGACGAAGCCGACGGCACCATGACATTCGTATTCTCTGCGGCAATATTCGCAACGGTATTCGTGCTTGATGGCGTGCTACGCTTATTAAAGAAATTAACAACTGCAAACGCGGCAGCGCCAAGGACGATAAGGACAATCAAAATAGTCACGACCGTACGTAACGGAAACGTCGTTCTCCCTTCTGGGGCAAGTGGCATCGCCGATTTAACCGCACGCCTCTGCGGAACAGGCGATGGTTTTTGAACCTGTGGGGATGGCTTGTTCTCCGAACTTGCGTCGGAAAAAATATCTTCTACCTTTTCACGGTTGTTCGCCATAGTGGTTTAGTCAAAGTTGAGAGTAAACAAAATTGAGGCTCCTCCATGCATCAGAATCCCAGGCGCTATGTCGGAGGAGGGATAAAACATGTTACACTGTTTGCTTTACAAACATTGGTGCCTTCTGTTCTACAGCAGTATTCGGTCGAAAGATTGCAACCAGTGCTGGACGAGTACGGGGGCGAGTAATGGAATGCGCAATGACGCAGCGTAAGTTGTACATTCGGCGAATTAGCGAAGTTGCCTGCGCGGTCATACGCCCGTACTTGATTTATATAGGTGCCATCGCCGTAGAAATCCGTCGGCCAGAAATACTCGTATGGCGGCGCGCCGAACGAAATGGTCCACACAAGGCTGCCATCTTGGCGGAACTCCACAACACTCACTCCGGACCCGCTATCAGACGCTGTTGCTTGGATGGTCACGTCGCTATCACTTGTCGATGGCCACGTGGCGTTGGTACCGCCGCCGACGATTCCGCCGTTCAATGCAATTGCGTTATACCAAACGGCGGTGAAATCTACCGCAGGAGCTACCGTATCGAGCGTTATCGTATCAGTGGCTGTGGCGCTTATATGTTGCGGGCTCGCGTTATCACGTACTTGGGCATAAACGGTTTTCGTTCCATCACCCGCCGGTAGTGTCCAGCTGGCTGTCGCCGCATACGCTATCCACGCGGACCAGGTCGTACCATCATTCGAGAAGCGCATATCCACCAAGCCATTATCGTCTGTAGCAGAAATGTTCAAAGTGACATTTTGTGAATTCGTATACTGCGCGCCGCCGTTAATGGAGAACGAAGTGATGTTTGGCGGCGAGTCAACTGGATTATTCACGGTGACATTGATCAATGTCCCACCAGTCCTGCCAGCATTATCGCGCGCGGTCGCGACCAATGAATGATTTCCGTTACCCGTAGTCAGGGTATTCCACGTCATTTTGAACGTCGTCGGCGGCGTTTGCGCGTCTGAACCGATTGGCGTAATAAAATCTCGGAATGTCACGGTTGTCGGGTTTGTGGTATTGGCAACGCTGACTTCGAGCTGGACGCTTCCAACCAACGTAGCGCCATTTGTCGGGGTAACAAACGTAACGGCCAGGTTATTTACGACGCTTACGTCAACGTAATCGGAGCCAACGTTACCGCCGCCATCGGTCGCGCTGAGCGTAATGCGGTAGGATCCATCAGGAATGCCGCTGGTGTCCCACGTAACGTTGCAATTAGCAAACCGTGTGCCTGGGCCGAAGGGTGGTGTGGGAGGGCAGCTGAACGACGCCACAATTGCCGCATTGATACTATTGATGTCTACGATCGTAATGTCCATACGCGAGAGGCCCAGATCGTCCGTCGCGTGCGTGTTAATGGCAACAGACCCGTACACGGTCGCACCATCAGCGGGCGCGTCAATGAACGCTTGTGGGACAATAAGGTCCTTAATATTCTCTACGCGCAGAGATTCCGATATTTCGGTGAAGTTGCCTGCTGCATCGTAGGCGCGGGCGCGGAGCGTTTTCCAGCCGTTCGCATAACTGGTTGTTTGCCAGGCCCACGACCATCCGCCAGCAGCGTTATTGTCCTCATATTCCACCTGGAAGCCGAGAAGAAACTTCACGCTCACAACCGCATTATTATCAGTCGCGGTTACGCCAATCGTTTGTGTACCCGAGACTGTGTCGCCGTCCCTCGGTGGAGGAATAAACTGCACGTTAGACGGAGGTGTCGTATCGTTTATAGCATTTTGCGTTGTGACGTTCACCGGATTTGAGGTTGTTTGATTGACTGTATCGTACGCGCGGGCAGTGAGCACATGGTTACCATTAGCCACAAGAGCAGTGTTAAAGAGCCATGACCACCCATCCGCACCGTTCAGATCAGTATTTTTGATTACGCCGTCAAGGAGAAAATCAACTTTGACCACTGCCTCATTGTCAGCTGCGTTCGCTGTCACGGTTGTATTGCCAGTCAGGTTTGCGCCATTTGTTGGGCTGGCTATGGAAATTGATGGCGGCACAACATCCGGATTGCTGACGGTCACATGAATAATTTTTTGTCCAATATTCGCATAATCGTCATACGCGATTGCTTTTAATTCGTGCACACCATTTGTGAATGTGGTCGTGTTCCAGTTGCCGCTGCAGTTTGTCACACCGTTCACATTCGTACAGTTTATAAACTGTACGCCGTCGATTTGCAATTCAAGAATAATGACCTTATTTCTATCTGTCGCATAGGCTTCAAACTTCACGACATTCCCGGACACGACTTCATTATCTGATGGGAACGTAATAAACACGGACGGCGGACTATTGTCCGGATTAGTGTTATTGATGTTTTTTGACTGAATCCTGACACTTTGATTACCCACAGTATCATACGCGAGGATTTTGACCTCATGACTGCCGTCAGCGAATTGTCTGCTGTTCCATTGCCATGTCCAGCCGTTCGATCCGTCCGTATCAGTGGACTGCCGAATGCCGTCGAGGTAAAACTCAACGCGAGCCACACCGCTTGGCGCATCCGTTACGCTCGCCGTAACGGTGATTGTGCCAGAGGACCCGGAGAATGTGACGCTGGAGATAATCGGACCCGAACGGTCAGCCGCGCTTCCGACAACGCCAACAGTGTAATTAAAGCAGCCACATGACGACGGCGAGGTACACGGATTATATGATCCATACGAACCAACCCGCCATTGCGCGCCACCGTACTCAAGGTTCGCGTATAAATTAGCATCATCACCATTGTTACGCGCCTCATACAAATAGAGATGAGATCCGGCGGAGCACTGGAAATTCTTATCGCCCTCCCGCCAGCACGCCTTCTGATCGAAGTCTGCTGGGCATGAGCTGAACGCGTTGAGCGGATCGCTTGCCATGGACCGGCCGAGCGTCTTTCCGAGCGTCTCTTGCCACGACGGCCAGCGTGAGGTGCTTAACCCGGCTATATACGTACCGCCACCGAGCGTCGGGAACGCGCCGTTCTTCGATTTGTGCACAAGCAAAGCGAGGTAGAGGTCGTACAAATCTTGTACGCGCTTCGCGTCTCGGCGAATCGCCAGTTGATCGCCTGGCGTAATCCCAGGGTTCGTGTTGAACCGCCAGTTCTGTAGCAACTGGTTATAGATGCCGAGCGTTTCGCCAGACGCATCCTCATTATACGAAATAAGATAGATATTATTATAAATACTTCCGCCAAAGATGTTCGACGCGGAAACGTACACTGTTCGCCCAGAGCGCACTGCCGGGTAGCCGTCTACCGTCAAGCTCGCAGGTGCGGGTGCAGCGGAGCCAAACTGTTTGTAATACCATTGTTCCGCGGACAGGTTGTCTTCATTTTCAAGAACACGGATCCCAATGGCGTCTGAGGAATCCGCCCGCAAGAAGAAAAACTCACGAATCAGTTCGTCGCGACCGTTTGCCGAATACGCGCCATTCTTCGCCAGCAGTGGCAGGGTCACTTCCGGAAGCACAGGATTGCCGTCGCGACAGTAATGAGTTGAGAAGTTGGTTGTCGCATCGTTGTATGGAAACGCCTGACTTGCTGGCGGGTATGGATTCGGCCATGGGTTTTCGCACAAACTCACATTAATATCGTGGTTCACGGTTTTCGTACCAAGCGAACCCGCGTCCGCGGTTACCTGAATGACGCCGCGCCCGTTGTTTGGATTCGCAGTTACGGAAATGCTGGGGAAGGTGCCTGGACCCTCTATCTTAAACACATCCGATGGATCCAGGTTCGTGTTATCGTCAACCCACGTATACTGCGCGGTTACCGCATTATTGAAGTTATCGACTGCCGATGCGGTCCAGTCGTGTTGGTTGCCGGCAGTAAGAGGTATCGTGTCGCCGACGCATGAGTCCGTAGCACAATTGTAGAAATCCGGCGGTTGGTACTGTCCTTGTGCAGCATTGACGACGTTCACAACGATTTTATCGAGCGAACAAAGGTTCGTGCCGCTCGTAAAGGAATACACACGGTCGATTCTGCTTGTATCAATCGCGCTGGTGGACGCGTCCCAAAGATAGACGCCATCTTTGTTGCGAATCCCCTGCTCACGCGTGTATTGGTTGCCGGCTGAACCACGCGCTCCTCCGCGTACGAGGACATTATATGGCGTGTTTGGAGCCAATGAGGATTTGGGGTTGATGACAAAACCGTCTGGCAAGGTCGCATAATTCGAGTCAACGGGTGCGCCACTATTTATTTTTAAGTCATAGATGCGTACATTCGAATCTCGTTGAGCGTCAACGAACCAGTCGTTATCCCATTCGAGTCCGATCGTATTGGATACGCCACCTGTCAAAGTAACTTTCACAATACCAAGCTGCTGCGAGCTGGCATCCGTGCCAAGGTTCCAAATATCCCCCACTTGCGTCTCCGCGCCTGGCCCTGGGCCATCGCTGTCGACCCATACTTTAAGATGATGATACACGCCGTATTTCGCAACGTCATTTGCACCTGCTTGCGACGTGCGGACGACGAGCGTGTAATCGCTGGCACCCGCGCCCACTGGCGAATAGCGATAGTTGACGCGTCCATTTGACGTTGTTTGAATCGCGGTTCCATTCGCAGTCCACGTGCCTGATACCGGCGTACCAATATTCCCGTTAATCGTTACGCCGGAACCGGCAGGATAGAGAATAGCGCTGTCCGCACCGACGCTTGATCCATCTATGGGTTCGTTAAGCCGAACGGTAATGGGCGTGTTCAAACAAGCATTCGAACTAATGGAGGTGAGAGACGGTCGCTGCTCGCAACAGAAATTATTGCCGGTGAAAAACGTACCCACGGTTGTTGGCGGGTCCGCGCATAATTGCTCACTGACATTCGCTTTGTCGCCACAGTACAAACCACGCACTCCTGGCGTGCCACCGGAACACACGCCAACGTCCGTAACACAGGTAAGGCCTTGGCCACTTTGCTGTCCACGTTCGCAGCAGAACCGACAGTCATTCCCAAAAGTGAAGCCTGGACTTTCGGGGGGCGGCGGAATCTTCGCCAGCGTATCGCCGGTATTACTGATACAGGACATGTCTGGCGGCGGGTTCGACGGGCCCACGTTGCAGTTCGGATTATCGGAAATTTGGCAAAGCGCGCCAACACCACCAGAACTACACAAGCCCGAGGCAACGCACTGGTTATTCTTGCAGCAGCCGGTGGCGCATTGCCCATTGTCTGAACAAGAAATGTTGAAGTCAAGCGAATTCGAAGGACAATTATTGACATACACCCGGAAAGGACCGGCTTGCGTTCCAACGGGCACTTGTACTTTCGAAATCTGACTTAAGCCCCAGCTTCCCCCGCGAGCGATGACGTTATTATAGCTATCGTCACTGTTCGTCGAAAAGCGCGCAAAGGTGTTTGTCGTGTTCCCTCCATTGAGTAAATTAATACCCTCAGTAACGTTAACTAATGCAAGCGGTCGGCTAGCTGACGGCTGCAATCCTCCAGGGCACAAACCCGGCATTCCCGACGCGGGAACCGACACGCCAGGGATGCAGTCGCTGGTACCGCTAAAGGAAGTCGAATCACTGAAGAGCATGCTGTTCGTCCTTACCGTTACTGCGTAGGCCTGGCCTGCGACAATGGTATTGGGCGCAGTCACCACGATTTGGCGATCGCTCCATGGATTCACACATGAGAATTGACCAGGGATTCCACCAAATATCACCGTACCGTTCGGGCCCTGCGCCGGCTCAAAGTAGCAGCCTTTCACGGTCACGGTTGCTCCTTTTGGCCCGCTTATCGGATCAATGGAGTTAATCACCGGCTCGCATTTATCAAGCGTGATATTGCACACGCTGTTCGGACACTTGTTGCTTCCGTTCCCGTCCGGATCAGCGCAACGGCTCGGGTTAAACGCACACGCGTCCGGATCAACTTTCAGGAACCCCCGAGCTTTCTTACCTTCCGCTTCGCCGTTGATATAGGTCGTACCCTGACTTACCGCCGTTGCAGTCGCTTTGGAATCATCCACTGCGTCTTCCGTCACCGTCGCGACCGCGGGCACGTCTGAACTCCAATTCCAATCGTAATCATTCGAAAGAATGGTGCAGTTTGGGCCAATCGGATTCCCTTGATACGCCTGGGTTACGCCAATGGCCACGAGCGTCGCGTTCGCGGGCATCACCACGACGCGATCAAGCGGACAGTCTGCGGTATCGTTCTTTGTTTTAAAGTGCCAGCGATAATCAGCGTTCAGTCGTACTCCAGTTTCGCTCTTCACGTTGCTCGTGATGGTTACTTGATACGAGGTACTGGCCTGCAAATTGGACGTCGGCACAAACCTGAATCCCTCTTGGGTCGGGTTAACGGTGAAAACCGAAAGCACGCCAGCAACGTGGGTGGGATTGCTGATCGTGGAACAGCTATCGTCGTCGCATTGTTGCATGAACACGTTCGCATCAATAATTGTCGTATCGTTGATGCGCGTCGTGAACCTGCTTTGGATTTCAATATTCAAACACGCGTTTGTGCTGTCCTTGAATGGATTCGGACTGGCGTATGTGGCAAAGTCGCACGAGCCGCCAGGGCAATCGCTTTGCTGCGAGCAAGCGTTACCGTTGTTTGCGCCGCCGAGACAAATGGCCGCGCAGTAAGAATCTTCCACAACCGACGGCACGCCGCCGCATGGAACGTCGAAGAACAAGGGGTTGCTCACGCCGACGGAATTTTTCACGGCGACCTGATAATCGTTTGCGTTAGCAAGATCCGGAACCCTGATATTCACTTGCGTTGGTGTCCAGCCGGTAATTGCGGCAGTACGAGCGGGATTTGGCGGCAGCGTGAAGTACACAGAATCCTGCGTTGTCCCAAAATTCTCGCCAATCAGAGAGCGCGCATCGCCTCCTGCGCCGCACATATTCGGTGTGATCTGACAAAGGCCGGGGCCGGCAGGCGCATTCACAAACTGAAAGTCAACGAGGTTGCTCCGCTCGCCGTTTGAACGTTCCAGTTGAATCGCAACAAGGGAATTCAGAGCTACGCCAATCGTCGTCAGATCGGGCACACGGACAATCACTTGGCCATTGCTCCAACTCGCGCCAGCGCATGGGAACTCCGCGGCTAATGATTGCCCGGTGGTTTTATTACGGAAAAACACCGCGCCTTGAACGGTGCCGAATTGACCATTCGGATCGCTTCTCGCGCGTACGGTCACAAACTGCCCAATACCGCCCTGGGGTTGACTGTTCAAACCAAGCGCTTGGCTGATTTGCGGGCTTGTAACATTAAAATCTTTGGTATTACTTTTATCCAGAGGGTTCGGCCCAATTTGGACCCGGACACCTCCATCTTTTGCTCCGGCAGACGGCAGCGTGTCATCAAACTTAACGGGGCCGGCCGGCACTTTCATGCGTATTTGATTCGTTGTCCAGCTCGACACGCAGTTCAAGGTGGGATACCGCTGGGCATTAAAGCAATTATTTCGGTCAATAACTTCGGCATTGAAATATGTATTGCCCGTGATGCCGAAATTGCTCCCATCAATCGTCACAATATCGTCGTATTTGCCGAGCGGCGTAATATTGGTAATTTCGGGTTTGCATTCAACGTTCGTGGTGTCCGTATCCGTGAAAAAATTCCACGGCTCTGCGGGGAACGTCGGGTTGCTCGCGCCAATAAAGTCGTCGGTCGGCGTTCCTTCACTGGTCGTGTCTTCGTCACCGTCGAGTTCATTGCCGCAAACATCCATAATGCCGGACGCACCGCTCTTCAGCGTGACGTTATATTCCGTGCCAGCGTCTAATGTGCTCGCCGGTCGCGTGGAAAATGAATATGGATCAGGATAATCAATGCCACCGAGTGTTACGCCTAACCCGGCTTTCGTGAGCAGGACGGAGGTATCGTTGATTGTGGAAACGTCCATGGCGCTCGAGAATATCGATTGAATCGGCGTCATCAAACAGAGATTCGCGCTTCCGTCAACAGGACTAATGCTCGTGACTGTTGGTGGCGTGGACAGAGTTGTTGAACCGGTATCGAAATGCCAAAGTTCATATTTGGTTGGACGCGGGCTTGCTCCGGCCTCTCGCACTCCTGTGGTAATTTCAACTTCAAAATTTGTTCCTTCAAGAAAATTTGTGGCTGGTTTGAATTTCAAAATTTGCGGCGTTGCAACAGGTACCTGCCATGTGCCGGCGAGCTCGCTTCCCTGACACGTACCGGCGTTACACGAAGCGGACGCGCAGTTCTTATCCTCGGTGCATGCAACGCCGTTGGCGCTTCCGCCGGTGACGCGGGCGTGCACATTACCAGGAACAGTGGCAGGGTTGATTGAGCCGTTGAATTTCGCTTGAATAATGCTGCAAAGAGGCACGTCTGTCTGGGCATCGGCCGGCCATTTCCAGGTGACGCGGAATGTGTCAGTACCCGGGATTGAACAGCCGGGCAGGCTTCCGTCGGGCGTCCAAAATCCGCCTGAACATCGTTGGCAATCAAAGGTTATGCCGTCAGGAGAGCACGCCGAACCTCCTTGGGTGGCATTATTAATTGCTTGCATCACAAAAAGCACAATCGCCCAGGCAAGCAAAATAATCGCAAGCCCAATAACGGCTTGCGTAATAATGCGTTTCGCTTTGCGAACGCGTTCCTCGTTACCGCCGGCGGTCAACCAAATGAACCCGCCATAGCCAATGATAATGAGCGCGATGAGCCCGAGAAGTCCGAGCACGTATTGAACGATCTTGATAACCGTAGAATAGAGGTCTGCCGTGCCAAGGCCAAACGTCGTGCCAAGATTGGTCGCAAGATTCACTTGCGCCAACACCGACGACGGAAACAATCCAATGGCACCAAGCACAAGAAAACTCACGACCAAGCCGGCGATGATGCCCAGCGCGAACGCTGGCGCAGCCTTTCGTCCAAAAACAAATCGCCGTCGCGGCTGAACGGCTCGACGATTCTCCTGATCATGAGATTGTGACGAAGCGACTGGTAACAATCGCTTGGGATCTCCTGCTGGCATGGGTCAGGGTACGATCACGAAATAAACAAATTTATGATGGCGGACTCGACAGAGCACGACGCACTACATCGCTTACCGTTCCGCCGTCGGCTTTGCCCTGGAGCTTTTTCATAACGCCTCCCATCACCTGTCCAAATGCGGCGCCTGCGCCAAGCTCCTCAATCACTTGCCTGGTCGCCTTCTCAATCTCTTGCAGAGGTATTTGAGCGGGCAAGTAGCGTAAAAGGATTGCATGCTCCCCTTGTTCTTTATCGGCAAGGTCTTGTCTACCACCTTTGACGTACGCATCAATGGCGTCCTTACGCCGCTTCACTTCCCGCCGAATTACTTTCACCGTTTCGTCATCGCTCAGCGCCTTTTTGCGCAAAGCGATTTCTTCATTATGCAAAGCGCTCTTCAACATGCGCAGCGTGGAAACAACGACGGCATCCTTCGCCTTGAGCGCGACTTTCAAATCAGTATCTATGGATGCAAGGATTGGCATGGGCGCTTATCGGACTTGCTGGCGCGCCTTTAACAAACGCTTAACAACGCCTCGAGAACGCCTGCCCTTTTTTTGTTCGAGCACTTCCTCGAGTTTTCCAACTTTTTTCAAGTAGTCCTTGGTATCTTGAATGAGCTTTCGCCGTTTCGCGCCCTCGCGCACTTCACGCTTGCTCTTTGGTGGTTGGTAAAAACGCCCTCGTTTCGCTCGAATCAACACCCCGCTGGTATGCACCTTCCTGGTAAAACGCCGAAGCATGCTCTCAACTGACTCGCCATCTTTTCTTCTCACTTCAACCATAAAGACTCACCTTCTTAAAAAATAATAGTACCGAAAAAAAATAACAGTCCTTACAAGAAAAATTCAACTAATAATATACCATTCCGACGTGGGTGTGTCAAATCGAGAAACAACGAAAAAAATCGCCAGGAAACATTTGCATGGGTGAAAAGATTAGAGAAGCTTGCGGAGCTTTTGACCGCCTAAGAGGTGAGCGTGCAGGTGTTGCACGACTTGTCCGCCGTCTCGGCCTATGTTGATAACAATCTTATAACCAGAGCGCGCAATACCGCGATCGACCGCAAGCTGTTTCGCCACCAGCAGCAAGTGTCCCAAAAGCACTTCATCTTCTAAATGCGTATCGGTGAGTGCCGGAATATGCTTCTTAGGAATGATGAGGATATGGACGGGCGCCTTCGGCGCTATGTCATGAAACGCAATCACGTGGTGATCTTCATAGAGCAGGTCCGCCCTTGCGGTCTTGCGCACAATGTTACAAAAAATGCACGTCATTTATTTAAAACCAAAGAGTAAAAATTAAAAAAATGTGGAAGCATTGGTTGTGGTCATTTTTGATCTTTGATATTTGCCGCGCCCGCCATCGGCTTCGCCGAAGGCGAAGGCGGGCGGGATATTTGATTTTCTCTATGGTTGTTCCCGTTGCGTTTCGCCAGACGCTTTTGAATCTCTTGCGCCACTTTTTGAAAATCAAAAATCTCTTGAATGCCGTTTTCCATATCACGAATAATGATTGTGTCGTCCATCATTTCTTTTTGACCGATGATCAACGTGTACGGTGCGCCAAGTTTTGTCGCGCGAGCCATTTGTGGCACAAGTCCGTCTTTCGAAAGCAGTTCAGCCGCGCGAATGTGCATGCGACGCAACTGGTCCAGTAATTTCAAGGCTCGTTTCCGTGCGTTCTCGCCAAGTTGCGCAATAAAAACGTCAGGGGCGGCGTGGCGAGCGTGGCTCAAACGGTGGCCTGCGGCCTGCTGCACGAAACGCTCCATACTGCCGACGAACGCCGCAACGGGCATCGCCGTGAAGCCGAGCACTTCCGCAAGTTGATCATACCGCCCGCCCGAGCCAAGTTCAACATTATGGTCTTGTTCGAGGTGTATGCGAAACGCAGTGCGAGTCGTTGTAGCGGTTACCGGCAAGAAGCGAGGGTTCAAAAAGTATGGCACGTCTACGCTGTCAAGATACTCAAGCACTGAAACAAAGTGCTGATTACATTCCTGGCATAAATGATCGACGATTTGCGGCGAGTCAACGAGCAGCATCTGACAATCATGCTGATCGCACGTGAACAACTTAAACGGATTCTTCTGTAAATCGCGCTTGCAATTTTCGCACAACGCATTCTTGCGCGGTTTGTAATATTCGGCGATTGCCTTCACGTACCCATCGCGGCACTCTTTATGGCCGACGCTGTTGATTTCAAGGGTGATCGGAATCTCTGCATCCGCATACAAATGCGATGCGAGCTGGATGAGCAGCGCGTCATTCACCGGATGCGCATCGCCAATAACCGTATAAAAGAATTCGTGTTGCTGCTTTACAGGAACCTTTTCGTCTCCCGACTTGAGAAAAGAGCAAAAAGAATATAATCGAGACGGGAGAACCCCGTTTTGAAGCCCGCGCTCATAAAACGCTCGCAGCGCCGGCGCAAGTCCTTCCGTTCGAACCACGGCGCGTTTTCCGTTCGGAAGCACAAGGAAAGCCGGCGGGACGGCATCGCCCTCTTCAGCGCGAGAAATGACGCGAAGCACTCCTTCTTCTTCCAAGAGAGGGGTGTCAATTCGTTCGTAGCCATATTGTTGCGCAAAGTTCTCGATGCTATAGCGGACTGCTTCCCACAGCCCCTCGTCAGTCTGCAAAATATCTTTCATGCCCAAGAACAACTGCGGAGGTTTCGATTTTGCCTTGTCTGCTCCCTTTTGCATAAGGTATTACGTACCGCTCAGCGAATAGGATGGTTCTGTAAAATGTTTGAACTTGATGAACGGCCAAATCCGGAGCCAGGCGCGGCCGACCAGATATTTCCTTTGAACAGTTCCAAACGAGCGGGAATCAAGACTCGCGGTTCGATTATCGCCCATGACAAAAAATTCGTCTGAACCGACCGTCGTCGTCGAGTCGCCGTACGTTTCAAGGTTGGAAACAAGATACGATTCAGTCAGCGTAAAACCGTTGAGATTATTCGCATCGTAGATAATCACTGATCCATCTTGAACCTCGACGCGCTCGCCTGGCAATCCAATGATTCGTTTAATAAAAAACTGTGACGGATCGCGCGGGTACCTCAATACCACGATATCACCACGACCGGGGTCACTGAATCGATATGTGATCTCATCAATCAATAAATATTCATGATCATGGAAGGTAGGTTCCATAGAAGCACCCTTAACGTAGAACGGTTGCACGAGAAAATACCGCACCGGCACAATAATTGCGAGCGCGATGAGAACAATTTTCCCCAGCTCAATGAGAAAACTGCCGAAGGAGCTCGTGTCTTTTGCTCTGTTGGTTGTTTTTGTTTCTTTGTTTCGTTCCGGAGAAATGAACGTTGCCATAATGATATTGAGTATGACCGTGGATGAGGCGCCGCATGACTGGACTTTGCGGAAATGGACGCGAGAGGAATCGAACCTCTGACCTTACGGACCTGCCCGCCCAAATGTGGGCGCTGCTGGACTCGGACCAGCGACCTTTGCAATGTGAATGCAACGCTCTACCAACTGAGCTAAGCGCCCACATTTAGGCGGGTGAATGAACCGTACGCTCTAACCGGCTGAGCTACGCGTCCAGTCAAAGTCGGGCAGGTGTGAATGCAACGCTCCTGCCTCTTCGGCAGGTCGCCGTTGTAGCCTCTACGGCTACTCGCCGAGGAGGCGAGAGACGACTAACCGACTGCCTGTCCCGCCGAAGCCCGAGCTTAGCGAGGAGCGACGGCGGGGAGCTAATTGCCCAAACAAAAAAGCGCTAGAATAAGCAGCATTATATCACGTCACGGGGAAAAATCAAGCCAAAAAAGCACAATGCTTCACGTTGTTTTTCCTCGTGCAGTTCGAAGGCGTAACCGCAGTAATAACCAAAACGTTTCAACCATAATGCGCGGGTTGAATTTTGAGCGGCCGTGCAATCGCTCCGTGAATACGATGGGGATTTCGAGAACACGTTTCCCTGCGTGCGCAATCTTATACACCATTTCAATTTGGAATGCATAACCAAGAGCATCAATGGAGGAAAGGTCAATAGACTCAAGCGCTGATCGCCGATAGCATCGAAATCCCGTGGTCATATCCCGGATCGACAAACCAAGTACGGTTCGCGCGTAGACATTGCCGAGCCAGCTCACAAAGCGGCGAATGGCATTCCAATTTTGGATCCTGCCGCCCGGAATATATCGTGAGCCAAGTACGAGATCAGATTGGGTCACTCTCTGGAGAAACGCCGGAATTGCAAAAGGGTCATGTGAACCGTCGGCGTCCATCGTCAAGATGAATGGCGCATTCATGCGGAGCGCCTCGCGAAACCCGTCCACATATGCACGCCCCAAACCTTGCTTAGACGAACGAACGAGCAGGTGAAGGCGCGGATACATGCCTTGCAATGATCGCACGACATCGGTGGTTCCGTCAGGTGAACTGTCATCAATGACCATCACATGCAGGCCGTCGACAGGTAAAGAAAAAAGATCTCGGAGCAGGGCCTCGATCGTTTCTCGCTCATTATATGTAGGAATAAGCACGAGTGCGTTCATATAAAGTTCTTTCATCATAACACACGAATATAAGCCCGTAAAAATTGACCCGACCACGCTGCTCGAGTATACTTGAAAGGTTCAAAAACGATGCCGGATTTTATCAAGACAGAGCAAACACCGCCGATCCCGACAGTCCCTCCCGTTCAGCCCTCGTACCAGCGCAAGCGACGTTTGTCGTTCCTTGCGAAGTCTGTTATTGTACTCGTAATTGTTATTGTGTTACTGGTCGGCGGCATCGCAGCAAAAGTCGTGATGTCGATTAACAGCACGAATCAACAATCAGGCGAGCGCGTTTCGTTTTTTCAGCAAATCGCCCACCTTGTGGTGAATCCGGAAAAAAGCTTAACCGGAGAAACCGACGACCGCATCAATATTCTGCTGCTCGGGATTGGCGGCGCCGGCCACGAAGGGCCACTCCTGACGGACACCATTATTGTCTTAAGCATCAAACCGTCGACCGCGGACGTGGCCATGATTTCTCTGCCCCGCGATCTTCTTGTGGAATTTCCAAAATATGGATTCCGAAAAATCAACAACATGCTTGCCTTTGCGCAGGATATCGACTATCAGGGCGAGCTGGAAGTATACGCGTCGGAAATTGTCGGCTCCGTGATCGGCGTGCCGATTCACTATTTTGCTCGTATTGATTTTAAAGGTTTTGAAAAAATTATTGACGACCTTGGTGGCGTTGATATTTATGTTGATCAGGCATTCACCGATTATCAGTACCCCGACGAGAACTATGGCTTCGAACCGGTAACATTCCAACAGGGCTGGGAGCACATGAATGGAGCCCGGGCGCTCAAATACGTTCGCTCCCGCCACGGGACGAATGGCGAGGGATCGGATTTCGCTCGATCGAGGCGCCAACAAAAAGTTTTGATCGCGGTCAAGCAAAAACTTCTGGGCGTGAATGCGCTGCTTGCGCCGACAACGATCGTGAATGCGCTGAATGATTTGGGAAGCCACAGTAAAACGAATTTGGAAGTATGGCAAATGTTGAAACTCGGGAAATTCGCCCCGAAAATCCAGGACGGAGCGTTTATCACCCGCGTGTTCGATGCATCGCCGGAAAGCCCCTTGAAAGCGATTACGACGGACCAAGGTGCCTACGCCCTTGTGCCGAAAGATGGCAGTTTCGGCGAAGTTCGGTTTATAACGCGCAATATTTTCACGCTTGGCGCGATCGCCCGAGAGAATGCGCGCATCAAAATTCAAAACGGCACGACGGTTGCTGGCCTTGGACAAACAATCGCCTCGGAACTCTCCGGCCTTGGCTATACGATTTCCTCGGTGGCAAACGCTCAGGCAAAAGACTATACAAAAACGATTGTATACGATCTTTCCGGCGGCACAAAACCGCTCACGCTGGCGACCTTACAAGCAAAACTGAACGCAAAAGTGGTGAGCGCATTGCCCACACTGGTGTCACCCTCCGACCAGCTCAACTATGAAGACATTCGTGCAAAGGACATCGCTCAAATACAAGCCACGTCCAGCGGCTCGTTTGATTTTGTGGTTATTGTTGGGAGCGACCAGGCATCCTCAAGCAATTCAGCCGCAACATCGCGAACGATTCTCAAGCAAAACTCATAAGCTCTATGAAGTTGATTGTGGGTCTCGGCAATCCGGGCAAAAAGCACGAGCATACCCGACACAATATCGGGTTTATTGTTTTGGATATGATTCAGAAAACATTGCAAGCGCCGGATTTTCGATTGGAAAAAAAGTTTGACGCCGAAGTTGCGGCCATCGAACAATCTAGCGAACGCATCATCCTCGCCAAACCGCATTCATTCATGAACCAGTCGGGCCAGCCCGTACAACACATCGTGGGGTTCTACAAACTTTTATCCGAGGATCTCTGGGTCGTGCACGATGAAATAGACCTCCCACTTGGGACGATTCGCATATCAAAAAACGTGTCTCCGGCCGGACACCATGGGATTGAGTCAATCGTCCAGCATCTTGGCACCCAGGATTTTATACGATTTCGAGTTGGCATTGCGTCCAACACAATGCCCAAAGAAACGACGAACTACGTGCTGGCGAAATTTGCCAAAGACGAATGGCTCCAGCCGGCTACCAAAACCGTACAATCCATCGAGGAAGCTTTACGAAATGGTGTTGAGTCAGCGATGAATCAATATAATTAATCCCCACACCAACTTCAAAATAGTTTGAATAATGATGAAGTTTGTTTTACGGAACAAGCTTCGTTGTAGAACAAAGATTTTTCTTGAAGTTGGTGTGGGGATTAAAAAGCCCTCTTATCATCTAAGAGGGCTTGGGTTGCGGAGGTTACCAGGTAATACCTACCTCCTTAATCTTTTTCAGAAGATCCTCGGTCTCCACGACAAAAGGTGACAAGCGTTCAATCAAAGATTTGACCTGATCGCTCCAATATCCATTGGCATTAGAGTATACACCATTCTTTTGAGCGGTCTTGAGCCGTTTGAAAAAATTGACCGCCGAAACCAATTGCTTTCTGCAATTCGGTACAATTGATACAAACTGTACTGTAATCGGTTCAAGCTGCTTGAGCTTTGCGAGAGGAAATTGTTTTAGCCTCACCCCGGAAGCAATTGCCTCGGATGCTTCAAGCAACGAATTATAGCAGGGCACGATCTTGTGATAAAGATCCACAACTTCTTTCAGCTGCAAATCCGCCGTCTCGGCAATTTCCACTTTCCCTCCTTCTTTTTTAATTTTCCTTTTTACTTTTTCATTTTTAATTTGAAACGTCCGGCTGTAACTGCCCAGCAAGCGCAAGATCTCACAGTATGAACTGTAAAACCTTAACTTGTGGCTACTTGTCTAGATTAGGAGGGATACCTAGATGTTCACCGCTTGCTAGACAGATAAAGAAGGACCTTTCCAAATCGCGGGAAATAGTGTAACATACAACACTAGCAGATACAAAGACGCATGTCAAGACCTCTGGCACATCAGAGAGGCGAATTTTTGGCTCAAGTAAAGGAAAAGACCGAAACCGTTTCAAATAGGAAGTCGGTTGAGGCAGCCCTGAAAGAACTTAAAACCATCTACATCACGGGCTTCCCCCATCTTTCGTCTCTCACGTATTTTCTCGTTCATCATGCCCCTCTCAAAGAGCGGGCGGTGTTCTGGTTTTGTCGAGGTGAAGAGGAATCCCGCATTGAGCGGTTCATCCGATATTGGAACCCGGAGGCGCGCGTGGAACTCCTGGACGCGATGACACCGGCCGTTTTGGTTGACTGTTTGGCTGGTCGGCCCATGGTCATCATTGTATCAATAGACAAACTTCAGACGACACGTATACCCGACCCCGAGCATTTCGAGTCTTCTTTTTTCACGCTAACCGAAGGCATGCGAGAAGCGCCCGCCACGATCAGCCAAAAACTGATTGAGTTGGGATACGAATTCGGGAAACAGGCCGATATGGCCGGTATGTTTGCACGCCGCGGGGGCATTCTTGACGTGTATCCGCCTAATGGTTCCGCACCCATCCGAATCGAGTGCGCGGATCACCAAATTGCAACTATCCATCGGGTTGACGCAAAAACGAAAAAAATCACGGGTAATATGAAACGCATGGATATTATGCCGATGCGCTTCTTAACGCACGAATCGACGCTGCTTGACCATCTGCCCAACATCCCTCGCCCTCTCATTTTCTACAGCGACCCAGATGAACTGACTATTCAATATAGCGAGTGGCGCGACATTGAGAAAAAATTTGCGCCTATGCAAAGAATTATCTACGAAACATTTGCAAAGCGGGCAATCAGTTTCGACTTCGAGTCTGCGCCAATGTACCATAAAAATTTTCGCGAGCTCGCAAACGATCTCAAGCGGTATCGCGATATGAAATGGCAGATAACCATTGCAACAAAACGTGACGAAGCGATAACGCGCGTGCTCCAAGAATTTGCCATAGGGAAAAAGGGCGTCCGCGTGGTACCGAGTGTGCCGGAATTGGAAGGATGGAGAAGCGCGAGAGAGCGCTTGCTTATTCTGACGGACAAAGAGGTGTTCGGTCGGGAGAGAGAGTCTGCGCCTGCGCCGCTCAAAAATGGTGAGCGAAAAAAATCACTGCTCGATGCGCTTATCATGGAGCTCAACCCTGGGGATTTCGTCGTGCACGCAGACCACGGAATTGGAAAATTCGTCGGCATGGAAAAAAATAAAGTAGACGAGATTATTCGCGAATACTTTGTCCTTGAGTATGCGGATGGCGACAAGCTTTCCGTGCCGATTGAAAATGCAGACAAGTTATCGAAATATATTGGGGTTATCCATCCAAAACTTCATCGTTTATCCGGCGGGGGTTGGCAACTTGTAACAAAAAAGGTACTAGAAGAAACAAAAAATATCGCGAAGGAACTTCTTGAACTTTATGCGCGCCGACAAACAGTCAAAACGGAACCGTTTCGAAACGACGCGCAAGAGGAGGAGGAACTTGCTAAATCATTTCCCTACGACGAAACGCCAGACCAGCTGCAAGCGCTGGCGGAGGTAACGCAGGATCTGATGAATGATACGCCGACCGACCGACTCATCTGCGGGGACGTTGGCTTTGGCAAAACGGAGATAGCGATTCGCGCCGCGATGAAGGCAGTCATGAATAATGCGCAAGTAGCATTGCTCGCGCCCACAACCATTTTGACGCAACAGCACTACGACACCATTCGAGAACGGCTCAAGCAATTCCCTATCAACGTAACGGTCTTAAGTCGTTTCCAATCGACAAGCGAACAAAAGAAAACGGTGAGCGAACTCGCAAACGGAACAGCTGACATTGTCATAGGAACACACCGGTTGCTCTCCCCTGATATACATTTCAAACACCTCGGCCTCATTATTATTGATGAAGAGCAGCGCTTCGGCGTTCGCGCTAAGGAGAAGCTCAAGGCACTCCGAACCCAAGCGCACGTGCTCACGCTGACGGCAACGCCGATCCCTCGAACGCTCAACCTTGGATTATCAGGTATTCGAGACATGAGCATCATCCAGACGCCGCCGGAGGGCCGCTTACCCATTGTCAGCATCATCGAGCCACACTCGCCAAAAACAGTCAAAGATGCGATCAGTCAAGAATTGAAGCGTAATGGCCAGGTGTACTACCTGTATAACAAAGTAGAAACGATCGGCATCAAAGCCAAGGAAATAAGTCGCCTTTTTCCGAACATCAAAGTAGGCATCGTGCACGGGCGACTGCCAGAACGCGAACTCGCCCACACGATGCAAGCGTTCGATACGGGCAAAATCAACGTCCTTGCATGCTCGACGATCATTGAAAACGGGCTCGATCTTCCGAACGTGAACACGCTGATTGTTGATAACGCGACGCAATTCGGCCTCGCCCAACTGTACCAGCTCCGGGGCCGTATTGGACGAGGCACGCGACAAGCGTACGCGTACTTTCTTTATCACAGCCGCAAGCTCAAGGGTAACGCGAAAAAACGCCTGCAAGCACTCCTGGAAGCGCGTCGGCTTGGCACGGGATTTCAGCTTGCACTCAGGGATCTCGAAATCCGAGGCGCCGGCGACATCCTCGGAAAAAAACAGCATGGCCATATCATTGCGATCGGATACAATTTATACACCAGACTTCTCGCGCAAGCGATTGAGGAACTGCGAACTGGGATACCACAAGGCCCGTTCCGCGACATCGCCATCGACCTGCCGCTTGAAGCGTACATCCCAAAAACACTGATTCCCGAGCAGGAACAGCGCATCATCCTCTATCAAAAATTAGCGAGCGTGCCAAGCGTTGAAGCGCTGCGCACTCTGAAAAAAACAATGGAGAAAAACAAAAAGCTGCCGCGTGAACTCGATAACCTCTTTCACCTGCTTGAAATTCGCGTGCTTGCCCAAAAAACCGATATCGCAACGATCGACACTGTCCACCTTGCTACCGCCAGCTATGAAAAACAAAAACGACTTTTCATTAAATTCATTGGGCAAATTCACCCAGAACAAATAGCCCGCCTTTTGCAACAAGACGAGCGGTGGCAGTTTACACAGGATTCGATTAAGATTGATTTTCCCAGTCTTGGAGATCAGTGGTTAGAAAAACTGAAAAAAGTCATCAGGATTTTCCAGCGACAATAGACTATTCTTTGGGAAACATGTCCTGTTGGTCGTCCATCCCGAGTGCGCGGCGAATTTTTCTTTTGGAGGCTTCAATGCTTTTCTTTCGCTGCTCCTCATCTTCTTGCGTTGTCATCTTGCCTCCATATTGTTCTTGAATGCGCCAACTCTCGTTTTCCTCGGATGGAGGTGCGTCTTCTTCCTCTGTAATTTCGGGTGTTGATTCGGGTGATCTTGGCATATTGATTCCTCTCCTGTATACTAATTTTAAGTATAGCAAACTGACCGGTAATAGCCCATAGAACAAACCTTCCCCACAAAGGAAGTTTTTTAACAAAAAAAGAGCGCTGATGCGCTCTTCAGGATGAGAAAACCTCTCGTGTAATCTCGACGTTTTCTGGACCAAATACATTTAATACCTCTTGTACGATTTTTTCTGCTTTCTCTTTGGAGAGAACAACCGGTGTCTTACTTGGACACGACTCTGAGTGATGCCCTCGGCAATGGGGACACCAAGGATCTCTACGCCTTCCATTCTTTTTACTATTCATTTTTCCCTCCTTATTTTTTTCCATGATAGCAAACCAACGACAAATTGTCAAGGGTGATGCTCCCTACTGGGTGGCCATTTCTTTCGTTGAGAATTTTGGTCCGCAAAAATTTAAGAGACTCGCAATGTTCTTTCCAGATATGAAAACCGCTTGGGAAGCGTCCGAGAAAGAATTACTCTGGGCGGGTCTTGCGGAAAAAGACGTTGACGCAATAAAGCAGCAGCGCGCGACGCTCGACCCCCATGCAACATGGGCGCACCTGGGCACTCTCGGCATTCGCGCAATCACCTTGCAAGACCCTGAGTATCCGGATCTGCTCAAGCAAATTTACGGGCCACCTCCGGTTCTTTATGCAAAGGGGCGCTCGCTCAAGCGAATTCAGCCAATTATTGCCGTGGTGGGAACGCGCAACATGACATCGTATGGAAGAATGGCTACCGAATCAATTGTCCATGACCTCGCTCGAGCAGGTGTTGTTATTGTATCCGGACTCGCGCTCGGGATTGATGCGGAAGCGCACGCTGCATGCCTGCAAGCGAAAGGGGTGACTATAGCGGTGCTCGGCAGCGGATTAGCGCAGATTTATCCGCGCGAAAACGAGCGCCTTGCTAAACGCATTGAACAACAAGGCACGCTCGTCAGCGAATACCCGCCGCACGTGCGCCCACAAAAATACCATTTCCCAGTGCGCAATAGGATCATAGCCGGACTCGCGCTCGGCACGATCGTGATTGAGGGCGACGAAGATTCAGGATCTCTGATCACGGCGAGGAGAGCGCTTGATGAAAATCGCGACGTGTTTGCGGTACCAGGCAACATTTTTCACGCCTCTTCACGCGGCCCCAACGCGCTTATTCAAATGGGGGCAAAACCGGTCGTGTCGGCTCGAGACGTGCTCGAGGCGCTCGACATCAAGCAAGTCGAACAAATGGTCGCAGTCCAGGAGTCTTTTGGGGATACGACGGAGGAAAAAATCGTACTCGAACTACTCACGGGTGAACCCCTGCACATTGACGAATTAATTAAGAGGAGTAAACTGGAAACCAGCGTTGTACATTCAACGCTCACCCTTCTCGAAATGAAGGGATTAGCGAAAAATACCGGCGCTATGCAATACGTGCGAGCCCGTAAATAACCGCTCCATGGCAAAAAACCTCGTTATTGTCGAAAGCCCGACAAAGGCAAAAACAATTTCCCGCTTCCTCGATTCCTCGTACCACGTGGAGTCGTCTTTTGGGCATGTGCGCGATCTCCCAAAAAAGGAGATGGGGGTTGACGTCAAAAGCGACTTTCAGCCAACGTACATTGTGCCGCGCGATAATCAAAAAACCGTGACTAAACTGAAGAAACTCGCCGCAAGTGCGCCTACGATTTTCTTTGCAACAGATGAGGACCGCGAGGGAGAAGCAATCGCCTGGCACCTATTGGAACTCATGAAACAACCAGACAAAAAAGGCGAAAAAAAGGCGAATGGGATGGAAGAGAAGTCCAAACGCATCGTTTTCCATGAAATTACCGAGAGCGCCATTAAGGAAGCGCTCAAAAATCCGCGCAGTATCTATTTGAATCTTGTGAACGCCCAGCAAGCGCGCCGTATTCTTGACCGGCTCGTGGGATATGAGCTCTCGCCGTTCCTGTGGAAAAAGGTAGCGCGAGGTCTTTCCGCGGGGCGCGTGCAATCAGTTGCCGTCCGGCTCATTGTGGAGCGTGAACGGGAAATTCAGGCGTTTAAGGCCCAGGAATACTGGACCATTGACGCAATGTTCGACAAAGGCGGACAATTCCCGGCCAAACTCGCGAAGCGCGGCGAAAAGGCCATCGATAAGTTTGGCATTGGTTCGGAAAAAGAAGCGAAAGAGATTCTCACAGATCTTGAAGGCGCCAGCTACACGGTGAGCGGCGTGCAACGCAAGGAAGTGAAGCGCTCCCCTCTTCCGCCGTTTACAACTTCCACGCTTCAGCAGGATGCGAACCGGAAATTCGGCTTTTCCGCCCGCCGAACAATGATCGTTGCACAACAACTTTATGAAGGTGTTGAGCTTGGCGGAAAAGGACGCGAAGGATTAATTACCTACATGCGAACCGACTCCGTGAACCTGGCCGAGAAATTTTTGAACGAAGCAAAAGTGTTCATTGAGCAATCGTTCGGCAAACAGTACACCATCCCGGCGCCCAGACGATTCAAAGCGAAATCAAAGCTTGTCCAGGAAGCGCATGAAGCGATCCGGCCAACCGAGGTAAGTCACGCGCCGGACAACATACGACAATACCTTTCGGATGAACAATACAAACTCTATTCGCTCATTTGGAACCGCAGCGTTGCAACGCAAATGCCGGAAGCGATTATGGATACCACGCAAGTGGATATTCAGGCAAGCAAACCGTATACATTCCGCGCGAACGGGAACATGATCAAATTCGACGGGTATTTGAAAGTGTATCCTGATTCCGTCAAAGAAACCGAGCTGCCGCAACTGAAAGATGGGGACGCGGTAAAACTCGTTGAAATGAAACCGAACCAGCATTTCACCCAGCCGCCAGCCCGCTATTCAGAAGCTGGACTCGTCAAAGCGCTTGAAGAGCGCGACATTGGCCGACCATCTACCTATGCTTCGATCATCAGCACGATTATTGACCGGCGCTACGTGGAGCGAGACCTGCGGCGCTTGAAGCCGACGGATATTGGGCTGTTGGTCAATGACCTGCTCGTTGAGCACTTCCCCCAGGTGATGGACTACAAGTTTACAGCGCACATGGAAGGCGACCTCGACGAAATCGCCGAAGGGAGAAAGGAATGGGCGCCGGTGATTCGCGCATTTTACGAACCCTTCAAAAAAAATCTGGCCAAAAAAGAAAAGGAGCTTAAAAAAGACGATATCGTGAACCAGGCTTCGGACGTTATTTGCGATAGATGCGGCAGGCCCATGGTAATTAAAACAAGTCGGTTCGGCCGCTTCCTTGCATGCACAGGGTATCCGGAATGCAGAAACACAAAACCGCTCAAGGCCGACGGCCAAATTGAAGAAACTCCGAAAACGGACGAGAAGTGCGACATTTGCGGTTCGCCGATGATCGTGAAGCGCGGTCGTTTTGGCGCTTTCCTTTCTTGCTCACGATACCCGGACTGCAAAGGCATCAAGCGAATTGAAAAAACAACAGGCGTAACCTGTCCGCAATGCGGCAAAGGCCAGATAATCGAAAAACGCTCACGCAAAGGCAGAACGTTTTATTCGTGCAATCGCTACCCGGACTGCAAATTCGCGCTTTGGAGTAAACCGACCGGCGAGAAGTGTCCGGAAACCGGCGACTTATTAGTGTACGCCGCTGGCGGAAAAATCAAATGCTCGAATAAGGAATGCAAATATACGAAAGAAACGGAAGCAAAGGTAGCGGAACCCTGAGAAAGGTATTTTCTTTGGCGATGAAATATGAATGAACAAAAGGTCCTTGATACGATCCAATGGTTTGCGGATCGTTTGCCGAAATTCAACGACGGGAGAATTAATTATGCAAACGCAGGCAAAGCGCCGGTCATCAATGTCTTCATCGAATGCGGCGGTGAAATATTGCTGCTCAAAAGAAGCGATAAAGTGCGGGCGTACCAGGGCAAATGGAATTCGCTAGGCGGATATCTGGACGAGGTAAAACCACTTCGGCAAAAAGTGCTCGAGGAACTTCAAGAAGAACTGGGCATCACCGAGTCCATGATTCAATCAATTGACTTTGGCGAACCATTCGAATTTATTGATTCGGACATCAAAAAAACATGGATTATCCATCCTGCACTTGCTCACTTGAAAGAAAAACCCCATATTAAACTGGATTGGGAGCATACGGAATATCGCTGGATAAAACCCGAGGAACTAATAAATTTTGAAACGGTATCTAAACTTGATCAAACATTAAAAAAAGTTTTATGAAGGTAAAAGATATTAAGCAATCCGTTACATTCAAAACAACACCGCACGCAATCTACAATGCGCTCATGGATTCGAAACAACATGCCGAGTTCAGCGGTAGCGGCGCAGACATCAGTCCCAAGATTCGCGGAAAGTTTACGGCATACGACGGCTATATCCAAGGAAAAAATATCGAGCTGGTAAAGGACAAAAAGATTGTGCAAGACTGGCGCGCCGAGGAAGAATATTGGCCAGAAAATCATTATTCAAAGGTTACGTTTGAACTCAAGCCTATCAAAGGTGGCACGCGGCTTGAATTTACTCAAACAGGCGTACCAACAGAACATTATGCAGAAATCAACAATGGCTGGCACGAATTTTACTGGAAACCAATAAAGGATTTTCTTGAAAAATAATATGACATCCCGTGCTTCCGGTATCCTCCTCCCTGTCAGCAGTTTGCCGAGTCCATATGGCATTGGCGACTTTGGACCCGAAGCGTATCGCTTCGTGGACTTTTTACATAGCGCCGGACAAAAGCGGTGGCAGATTTTGCCGTTGACGATTCCCGACAATACCGGCTCGCCCTACGCGTCGCCGTCGGCTTTCGCGGGTAACTGGATGCTCATTAGCCCGGAATTTTTGTTGCAAGCGAAACTCATTGAACGTTTGCCGGCAAGGCAGAAAGTAGGGCCGATTCAACACTCGCGCGCGTGGGTACAAAAAACAAAAATGCTCCATGAGTCCTTCGCCTTTTTTCATCGTCACTCGTTGACAGAGCAACGAAAACGATTTGCAATATTCAAACAACGCGAGCGCTCGTGGCTCAATGATTATGCATTGTTCATGGCGCTTAAGGATTGGTTCTTCGGCAAGCAATGGTACAAATGGCCAACCCCGCTGGCAAAGCGCCAACCAGCGGCACTCAAAAGGTGGACGCGAAAACTGAAAAACCAAATTCACTACTCCATGTATTGCCAATGGATTTTCTTCGAGCAATGGCAAAATCTCAAACGGTACGCGAATAAACGTGACATTCAAATCATCGGCGATCTTCCGTTTTTCTTGACGAATGACAGCGTGGATGTATGGAAAAACCAACAGCTCTTTCTGTTAATGAGCGAGGGGAAGCCCAGGTATATTTCCGGCGTACCGCCGGACTATTTCAGCAAGCAGGGCCAGCTCTGGAACGACCCGCAATACAATTGGCGTTCTTTGCAAACCTCGAGCTTTCGCTGGTGGGTTGGGCGCATTCGCAAGGCAATGGAACTTTACGATTTTATACGCCTCGATCACTTCCGCGGGTTTCGGGCGGTATGGTTTATCAAGCGCGGAAGCAAAACGGCAAAAAAAGGACAGTGGGTTTCGGTACCGAGCCAAGCCCTCTTCAAAACACTACGGAGAAAACTTGGCAATCTTCCGTTCATTGCCGAAGACCTGGGCGTAATCACGAACGACGTGAATATCCTGCGCAAACAATTGGGCTTTCCCGGCATGCGCGTGCTGCAATTCGCCTTCAGCGGCGATCCGAATAACTACCACCTACCCGAAAAAATGAGTTTGAATAGCATTGCCTACACCGGCACGCATGACAACGATACGGCGAGAGGGTGGATTGAAGGGTCAGGAAAACCGCATCAACGCAGGAACGCGCTGGCGTATGCAAAAGCGACGAAGAAAAATTTCGCATGGAAACTCATTGAAATTGGAATGCGCTCTCGGCCCCACACCTTCATTGCACCGATGCAGGACGTTCTCAATCTCGGCAGCGAGGCGCGTATCAATAAGCCATCAACGACACGCGGTAACTGGAGCTGGCGACTGCAACCAAACGTATTAAAATCCAATCTTGCAAAACGCCTTAAAAGATTAACCCGAGAAGCAAAACGATAAAATATTCTCCCATATAAAAAAGGCAAGCCCAGTGGCTATGCCTTTTTTTGCATTTTGAGTAATGGATTGCTCTGCTCCTATTGTTTTTGTAATGCATCCACTTTCGCCTTCACGTCTTTATTGTCAGGATTCAGCTCAAGTACTTTCTTGAATTCCACAAGCGCCTTGTCTTTTTCGCCGGCTTGTTCATACAGAAGTCCAAGTTGCCAGTGAGCGTTCGAGTGGTTCGGCTGCAGTGCAATGATTTGCAGATAGACCTCCGTTGCTTCTGCCGTTTTATTATTGCGTTCGTACAGCTGACCGAACGCGTAGAGAATGTCGGTGTTATTGGGATATCCCCGGGCCAGTGCTTGCATCGTCTCAATCGCTTTGTTGAGCTCACCTTGCGTCTCATACACCAGCGCTTTCTGCAACTGCGCATCAGGAAAGTCACGCTTGAGCGTTGCGGCTTTTTCAAAGTCCGCCAGCGCTTGCGTCAGAAGATCTTGTGCGAGCTTCTTCTGGTCATCCGTCAAAGTTGCCTGACTGAGAATCTCTTGTGCGTTGCGGTGGCGAGCCCTGCCGATATTCAATTGGACAACCGGATTATTCGGTTCACGTTCCAATGCCTTCGCCAAGGCAAGAACCACCTGGTCGCCCGCGTTACTCACAAGCCCGCGCAAACTATCGTACAAGCTCGCCGTATTCTCAAAGACAAGCGGGCTACGCGGATCAACGGCTACGCCCTGGTTTATCTCACTTAATGCATTTTGGGTCAGTGATTGTACGGTTGTAACGTCCGGTTTTTCCTTAAGAGCCTGCAACCGAGCGTCGGTCGCGTACGCTTGCGCCAAGAGAAAATGATAATCTGACTGGCGCGGATTCAATTGCACAGCGCGGAGCGCATAACGTTGCACAATGGACAAATCGCTGGTCGCGTCTCGCGCTTGCACCGCTTTCACAAACGACATGCTCGCGAGCCAAATGCGCGTTCCGAAATAACCAAATACAGCGGTTACGAGGAGAATAATCAGAAAGAGGAACGATAGAATAAGCGGGGTAACAGGATACTGAACGAACGGATAGGTCGTTTCCTTTGTTGCCTCCCGATTCATTGCAACAAGGCTCAAGGATAAGAACATCCAAAAGAGAAACTGCAATACAAATGAAAAAGGATACAAAAAACTAAGAACAAACAACGTTGCCCAGCAACTGAACAACAGGAAGGCGAGGGCCCATTGCTGATCCGGAACTTTTTGCTGAAGGAGAAGGCGAATAGTTCGGACGAGATACCAAAAACACAGCACGAGTAAAGCGAGCGTGGGAACTATGCCGATTGTCCCGAGATATTGCATCCACTGATTCGACGCTTTCATGAAACGCAAGCTCCAGACCGGCGAGTTATTAAAGTCAACGGATCGGTAATGCTCAAAATTATAATTAAACGTTTCCGGCCCGGTGCCGAGAATCGGTCGATTCCGGACCACTTGGCGCACGATGGAGAAACTGGAGCTTTGACTCATCAAAATGTCGTCCGGATAGTTGGTTTTGAGTAGGGCGGATGTGTCCAGAAAGACGAACACAATGCCAAGCGCAATAAACAGTGTTGGTAGAATTACTAGGTAGCTTTTTGTTTTGTCCGAACGAAACGCCAAAAACGCCAGGAACGTAAAGCTCAAAATAATAAAACCATACCAACCAAGGGTTTTATCAAGAAGCAACGAAAAAAGGACAACCAGAGCGAATCCTGCTTGCATAGCAACACGCATCCACCCGCGACGGACAAAAAAGGACAATCCAAACGCCAGGAAAGCGATGATAATAAGGTAAACCGAGAGCGTCGCCGTCGAATTTGCCAGAAGGTTAAATGTCGGCGCGTGGGTTAAACTCCACGGGAGGACGTAGATTTTGAACGCTTGCAAAACATTAAAGATGAAAAGGAGGGAGGTGGAGATGAATAAGGCGGCCAACGCGCGAAAAATATTCTTAGATGACCGGAAGGTTTGCAAACAAAGGAAAAAGAACAAAACAAAAAGAAGCACAGCTGTCAGACTGTCGCTGTAATACCCGTTCAATCCGACAATACTTTGAAATTGATTGAAGGAAACAATGGTGGAGAGAACGTACAGTCCAAGAAAAACGACAACAAGATAATCCACAAACGAGTGAACAAGCATCACCTCACGGCGAAGCAGGGAATTCAAAAGAAATGTAAGCGATGCCAAGAGTATCAAAACTCCGAAGAGCAGCGCCTTGTTCATTTCGAACGGATCGGAGGTTGTCGGAAGAAAAAATATCGGAACGAGCAATATGGCGATAAGCAAAAAAGCGCGGGTTGCTTTTTCAAGAAAACTTGTACGGATTGGCTTTTGTTGTGGTCTTGACGTCGTACCGAGAGCCATACTATTTCGTAAGTTTGCCGATAAGGTCATTCAGTTCCTCTTCAGTATAGTATTCTACCACAATCTCCCCTTTTTGTCCTTTTTTGCGGATATAGACTTTTGTCCCCAACGCTTCGCGCAGGCGTTCTTCACGAGCTTGCGTCGGCGCATCAGTCGGCTGCGGCGCTGCTCCTTGCTTTCGCCGATGGATTCTCGCGCGTTCTTCCAAAACGCGCACGCTCAAGTTGCCGCGCAACACGTCGTTGAAATGCCGCGCCATCGTTTGTCGGTCCTGGAATCCCAAAAGCACCTTCGCGTGTCCCTCGGTAATCCGGCCCTCCACAAGGGCTTTCTGAATTTCCTCGGGAAGCGTCAGCAACCGCAAACTGTTTGTCACCGCTGCCCTGCTTTGGCCGACCTTCTTGCCCACTTCTTCCTGGGTCAAATTAAACTCCTCGTGCAAGCGCTTGTAACCCCACGCACGCTCAAGCGGGTTCAGGTCTCGCCGTTGAACATTCTCCACAAGCGCAAGCTCAAGTTTCTCCTGCTCAGATGCGCTTCGAATCACCACGGGCACTTTCGCCAGTCCGAGCTTACGGCTGGCGCGCAAACGGCGTTCACCCGAAATGAGCTGATATCCCATTGGAGTCTGCGTCACAATGAGCGGCTGGAGAATGCCGTGCTGTTTGATGGACTGGGTAAGATCCTCGAGACTAAAATCGTCAAACTCCTTCCGGGGCTGATGCGGGTTCGTCTGAATCTTATTGACTTCTACTTCAAGAATTCGATCAGACGGTCCAAGAATTTCTTCTTTACCTACAATGGTTTTATCGATTTTTGTCGGAATCAAAGCCGCAAGGCCACGGCCAAGAGTTGTCTTCGTCATGGGGTTTTCTGATGAAAATGCAGGATTTCGTGGGCGAGCCGCTCATACGCTTTCGCGCCTGGAGAGTGCTTATCATAGTGGAGAATCGGCTTGCCGAAACTGGGCGCCTCCGCCAATTTCGTGGAACGAGGTACAACCACGCGAAAAATCTTATGCGGAAAATATTGATAGAGCTCATGAAAAACGTCCTGCGACAATCTGACGCGCTCGTCATACATGGTCATCACCGCGCCGAGAATTGCGAGGTCTTCATGCAAGTTTTGTTTAATTAAATCAATGGTGCCTAACAGCTGGCCGAGGCCTTCAAGCGCGAGGTATTCTGTTTGAATAGGGATAAGAACTTCGTCGGACGCGACCAAACTATTGATAGTTAAAAGGCCGAGCGACGGCGGGCAATCAATAATAACATAGTCATGTTCATCCCGCGCATTTTTCAGTGCTTCCCTGAGTCTGTACTCGCGTTTATCGAGATTCACCAGCTCCACGTTTGCTCCAGCAAGATCAACCGTGGCTGGCGCAAGTTTCAAACGATCTACTCCCGTGGACTGAACAATGTCGCTTATCGGTACGCCGAGCACAAGTGGATGATAAATGCCCTGCGCAATTTTTCGATATTCAACACCCAGGCTCGATGAGGCGTTTGCCTGCGGATCCATATCAACAAGCAACACCTGTTTGCCGTGGTGAGCAAGGTATGCGGAAAGATTAATTGCCGTCGTCGTCTTTCCCACGCCGCCCTTCTGGTTCACGATTGCGATGACACGCCCCATAATGCATCGTATAGTATAGCGAAAACGATTGTCTTAAACAATCGCTGCGCCAAACACAAAAAGCCGCCCAACCTAACGGCGACTGCGTGCGCTGTTACGTTATCAATATAATGCAACCGATGATAAGCAGCGCTTGTACAAACAAACCTTTTGCCATTGAGATGCGGAATGGCAGAACCCGGTGCATCACATAATGCACTTTTTTCTGGTAGTGTAAAAGGATGGATGGTGGGAAGAATCGCGTATATCGCTTCACATGAGAGAAAACCTTTTTGGTATATTTGCTGAAAAATTCATCAAGAAGATACACGGCGTCCGGGAGTACCCCGCCAATCACACTTGCGAAAAAAACTGGTGGCGTGGGCAGCTTCGTTTTGAGAAAAAACGTCACGAGGATAATGCAAAGAATCGCTAGATCAATGGAAACGGTAAAGAATAACCTACTGATTGGGCTCTCCTTCTTCGTCCAGTGCGAGAGGTTGTCGTCTCCGTGAGGAATCATATCGAGTAAGTAGTGGCTGGCAAGCGACAACAAAAAGGCGGTCGCGGGGTTCTCTGCGTGCTGGCTAATGACGACACCTGCAAGTACATGGGATGTAATAAACATTTTTTTTTATTTTTATTGGTCGATAGGGGTCTGGTGCTCCCGCCTTTGGGGGATCCCGCAAAGCCATCGGAACCAGTGATCTCTCTTGGTACCAGGGGTGGGGATTGAACCCACGACCTCGGGCTTATGAGTCCCACGCTCTACCACTGAGCTACCCTGGCTCCTTGGTTGCCCTTCGGATTGGCTCAGGGCAATTTTTTTAAATAGAGAAAAAGCTTTGGAGGTTTTGTTTGTGGATTGGAGAAATACTGAGCTTGTCGAAGTATTGGTTGCGGGGGTGGGATTTGAACCCACGACCTGCGGATTATGAGCCCGCCGAGCTACCAGACTGCTCTACCCCGCTATGAGAGCACTCAACGATATATAAAGAGTCCTACGTATTATATGACAAAACCACAAATTTTGCAAGCGTAATTGCCGGGAGAGAGACTCGAACTCTCATGGGGTTGCCCCCGCAGGATTTTGAGTCCTGTGCGTCTACCGATTCCGCCATCCCGGCATGTAATGTTGGATTGTAGGAAAAAATGTTCTATCCGTCAACCGATCTGCGCCGCCGCCATAGAACAACGGCGGCCAACACGATCGCTATGCACGCCCATTGCGCCACGCTCAACGGGCCAAGACTCTCTGGATTGATGCGAAGAAAATCCAGTGTGAATCGAATGACGGCATAGCCAGCGAAGTACCAGAGGAACACTCGGCCCTGCAAGTTGACATTTTTCTTAAAGAACACAAGTAAAAGAAAAAACAAGGCGAGGTCCAATACCGATTCGTACAAAAAGAGCGGGTGGAAAAAGCTCTGCAGTTCGTATGTTGATGGCCGATGCGCAATATCAATAGGAATGCCCCACGCGCCGTTCGTGGGCAGCCCAAATAATTCTTGATTGAAATAATTCCCCCACCTGCCAATCGCCTGCGCTAATGGTGCGCCAAGCGCCATAATGTCCCCAAGCACCCAAAACGAGAGCTTTCGAACGCGCACATAAACAGTAAGCCCAAACAAAGAACCAAGAAATACCCCAAAGAGCGAAAGCCCTCCTTGCCAGACGTATAATATCCGTATGGGGTCGTCGCGATAATATGGCCATTCGAAAAGTACGTGAACCACCCTTCCGGCGACAATACCCAGCGCAGGCAAAAGCAAGAAAAGATTGTACACATGATCAGATGATGTCTGTTTTTTCTTTGCCGCCCAAAGCGCCATTGCCAAACCGGCGAGCGTCGCGACGATAATCAGCACGCCATACCACGAAATCGAAAACGAACCGAAAGTAAGAAAGGTCGGCGCTGGAATAAAACTATGTAAAACATTCATGAATGAACCCGACTAGAGTAGGCTGTCAATGACTTGCTTAAACGACTCTAAGGGCAGCGCCCCAAAGATCAGCTTACCATTCACAAACGTTGCTGGCGTCCCGTTCACTCCGAACTGCGAGCCTTCGGCAAAATCAGTTTGCACTTTTTGCGCGAACTCTCCGTCATCAAGACAAGAGGAGAACTTTGAACTATCAACACCAACTTCTTTTGCCCATTGCTTTAAATTGTCGAAGCTAAGCTGTAGCTGGTTTTGAAACAGCAAATCATGGTATTCCCAAAATTTACTTTCGCCAGCGAGGCTCGCCACGCACTCAGACGCTTCCGCGGATTTCTGCGCCATCGGATGGATGGACGAGAGCGGAAAGTGGCGGTACACAAGCTTTACTTGGCCTTCATATTGCTCAAGTATCTGGAGAAGCGTCGGCGCAATCTTTTGACAGTAGGGGCATTGAAAATCCGCATATTCAACAAGAGTAATGGATGCGTTAATGTCACCACGAACATGGTCGACGGCGCGCAACCGTATATCTACTGGCTGCGATGGTGTAGGATTTGTCCCCGTACCGGCGACTGTTCCCGACGTGGTCGCGGTGTTGGTTTCGGACGCGTGTGTACCTACTCCCATATCAAATGTCAAAAATAAAACGAGCGATACAAGGCTCATAAGGGAAAGACCGACCAGCACGCCCATCACGAATGATGCTTTTGGAGTTGCGTAAAATCCCTTGGGTGGTTCGTTCGTTTGTTCCTGCATAGTAAAATAAGCTGCCTGCGAGGAATGCGCGCTTGTTACTGCCCCAGCGCGCGGTCAATCAGCAGTGTAAAATATTCCGACGGGATAACGCCAGCATACTTTGTATTGTTGATGAAAAATGTGGGGGTACCGGTTGCACCGGCGAGCACCGCATCGTCAAAATCCTGCTGAATCTCCGCCTGGTATTTCTCGGAATCAAGGCATTGGTTAAATTGATTCATATCAAGGCCGATTTGCTCAGCGTACGCTTTCAGGGCTGCAAGAGACAAATTATTCTGATTGATGAATATCTTGTCGTGCATCTCCCAAAACTTTCCTTGCTCATGGCTGCATTCAGCCGCTTCGGCGGCATTCAGGGCGTCCGGATGGCTATCTACGTTGGGAAAGTCGCGGTATTGAAACTTGATCCGGTTACCGTACTTTTGAATGATTTCGCGAACAATGGGAAACGCCTGCAAACAATACGGGCATTGGAAGTCGGAAAATTCTACAATGACAACGGCGGCGTCCGCCGCTCCGACGTACGGGTCGTCCGAGCTCTCAATAGTCGCCGTACCCATGATTTGGACGTTGTTTGTGTTGATGAACGTCTGTCCACCTAGATTTAAATTTCCGGTTCGGATATTCTGGATGACCAGGGCGGCAAAAAACGCGACGACAACAAGAAGTCCGATGCCAAACACAATGAGAATACCAAGCCACCACCGACGCGTGTGCCGGTACATGGGCTGTGGTGGATGTTGATCTATCTCGTTCATGTTCTTATGCCTCCCTATTATATGGAATGGCCGCATGATTGACAAATACGCAACATTTGATAGCATCAGTATCAACAAAGGGAGGTACGATGTTCTTTAAACTTCTAAGAATGCTCGTCATTTTTGCGCCGTGCGTTGGCACATATTTTCTTGCGAACTGGGCAATTCAGCACTATCTATTGCCCTGGTTGTTCTGGAACGTCCTGAAGTCTGCCCTATCGTATGAAAGCAGGGTTGTCCTCGCAATCATGGTATTCTACGTTGAGGTAATCCTTGCCGCCAATCTTGTTGATCGTACGCTATTCAGCAAACCAAAACAAAAGCCGCAACGACTGCAAAAGGCTACGTGATCCATGTTCGAAGCACCGCCTCAGAAACGGTGCTTTTTTTGTTTGGGTGCTGCCCAGATTGCTTGACGGAACGCGACATTTTAGTGTACGTTGTAGAAAGAAAAAAGGAGGGAGTATGCTCTTTAGAATAATTTCGGCAGTGCTAGGTTTTACGTTCGTATCTTCACTTTCCGCATGGTCGAAGGTTAGTGCCGGGGGTCAAACGACTCACGTGCTTTCCAAGTGGGAAGCATTCGCTCCAATGATCATTCTCTTGGTCTGCGTGCTAGCCTTACTCGTGTGGGTTGGATTGTGGCAAAAGCGTAATACGCGTAAGCCAGGCCCTGGGGATACCGCGCGGTTCCCTCACTGCGACTGCCCCGAAGGTAATCCCGAAAAGGGAGATTTGAATAAACACTGACCCACGGTCAGTGTTTTTCTATAAATAAATCGAGGCGCGAAAACCTGCACTTGGCTTGTTTTGGCTGTTCAAACGTTTTATATGCTATTGTTTTGGGAGGGTTGTCTCGGTTTTCTTTTTCTTCTTACAAGAACAAAGAAAATTGCGATAGCGATAAACGCTGGCATAAACCAATCGGTGAAGTGTTGAGACCAGAGTAATACTTTTTGACTCGCCTGAAAATAAACATCAATCAATCCGGCTTTCGTGAGAAATCCAAAAAATGAATTTGTTCCATTGGAAAGAATAAAGATGAACCCGAGCAGGAAAAAAAGAGTTGCAGCGATCAGATTCGTCGAATGAACATGGAGCTCTTTTCCGCCGATACTGAATGTCCAAAGCTTGCCACGCAGTAGCCCGCGTTCATGGGTTTTGAATCTGTCGAAAAAGTACGCGAGAATAAAAAGCGGAAGCGCAAGCCCGAGACTGTAGACAACCAGTAAAAGGCTTGATTGGAAAGGATTTGCGTATGTGCTCGCCAGCGTAATAATCGCACCAATGATCGGTGCTGTGCATGTGCCGGCAGCAAATCCTGTTGTGATTCCCAGTAAGTACACGGAGCCGAAGCTTTGTTTGTTACTTTGGATTCGCAGGAACGAAGGAAGAAACGAAAAGGATTTTTCGAACAGGAGCATAAGGCCAAATATAAAAAATAAGATGCCGGCGATAACAAACAGAGTGCCCTGATAGTTGATGAAAATCTTTGCGACGAGTGATGCGGAAAACCCAAGCGGCACATAGACCGTGACGAGTCCCAGAAAAAAGACAAATGTCATTTCAACAAGCCTACGGCGTTCTTTGAACGCGTACGCAAAAAAAGCTGGTAGAAGAGCTGCTGAACATGGCGAAAGAAGCGCGAGGAATCCTCCGATCAATGCGGCGAAGAGAGAAACATGAATCGGCAATGCTCCCGTGTTCCCAACTCGCAAAACCGGCGTCGTGAGTATAACAATGCCTACCGTCAACAGAGCAGTAATCGCGATAAAAAAGACAAGTGGTGATGGCTTGAAATTCGTTTGATCCATAGCGTCAGTATACCAAAATTCACGGCTTCCGAAGAAAACCGTGAATCGTGAGAGAGTCTGTTACGTTTACCTTAGCATGAACGACCACGTGAATCTCTATGCGGAAAGCGCCTGATCAATAATCTGCTTCATTGTCGCGAATGGGTATGCTCCGGGAATAATCTGTGCTTTCCCGTTTTTATCAACAATGATCGTTCCTGGTGTGCCAGTGATGCCTGCGGTTGTACCGTCATTCAAGTCGCTGCTCACGACCGACGCCATTTCACCGCTATCGAGACAGTCTTGGAACTTGGTCTGGCTTACCCCAATCTCTTTTGCAAGTGGCCCTAGGTCCGTAAGTGCAAAGCCAGTGCCGTTTGAGGTTGTGCGCTCGAATATTTTGTCATGGAATTGCCAGAATGCGTCTTCACCGCTAAGCTTTGCAACGCATTCAGATGCTTCCGCTTCTTTCTGGGCATTTGCATGAAACGATAAAGGGAAATGGCGATAAACCAAACGCACTTTGTCCTTGTAATCAGTTAAGATTTGGGCAGTCGTCGGAGCAAATTGCTTACAGAATGGACACTCAAAGTCGGAATATTCAATCAGTGTGACGCTGGCGTTCTTGTTGCCGCGTACGTGGTCGTCGTTGCCGACAGCGCGGTATTGCCCCGCTGCCTGTGTAAGAGAGTTACCCGTCCCTGAAGTGTTTGTCGTCGTTGTGGTGGTTGTACCGGTCGTGTTGATCTTGGTTGACGCGGTCGATGGATTTCTCAAAAGCGTCAACCCAAGGACAAGCGCGACAATGCTCATCACGGTGAGTCCGGCGAGGCTGCCCATAACAAAGGCGGCCTTCGGCGACATGGAAAAGTCCCTGGCTAGGTTGACCTTTTTCTCTTCTTTCTGTTGTTCTTCCATAAAAATACGTTAATAGTGATAATAATTATTTTGTTTGACAAGTATAGTTTGAGGAATATGCATGCGTCATTGTTTGATCAACGCTCTGACTCTGGACTGACGCGGGCGATTGGTTCCGCATCGGGCACAGGAGCAGCTCCGAGGAAAAAGGGACGCGCTCACCATCATGCGTGAATGCAAAGATGGCGTTACTTTGCACCATAAACAATCCAACAATGACTATGACCGCAGCTATGGCAACCGGAACACGTTTTCGAAAATGGCTGGATGGTACATGGCCGCTCAGTAGTTGTTGAACGCGCAGTTCTGTTGTCGATAAAAACGGTATAGGTACGTTGCTCCCGCGCTGCTTTCTGCCGAGAAGTTTCAAAAGCGCGCTGCCGAGAAATCGCGGTTCGCGGAAAGACTGCGTCGCATATTCATCAGCGGCAAGCTCTAACGTGTGTTTGAAGTCTTGGACCGTACGGTCTATAAAAGGAACTAAGAAAAACATTTGAGCGGCGGCATGAGCAAAAAACAATCTGAGAGGGTCCCGATCAAGCAAGTGTCTTTTTTCATGAAGCAAAATTGTTTTTAATTCATTCGGGGATACGGATCGTACGAACGCTGACGATACGTAAATGCGGGGCTTGAGTAAACCGGCGCAGAACACATGCATGGTATTCTGCGAAAGTTCAAACACCTTTTTGTTGAGCGCAGTGGCTAGAATTGCTTGGCTGAGCTTCTTTGATGGCTTGCGTAGAGCAAACCGATGTGTGTCGCTGAACCGATACACGCCTAGTAATTCTCGAATAACTGCGGCAATAAGCAAAACGAAAAATATGCTCGACAGAAGAAAAAGCGCAAACATTGTTCCGGCGGCAAATGGATGTTCGGAAAAAAAGGAAATCTGTGTAGCGCACGTGCAGGTGCCCTGACCTTCCTGCAGAACCTTGTATCCATTCATCATAACCGGCAGCGTCTTCCAAAAAATCAAACCAAAGAAACTAATGGTTGCAAATAGCATTGCAGTGAGTCCGAAAAAAAGAAAATGCGCATTTCGACGGTACATAGACTATGTTTTTTTGAATTTTACTTTCAACTTCTCAAGCAAACGGGGGTCAATTTCTTCAAGTGTATCAACGAACTGTACAATCGCGACATCACCATAGACTCTTCGTAAATCTTGCAAAAGCTGGCGCGATGCGCGTTTGAAAAATTCTTCGCGATCATACAGCGAGGAATAAGAGTACGTATTGTCCGTTTTCTTCCGGGTCAAGACTTTTTTCGCAAACAAGCGATCCATGATCGTCATTATGGTCGTGTACGCATACGAACGCTTCTTCTGCAGTGCCTCAAACACGTCACGAACCGTTACGGATTCATGGTCCCAAACCACGTTCATGACCTCGCGTTCGAGATCTCCGAGTATTTGTAATCGCGCTTTATTTACGTTGAATCGCATAGCTACTATACAGTGTAGTAGGGATTGAGTAATGAGTCAAATCAGTTATCCACAACGTAAAATCCGCCTCCTCGGCGGATCACGTTGTGTACAAAAAATGCGCTGCCAGGCGCAGTCTTCCTTATTTTTTATATTTTATTTTTAATCTTTTATTTCTTTTCGGGGTATATCTGGGTCCCGTTGTCGTCATAAACAATTATGGCTTCCGTGGGGCACGACTTGGCCGCGTCAAGAATCGTTTGGTCGTCTGCGCCTTTTGCATTCTTCACCACTGCTTTATTTTCATCATCAAGCTCAAACACGTCAGGGGCAACGGCAATGCACGATGCCGCGCCAATACATTTTTCTCGATCAACAACAATTTTCATACTAAAGATAGTGTACGGGATTTTTTGATGATTGTCCAGCGCACCGCACAGATAAACTGTGCGCTGGGATAAAAACTAACCCAATGCACAGCTTGACTGTGCGTTGGGTTGTGGCAGTAAAATAAAAAAAGCCCCCGTTTTTTATGCGAGGGCTTGGTAAAGATCCGGCTGAATGATTTTGACGAATTCAATGAGCAGTGGGTATACCGCGTCTCTATGACGCAAGGTGATAAAAAGCGCTTTATCCTGTATTTCAAAATAATCCGGATCGCGCTTGTTATTGATCAAAAAGTTAACAAACGCCGCTTCAAAAGAGTCATCAGTTACTTCGCCATCCATGGCAGCTATCTCCAGTTGATACAACGATGATAGTTGCATGGGTTTCCTCCTTATTTAAATGTGCGTGAACAAACAAGAGTAGCACGTACCCTTTACCTTGTCAATACCAAAAAGCGCACCTCTCTTGTGGGTGCGCTTTCATTGCCTACAACCAATCGCAGGCGCGGCGGCCTGCGCTTGGTTTAATTATTTTCTCGCTATCTTATACCGTCGATCTACCTCTTTCCAATCCACATTCTGGAAAAATGCGTCAATGTAGGTTTTTCGGTCAGAGCCATAGTCAATGAAGTATGAGTGTTCATACACGTCGCACGGGAGAAGTAAGGTGCAGCCCCACACGCCACCTTGGTTTTGCGCGTCCGCGGCGTAGATGTGTAAACGATTGTCTGACGGATCAAAGCACAGAATCGACCAACCGCGCGCTGCCATGCCCGTGGCAACGAAGGCTTCCATGAATTTTGGGTAGCTGCCCCATTCCTTTTCAATTGCTTTGTACACGTCCGCCCCTTCTGGTTTGCCGTCGCCGCCGAGCACAGAGAAGTATACTTCATGGAGGATCATCCCATTCGCCGCAAACGTCTCCCCTTCTTTTAACCCACGGTACGCGGAGTACACTTGGTTTGCCTTAGACGCGTCCGCCTGATGGATCGATTCCTCAACCTCATTGCGCTTGTTCACGTAGCCTGTATACAGCTTGCCGTGGTGGATTTCGTTTGTTTTGTCGGAAATCCCTTTGAGGGATTTGAATTTGAGCGGTCTGACTTGATGTTTATGCATATGATTTTGGTTAATGATTATCGAATGCCTGCCTTTTGTCATTTCGAACCCCCACCTTAAAGTGGGGTGAGAAATCTCCTTGAATTAAGCAATTACTATAAGATTTCTCCGCTCCCCCTCGCCGTTCGACTTCGTCCCGCTGAGCGGGACTTCGCTCACGGCTCGGGGTCGGTCGAAATGACAGTGACAAGTCAATGTTATTACTTAATTGCTTGTTGAACCGTCTCCAATCCCAGCGTCGCGCATTTTTTGCGCGACGGGTTAATATGCTCGCCCACGACTTGCAAAATATCATGCTCGTTCATCTTCGCAAGGTCTGCCTTTGTTTTACCGACGAGCATGTCGGACAATATAGACGCGGATGCTTGAGAAAGTGCGCAGCCTTCGCCGCTCCATTTTACCTCTGACACCTTATCCCCGTCAAATTTGAGAAAAAATTCCGTTACGTCTCCACACAGAGTGTTCTCCAAACGGCCATGGTTGTCGGCAGGCTCAAGCTTACCAGAGTTGCGCGGGTTTTTAAAATGATCGAGGATAAGTTCACGATAAATATCGGACATAGACTATATGGCAAATATATCTTTTGCTTTACCGAGCGCATGCACAAGCCGGTCGATCTCCTCTTTGATTGTGTAAACATAAAAGCTTGCACGCGCTACAGCTCGGACGCCAATTTTCTCCATCAACGGCTGCGCACACATATGGCCGGCGCGAATGGCAATGCCTTCCTCGTCAACAATAGAGGCTAGATCATGCGGGTGTACACCCTTGATGGTAAAGGACAGCACGCCGCCACGCTTGGAAACGTCTTTTGATCCGTAAATCGTCAGATCTGGTACGTTCATAAGCGCTTTCAATCCATATTCAGTGAGCTCCATTTCCAAGGCATGTACATTTTCCATACCCAGACTCATCAAATAATCAATCGCCGCGCCAAGACCAATTGCGCCAACCACGTTCGGTGTGCCCGCTTCGAACTTCCAGGGCAAGTCGTTCCATGTCGCGCGATCAAGATGCACTTCGCGAATCATGTCTCCGCCGCCCAAGAATGGATCCATGTGTTCAAGCAACTCCTCTTTCGCATACAAAAAGCCTATGCCTGATGGCGCGAGCATTTTATGGCCGGAGACCGCAAGAAAATCGCAAGCCAAATCCTGCACATCCACCAGTAGATGCGGCACGCTTTGTGCGGCGTCGAGAAGAACCTTTGCGCCAACGCGATGTGCTTTGTCCGCAATCATTTTAACAGGATTAATCGTGCCAAGGACATTGGACATGTGTGTCACGCCAACGAGCTTGGTTTTGTTGGTGATGAGCGAATCGTATTTGTCCACTTCCAGCATGCCGGTTTCAAGATTGACGGGTACAAACTTAGTGGTCGCGCCAGTTTCTTTCGCTAATAATTGCCACGGGATAAGGTTCGAGTGGTGCTCCATTTCCGTGAGCACGATTTCATCGCCCGCTTTGATATTCTGCCTGCCCCAGGTGTACCGAACAAGGTTCATTGCTTCCGTCGCATTCCGCGTGAAAATAATTTCCTTCGTTGATTTGGCGTTAATCAATACTCGGACTTTTTCTCGTGCGTCTTCGTATGCCGCAGTCGCCTCCTCGGAAATAACGTAAATGCCGCGATGAACGTTTGCGTTGTACTCACGTTGGAATTTGTCCATCGCTTCAATAACTACAGCTGGCTTCTGACTCGTGGCCGTCGAATCCAAGTATGCTAACGGCTTCCCATGAATCATGCGCTTGAAAATCGGGAAGTCTTTTCTTATTTGTTCTGGATTGAGTTTTTTCATACGCTTGGCAATGCCAATGTCTGCGACACTTCCTGCGGAACCCGCTCCAACACTTTTTGTAGAAACCCCTGCACAATCAGCTGACGCGCCTCGCTTGGTTCAATCCCGCGGCTTTGCAGGTAAAACAACTGTTCATCATTGATCCTGCTTGTGGTTGACCCGTGCGTTGCTTTCACGTCGTTCGCTTCAATCTCGAGCGTTGGTTGTGAATCCGCGATGGCGTCATCCAAAAGCAGAACGTGGTCGCTGAAATACGAATTCGTTTTTTGCGCCTGCTTTTCTACCTTGATGAGCCCGGAAAACACGCCGCGCGATTTGTTCTGATACACGCCGCGCAGGAGAATATCGCCTTTCGTGTTTGGCGCTTGGTGATCCATGACTATATGAAATCCCTGATGTTGTTCACGGCTGCCGGCAAAGACGCCGGAGACAAACGCTTCGGCGCCTGGCTCGACCAAATCAATTCTTACGTGACATTCGATGCGCGCTCCGCCCCGAACCATCGGCACAAAATGAAAATACGCGTCTCTTTTTACGATAACATGAGCTAGCGTTATTGAAAAATCATCGACTGCGCAATCCGCTTCCAGAACGAACGTGGCGCGGCTACCCGGTTCGACGAGCAGAGAAAACCGCCGGACTTCATTTGGCCCGACCTTATCCCTGATGATCTTTTCATTCTTTATGACAGTTGTTTGGCTTTTCTTCTCATCTTGCAGATCAAACAAAAAATTTTCCGGAAATTTTCTCAATGAGTCAGCTTTCGGGTACAAAGCTCGGTTTGTTTGTTTGACAATAAAGTTGGTGTTTGTTACCATAGTACAAACTATCAAAAAAATAAGGAGGTAGAATGATACTGTTGCAAGGTGTTTCCTGGATGTTCCTCGTTAGTACTGCGATCTTGCGAGTGACTCTTGCTACTCACAAGGCGTCGATATGGCTCAAGTTCATGGCAGTTGGCTTTCCGGTCATTGCAGCTCTTTTCTTTGGACTCAGAGCGAAAAAAGATCCTACCACGATAAATCTAGCGGGATTAATCCTCAGTATCGTGTTTTGCCTCATTCAATTCGAACATTTCGTCCTCGCGTCCTAACAAGTCTTAAAGCCTCGCAAACCTGACGAGGCTTTTTTATTTTCAAATCACCCTACCGAACCACTCATCTCTAATTGAATCAGCCGATTCAGCTCTATTGCATACTCGATGGGCAGTTCCTTGGCAATCGGCTCAATGAATCCCTGCACAATCATGCTCGAGGCTTCCTGTTGGGAAAGACCGCGCGACATCAAGTAGAACAACTGTTCCTCGCCAATACGTCCGACCGAAGCTTCATGGCTAATTTGCACGTCTGACTCGCGGATGTCCATCGTGGGATACGTGTCGGATCGCGCAGTTTCATCAAGCAAGAGCGCGTCGCATTGTACGGACGACTTTACGCCTTTCATCCCTTTTGGCACGCGAATTAAGCCGCGATACGACGTTCGCCCCGTTTCTTTTGAAATGGACTTGGACACAATCGTGGACGTGGTATATGGCGCGCCATGAATTGCTTTGCCGCCGGCGTCTTGATGCTGGCCACTGCCCGCAAACGCGATGGACAGTACATCGCCTTTCGCGCCTTTGCCAAGCAAGTACACCGACGGGTATTTCATCGTAATCTTGCTGCCAAGATTTCCGTCCACCCATTCCATGGTCGCATCTTCATAAACGTAAGCGCGCTTTGTTACCAAATTGTACACGTTCTTGGACCAGTTTTGCACGGTGGTGTAGCGGACGCGGGCGCCTGGCTTGACGATAATTTCCACGACGGCCGAATGAAGCGAGTCCGCACGGTACACCGGAGCAGTGCAGCCTTCAACATAATGCACATATGATCCTGGCTCGGCAATAATCATGGTCCGCTCAAACTGTCCTGCTTTCTCTGCGTTAATACGGAAATACGCTTGCAATGGGATGTCGACTGACACACCGGCAGGGATATAAACGAAACTCCCACCGCTCCACACGGCGGTATTCAACGCGGAGAATTTGTTGTCTGCCGCAGGAATCACTTTGCTGAAATATTGCTTAACAATATCGGGGTACTTCCGGAGCCCGGTGTCCATGTCGAAGAACAACACACCAAGCTTTTCCAGTTTTTCCTGCAAACTGTGATACACGGCTTCCGATTCATACTGTGCCATCACGCCAGCGAGAAATTTCTGCTCCGCTTGGGGAATGCCGATCTTTTGATACGTGTTGCGAATCTCATTCGGTAAGTCTTCCCAGCGTTTTGCGATTTTCCCCGTCGGCCGCAGGTAATAATGGATAGAATCGAAATCAATCGTAGATAGATTGGCACCCCACGTCGGCATTGGTTTCTTCACAAATACGTCATACGCGCGGAGGCGAGCTTGCAGCATCCAATCCGGCTCTTTTTTGTAATGCGAGATTTGTTCAACTACGCGTCGCGACAACCCTGGCTCCGCAATAAACGAATAGTTCACCGGGTCAGGCCCGAGCTGGCCGGTTGAAACGTCAATAACTGGTTGTGTTTGCACTTTTTGCATAGGTTAGATATTTCCTAGACCGGCTGCAAGGCTGCTTCATACCCTCGCTCCTCAATCTGGTGCGCGAGTTCCTTACCGGATGACTTCACAAGTTTTCCATTAACCATCACGTGCACAACATCCGGTTCGATGTGCTGCAGGACTCGGGAATAATGCGTGATGATAAGCATGCCCACGTTCGGTCCGCGCAGCGTATTCACTCCTCGCGCGACCATTTTGAGCGCGTCCACGTCGAGCCCTGAATCCGTCTCGTCGAGAATCGCGATTTTCGGCTCGAGCACGGCGAGTTGCACGATTTCCATCCGTTTCTTCTCCCCACCGGAAAATCCTTCATTAAGAGAACGTTTGATAAAACTTTCGTCCATACCGAGCAAGCGCATTTTTTCTTTTAATCTTTTTAAAAACTCTCCGACATTGACCGGTCGTTCTTTTGTACCGTGCAGGCTATTATAGGCGGTGCGCAAAAAATTCTGGATGGACACGCCCGACACTTCCACGGGATACTGGAAGGACAAAAAAAGGCCGAGCTTGGCTCGTTCATGCGGCGCTAGCGATAAAACGTCTTGCCCGTCAAACGTTACGGAGCCCTTCGTAATCTTATAACGCGGATGACCCATCAGCGCATTGGCAAGTGTAGACTTTCCTGAACCGTTCGGACCCATCAGCGCATGCACCTCACCTTGCGGAATGACGAGGTTCATTCCTTTGATAATTTCTGTTCCGTCTACTGTAACGTGAAGGTTTTGGAGATCGAGTGATTGCATAAAAATCGTGGCACGTATAGGTAGGGATACCACGACCTTCCTTGTCCGTCAACCCACCCACCAATTTTATAGGTCAGACCGGATTGAAATAACAGTGAATCGAATTATCAGTTAATGCCTTTTTATTGTTCTGTCTAAAATTGGTGGGCGGGTCAACCCCAAAAACTAGGACGCTACCTTCTGAATACTGAAAATTTTCTCTCGTTTGAGCGCTTCAAGCGCCAGCATTATGCGGTCATCACTCTCGGCATATAGCGTATACAGCCGTTCGCCTTTTCGGATGCGCTGACCGATCCGCTTGTTGATGTAGATGCCTGCTTGGGGGTCGTGCGGTGCGCCCAGAATACGAGCGACGTCATCAATCGCCTTGTTATTGACAAAAACGACGGTACCGTAATTCGGGGCGTGGACGCGGTACCGCTTCGTCGCCATGGTCAAATCCTCGGAATCAATCTTTGGATTCCCGCCTTGCGCTTTAATCATCGCCTGCATTTTCTTCCACGCACGTCCGGTGCCAATTGCCTCACGCGCCGCCTCTTCTCCCTCGCCTACCTTCATCGCGCCGCATAGTTCGAGTAATTCGCCGGCGAGTCTTATCGATTTTTGCTCGAGGTCTGTTGGGCGGCGATCTTTTTGCTGCAAGACACGCAGCACGTCCCGCGCTTCGAGCACCGGACCGATCCCACGGCCGATTGGCTCACGCGCTTCGGTCAGTACGACCTTCGTCTTAATGCCAAACTGCCGACTTAAATACACAAACTTTTCACGCACGTGCCAAGCGATCTTTTTGTCCGGTATTTTTGTCGTCGGTCCAAACGGAATATCAATGACCAGGTGCGTTATACCGGTCGCCACTTTCTTTGCCATAATCGAAACGAGCATTTTTGTGTATGGCTCAATGCCGATTGAGCGCGACACTTGAATAATGTGGTCATCCGCCGGCGCGAGTCGGAAGCTGCCGCCCCACACCATGCATCCATCTGTTTTTTTCACTACCTGTCTGATTTTGGTCAGGGACAAACTCACTGGCGCAAGCACTTCCATGGTGTCCGCCGTTCCGGAGGGAGACGTTATGGAACGAGAAGATGTCTTTGGGATCAACACGCCATAGCTGGCAACAATCGGGACAACGACCATCGTTGTTCGATTGCCGGGCAACCCGCCCACTGAATGTTTGTCCGCGACAATCTTACCGGGAAACTTCAATGTATCACCGGTCTCCGCCATTGCCTTCGTCAAATAGAACAATTCTTGATCGCTATACTCTTTTGCAAAACTTGTAGCAACGAAGTAGGTTATCTCTACCGGGCCGAGTCGGTGCTCAACAATATCTTTCACAATAGAATATATTTCCTGATACTTGAGCGGTTTGTTCAAAAGCTTTTTTTGAATTGCTCGAATAGAAGCCGGGCGGGAGAGTATGGCAATCTCAATCGGCTCCCCGTTCTTTACTTTATGCTCGTGCCAAATCTCCCGGAAAAAGCCAACCTCGCCGCGTTTAACCTTTGTGCGGGTGTAGTACGCGCGGCAAATAATTTTCTTACCATTCCAAGCAATCTCAATCAAGTCGCCGAGAATAATGCCGAACGTGATAGCTTCTCGCTCGTGCATCACCACGACCCACGGCTCACCCCCGGAGGAGAAATCGAGTTTTTTCGCGCGTAAGTAAAAAGCCATAGTCCTTTTATTATAGCATGATACTTATCGGGATTGTGCCACCCCAACGCGCGGACACCATTTCCGGATCGCGCACGTTGAACAAAACGGGGAAACCGGCACGCAGACGTTCTGACCCCAGGTGACAAGCAGTTCATTCCAGCGTTTCCAATATTTCTTTGGTAATACTTTATAAAGAGCGAACTCCGTTTCTTCGGGCGTTTTTGTTTTGACAATGCCGAGCCGATTCGAAATGCGGTGCACATGCGTATCAACACAAATGCCCTCCTTATTGAATGCGACAATGCGGACGAGATTTGCGGTCTTCCTGCCAACGCCTGGAAGGGAAAGTAAGTCTTCCATCTTGGAAGGAACCTTGCTATGGTATTTTTCCAGAAGTATTCGACACGCCTGCTTCAAGTGCTTTGCTTTTGTATGATAAAAGCTCACCGGATAAATGAGCTTTTTAACTTCCGCAAGCGGAAGTTTGAGAATGGCGCGTGGCGTAGGCGCTCGCTTGAACAATCGCGCTTGCGCTCCTTCGGTCACTTCGTCTTTTGTCTGCGCAGACAACATGGTGGATACGAGTACGCGGAATGGGTCATGCCGTCGCCCTACCTTTTCGACGATTGGCTCCTCGTATTGCTTGATGGCTTGTGAAAGCGTTTGGTAGATGTGGTCTATTCGATTCATACACGGGTAGGTCAGGGCCAGGCCCTGACCTACGATGGAATAATTCTTACACCCGCATCTTCACCCCTGCTTTGATATGATGTTTATCGAGAAGCGTTCGGGCCTCGGCATGTTGTCCTGCATGTCCAACAAGGTCTTTTGGCAAACCGAAGAACACGCTTTCCTTCAAAACTTCCAGCGTCTCAACCGAGCTCGCGCCTTTGGATTTCAGAAAGTCAATGAGTTCTTGCACGAGCACTTCTGGGGCAGACGCACCGGAGCTGATGCCAACGGTCTTCACGTTCGCAAGCCATGCCGGATCAACATCGCGATGCGAATCAATCAGATAGGCGGGGACGCCTGCGGACCGGGCAACGTCCACCAGTCGGTTGGAGTTAGAGCTTGCTTTGGACCCGATTATCAGGATAAGGTCAGAGTGTTTTGCCAGCTCCTTAACTGCGCGCTGGCGATTGGTTGTCGCGTAACAAATGTCTGCTGTCGGCGGAACCAGGAGTTTGGAGAATCGGCCTTTGAGTGAACTAATCACCGCGTGCGTCTCGTCAATACTCAATGTTGTCTGGGTTAGTACCACAACTTTTTCTGGCGTTGGGACGTTCACTTGTTCCGCTTCCTGGATAGTTTCGATAAGCATAGTTGATTGTGCCGGAACTTCACTCATCGTCCCTCTTGGCTCGAGATGGTCTTTGTGGCCAACCATAATGATGAAATATCCTTCGCGATGATACCGTATAGCTTCAAGGTGCACTTTTGTCACAAGTGGACAGGTGGCATCAATCACCTGTAGCTTGCGACTGCGCGCTTTTTCATAGTCAGGCTTCTTCGACCCGTGCGCGGAAAAAACAACACGCGATCCTTCCGGTACTTCTTCAACCGTTTCGACAAAGATCGCCCCTTTCTTCTCGAGCTCGGATACCACAAAATTATTATGCACGATCTGATGCTTCACATAGATCGGCTTGCCGTACGCCAAAAGCGCCAGCTCGACAATGTCAACGGCTCTATCGACGCCAGCACAGAAGCCGCGTGGATTGGCAAGCAAAATTTTCATATGTAACGACAGTCTAACATGGGATCCATGCTCGAACAAACGTAGGCCATGGCCTGGCCATGACCTACCAGGGTTATTTTGTGTAGCTTATTTATTCCAATAACAGCAAAAGTCCCATCACGCCGATGCCCAACAAGAAAAATACGAGTTGTGCAAACGAATGACCAGTTCGTCGCTCACGATAAATCTCCGGTATGAGGTCTGCAGCCGCGATGTAAATAAAGCCGCCAATAGTGAACGGCACCAGAATGTGAGCGACATTTTGAACTGACACACCTATAATGAGGGTGATGACCGCTCCAAGCACAGCAGTAAGCGCGGAAAGGAAGTTAAACAAAAGTGCTTTTCCGCGGCTATACCCGGCATGGATCAGAATGCTAAAGTCGCCAATTTCCTGGGGAATTTCATGCAAAAAAACCGCTATTGTGGTAGACAGTCCAAGCGCCGGGTTTACGAGAAAACTGCCGGCAATAATGACTCCATCAATAAAATTATGAAATGCGTCACCGACAAGATTAATAAGCCCAACGGGGTGGGGGTGGTCTTCCGATGTGGGTATGTGGCAGTGCCGCCAAAAAATAATCTTTTCAAGTATAAAAAACAATACGATGCCTGCAAGAATAAACAACGATGACGTAAAGACAGCTTGAGTTTCTTGAAACGTTTCTGGTAAGAGATGGATAAATGCGTCGCCAAGAAGAGCGCCAGCGGCAAAACTCACAAAAAAGAGGAGGATTCTCTTCAGCTTGTCAATCTGTATAGCAAGCGTTAAAGCGCCCATGAAAGATACAAGACTGACAACCACAACGCCGGCTATCGTGTAAAACCAAATTTCCTGCATACGTATCTCTTAGGCTATCATGCGACCTGGTAAGGGTCAACCCAGCACCACTTTTACAAAGCCGTTCAAGTATTGGAAACCATACTCTACGTTGCGGTCAGTGCATTACGCCGTACGTAATACAAAAAGTGGTGCTGGGTCAATGCAAAAAGGGGCCAATGAACGGCCCCTTTCACTCGTATTGAATAAATTTCCATCCTCAATTTTCAGCCGTGTTCGTATTCTGATTCGTATTCGTTGATTCTGCTTGATCCTGCGCTTGCTGCATTTGTTCATTAATGCGTTCCTGCAATCTGGTACGCAAATCATTATAATGCTGTTCCATCCGTGTTCGCGCTTCCTCAAATTGTTGCTGTCTCTTTTGGACCAGATCAGGGTTGACATCCTGCAATTCCGCCAATTTTTCTTCCCACTTTGCCTTACGGTCGAACAATCGTTGCTCAGACTCCGCTTCCTTTTCGTCAAGTTTGGCTGACTTCTCGTCCAGTTTTGCCTGAAGACGGGCCAGACGGTCGTTCAGCTGCTCGTCCGCTTGACTTACCTCGTCTTCAATTTGTTGTTCTACTTCTTCGCGCGTCAATTTACCGTTCTGAAAATGTTCGATAAACTTTTCGAGCATTCGTTCGTGATGGGCTTGAACTTTTTCAATTACTTTCGCGATTGAATCCTTTGCCTGGTCGGGAACTTGGTCATAAACACGGTGCAAAACATCCAGGTGGCGATCCGTAATGTCTTCAAGTTTTTTCGTCAGTGTTGTAATGTCCTGACCATTATTTTCGGCGGCGGTCGCTTGCTCTTGCGCTTCATTAATATACTGTTCTTCATTCTCTGAAGCTTCATCAGCCTCATCGCCTTTGGTGTCGTTTCCCATTGCCTGCGCTTCAGCAACTTTCTCTTCCGCGTATTGAAGCGCCTTCTCGGCTTTTGCTTCTGGGCCGAACGCTAGGAGAAGACCTAGTTTTTCACCCCATCCGTCAAGAAAATACCAAGGGCTGTCTGGTGTCATGCCGGGGTTCACCGTATTTGCGTCTTTCGCAAAAGCGGCGGGTGCAATGGCAAGAGCCAGGGCAAAGGAAAGTGCAGCATAGTGCATTTTTTTCATATTGTTTCCTTGAATCGATATTTTCTTAATATTTAAACAATGTTTCGGCATCTAGTATACCTCAAAATACAGAGTATGTCAATAATAAATATGATATAATACAAGCTATGCACAACGCCTTTTCCGAAATCGGTCTGGTGATCGTCTTGGCTGCTCTCCTCGGTATCATTGCGCGAACGCTCAAGCAGCCGACGATCCTCGCGTATTTCGCCACCGGGATGATTGTTGCTGCCATCGGCGCGATCGACGCGAACAGTAGAGACATTCTCGAAGTAATGGCAACGTTTGGCGTAACGTTCCTTCTGTTCCTGGTCGGGTTGGAAATGCGGTTCAGCAATTTCAAAGGTATTGGCAAGGCGGCTCTGTTAACTGCGATAGGACAAATCGTTTTTACCGCCCTGATCGGATACGGCATTGTCCGCTTGTTCGGTTTTAACCCGCTTACGGGATTCTATATTGCTGTTGCGCTGACGTTCTCGAGTACCATCATTATCGTCAAACTGCTGTCGGAGAAAAAAGACCTACAGAGCTTATATGGGAGAATCGTGGTTGGATTTTTGATCGTTCAAGATGTCGTGGCAATCATGACGCTCATCATCCTTGGTTCGTTTCAAGAAGCTGGCGTATCATTTCATCTTGGACTGGTGGGCTTGTCTTTACTAAAAGGGTCAATGATTATCGCCGCAACGCTCTGGCTTGGCCAAACGGTGCTCCCTTGGCTTTTTGAAAAACTGGCAAAATCTCCCGAGCTGTTGTTTATCACGAGCATTGCGTGGGCATTCGGATTCGCCATGTTTGTGAGCAGCAAAGCGATCGGCTTTTCGATTGAAATCGGCGGCTTCCTTGCCGGGCTTGCGCTAGCGCATTCCGCAGAAAAGTTCCAAATTGACGCAAAAATCAAACCGCTGCGAGATTTCTTCATTGTGATGTTTTTTGTGATTCTCGGATCATCGCTCATTCTCGGCAGCCTCAAAGGAGTTATCGTGCCGGCCATTGTTCTCTCGTTGTTTGTACTCGTGGGCAACCCGATTATCATGCTTATTATCATGGCGATTCTCGGATTTCGGAAGCGGACGAGCTTCCTGGCGAGTATTGCGACGGCTCAGATTTCCGAATTCAGCCTCATCTTAGTGGCGCTTGGCTTAAAGCTTGGTCATATAGACGAGCAAGCCGTTTCTCTTGTAACCCTCGTCGGTGTCGTGACCTTTTTGATTTCGACCTATATGATTCTGAACAATGAGAAATTATTTAGAATATTCAGTCCCTATTTAAAAATCTTTGAGCGGCCGGCGCCGATGGAACAATTGGCTTCGATGCCCGAGAAACAAGGCCATATTATTTTGGCAGGCGCGCATCGGCTCGGCCAGCGCGTGCTTTCCGTTCTGGATAAAGGGCACGTCGTCGTGGTTGACTTCGATCCGGAGATTGCCCATCAATTGCGCAAACAGAATTACCGGGTGATCTTTGGAGACATCACTGACCTCGAAATACAAGAACACGTGAATATAGAGAAAGCGCAGGCGGTTATTTCCACTATTCCCAGTCTTGAAGACAACCTGTTGATTCTGGAAAGCATTCAGGAATTGAAAAAACAGGGCAAGGTCGTCCCCCTCGTCATCGCAGCCGCAACCGAAGAATGGGAAGCAAAAATTCTGTACGAAGAGGGCGCGGACTACGTTATCCTCCCCTATCTCCTCGGCGGACAACAACTTGCGTCGCTTATTAAACAAAACGATCTTGATCTCAAAACGTTAAATCAATTACGGAAGCATGATATACAATTTCTTGATCGTTCGGTAAGGGCTGGGACTGCTTCGTAGAACTTTGCCTTTAAACGAAAAAGAGAGTGCCATAAATGATTGATTGATAATAATTCCGCCAAAGCCTAAGAATAATAATTTAAGCTTCTTAATAGTTTCAACTATAATGACAATAGCATTATACTCGCTGTTTCCTTAACCGTAATGCATTCCCAATCACAGAAACAGAACTAAAACTCATGGCAGCGGCAGCAATCATGGGGCTGAGGAGTAACCCAAACGCAGGGTAGAGAACACCGGCAGCAATAGGCACGCCAATTGTATTGTAAATGAATGCGAAGAAAAGATTCTGTCGAATATTACGCATCGTTGCCCGACTAAGTTTGATGGCACGAACAATCCCTCGCAGATCGCCTTTCACGAGCGTCACACCTGCGCTTTCCATGGCTATGTCAGTCCCGGTACCCATGGCAATGCCGACCTGCGCTTGCGCTAATGCTGGCGCATCATTGATGCCATCCCCAGCCATTACAACAATGCGCCCCTGTGTTTGAAGTCCTTTAATGATGTTTGCTTTTTGATCCGGCAAGACTTCTGCCCGCACCTCATCAATGCCCAATTCCTTGGCTACAGCTTCAGCCGTAGTCTTGTTGTCGCCAGTCAGCATCACAATTTTAATACCTTCTCGGTGAAGTTGCTGTACTGCTTCTGGAGTAGTTTTCTTGATAGGATCCATGACGCCAAGAAGTGCAACTATTCTCCCGTTGGCCACAACAAACATGACCGTCTGACCCTTCGCTCGTAATGGGTCTGCCTGGCTTGCTGAAGTATGAGTCCCGAGTTTCAGGTCACTCAGGAGAGAAGCGTTTCCAAGTGCGACTGATACGCCATCAACCGTGCCAGTTACACCTTTGCCTGTTTTTGACGAAAAGTTCGATGCTGGTGAGAGCTGGATTTTTCGTTGCAATGCTCCAGCCACAATTGCTGCTGCCAATGGGTGCTCACTTCCGCGTTCAAGGCTAGCTGCAAGCTTCAGGACATTATTTTCTTTTATTTCAGCCACTGCGACTACACTGACAAGTTTTGGCTTCCCTTCAGTGAGCGTGCCAGTTTTATCGACCACGAGAGTGTTTACCGTACGAAGTACCTCAATGGCTTCGGCATCCTTGAATAGGACGCCGATGGTTGCACCTTTTCCAGCCGCAACCATGATTGACATCGGGGTAGCTAATCCCAGCGCACACGGACAAGCAATGATGAGAACGGCCACCGCATTAATAATGCCGTAGGCCATGCGTGGTTCTGGTCCAACAATTGCCCAGACAATAAACGAAGCGAAGGCAATGACGACAACGGTTGGAACGAAATATCTCGAGACACGATCTGCCAGCTTTTGAATCGGCGCCCGACTGCGTTGTGCCTGCGCGACCATCTGGACGATGCGTGCCAGCAATGTATCAGTACCCACCTTTTCTGCTTGCATAACCAAGCTAGCGGTTCCATTGATGGTTCCACCAATAACACGGCCATCAACATGTTTCTCCGAGGGAATCGGTTCTCCGGTGACCATCGATTCATCGACGGCGCTTTGTCCTTCAACGACTTTTCCGTCGACTGGAATCTTTTCACCAGGCCGCACGCGGAGTCGATCACCAACCTTAACCTGATCAAGCGAAACATCTTCTTCGAGTCCGCTTTGATCAATGCGGCGTGCAGTTTTTGGCGCCAACCCAAGGAGTGAACGAATAGCCGAACTCGTTCGGCTTCTGGCGCGAAGCTCAAGTACCTGTCCAAGCAGGACCAGGGTAACGATTACGGCAGCGGCTTCAAAGTAAGTTCCGACTCGTCCGTGCGAATCTCGGAAAGTTGTAGGAAAAATATCTGGCACAAAAACAGCTAAAACACTAAAAAGATATGCCACAGACACACCAAGCGCAATAAGGGTAAACATGTTTGGACTGCGGTTCACCATTGATTGCCAACCTCGTACAAAAAATGGCCAACCGCCCCAGAGGACAACCGGAGTCGCCAGGAGTAACTCCAACCAGGCCATGAGGTTGGGCGTTATTAACTTTTCAAGTGGCTGCCCCGGAATGAGTCCACTCATGACAATAATGAGAAGCGGAACAGTGAAGGCCACCCCATACCAAAAGCGACGACTCATGTCGACGAGCTCGGGATTCTCCGGCTCTTCAAGGCTCACGGTGCGTGGCTCGAGCGCCATACCGCAGATCGGGCAAGTCCCAGGCGCATCGCGTACAATTTCCGGGTGCATGGGGCAAACCCATTCTGTCTTATGCACTGGGGCTACTGGCTCCATTGGTTTCAGTGCCATGCCGCATTTCGGACAACTGCCTGGGTCTTGTTGTTTAACTTCTGGATCCATCGGACAAGTATACGCTGCCCCGTTTCCTCCTTGTGCTTCCGACTCTTTTTTTGCTTCTGATCTAGCGACAGCTCTTTTGAGAAAACGCTCAGGATCAGCGTGAAATCGTTTTAGACAACGCGCGGAACAGAAAAAGTACTGCTGGCGTTTGTATGCCCATGTATGTTTCGTATCTGATTGGACGGTCATGCCACAGACCGGATCAATGTGAGTCGTCGTGGTCATAGTTATTCGAATTGCAATTCAATCTTATCTTTGTCTTGCATCATGTATTGATCAAACTCCGTATTCGGCTGCCCATTGACTGTCATCGTCAATCGCCCGTCAGTTCCGTTACATGAGTCTAATAAACAAGTAGCTGAAAACTGCTTTCCCCAGGCCTTAAAGAATTGACCTAGTCGGATATCATTTTTCGTTACTCGGCCTTGCATTTCGAGATGGATGGTGGGCAAATCTTCATGGGTATGGATGGGCCCATGAACAGCGCCCAGGCCGATGTTCTGGGGGATTGTCTCTTCCTTTCCCTTGACGGTAATCGTAAGCTGCGGGTGCCAATGCAATCCATTTCTTGATACAATATCCGATTCCGGAGTTGGCGAATGTGAGGCTGCTTGCCAGACGAGCCAACCGATCCCTCCTCCGATCAGTAGAATTACCAATGCCCAAAGGCTTACGCGCTTTATTTTCCGACTAGTATTTGTGCGGTTGCGGTCGGCTTCTTTTTCTTGTTTATGCCGGAGCCGGCGTTGGTGCTTGGTCAGGTGCTCTTCAGGTACTTGATCCATGATCTAGAATGTTAGTTAGTCTCGACCGGCTCAACCGGATACCCTTCGGCATCGAGCACCTCCTTAAGCTTCATCGGGTTGACCGATTCCTCGTGTTCCACTTTTAATGTCTGTTTCATTGAACTGACCTCGGCCTTTTTCACGCCAGGAGTATTTTCGCAAATTCCTTCCATCTCCATGGCGCAGGACAGGCATTCAAGATCGACGATTCGAAATGTGGTTGTGGGCATATTACACTGCGTTAATCGTGCCAGAAAACATACCCATGCCGCAGGTGAATGTATACTTTCCTGGCTGCGGGAAGGTTACGGCAACCGTGGTCGTCGAACGTGATGCGACTTGTTGTTGGATACCTAGTTTCGGGATACGGAAAATACTGGTACACCCTAACTGACCCTTCGCGACCAGGCTCAATTGGACTTCTTTACCGGTGGGCACGGTAACGGAGTTTGGGGCGTAACCGCTGGTCGAAACTTCAATCACCGGCCCAGAGTCAGCTGTCTCGGTTGTCCTTGTCGATTCACCTGCACGGCCACCACTCAGAGCCGCACTCCAAGCAGCCTTTTGATTCTGAAAAGAATACGGGGAGTCAGTAAGGTTCAGGACGCCGTTAAACGTATAGAAACCCAAGGTTATGACAACTGCCGCAGTAACGTACTTCAGTCGCCGTTGCAGGAGCGTCGAACCTTTAGCGAGAAACCCTACCAAGAAGAACAGTGGCGCTGTGCCAAGAACAAACGCAAACATGATACTAGCGCCTTGCCATGCGCTACCAGTGGTTATGGCCGCGACTTCCATCGCCTGGGTCGTACCACAGGGAATAAAAATTGTCAGTAATCCAAGCATGGCTGGAGCGAGTAACGCTTCGCTTTTGGCGCTCTTGCGCACTAGGCGTCGCAACATCGCCGGAGGAGAGATTTGGAACCAGGGAAGCCATCTTGGCTTCAATAGTCGAATGCCCGTAACAACCATGAATAAAGCGGCAAATGACAGTAGCCATATTCTGGCATTAGTGGTCAGTTGGATTTTCTCACCAAGCGACCCAAGGCCAAAACCCAGAAATGAATGAATAACTAGCTTGGCGATTAAGAAAGCTGACACCGGCAAAATGAGTCGCTGCCAACCAGACAAGGCCTCATCATCTTTCTGGCGAAGAGCGAGAAGACCAAGTAATAACCCGCCTTGTACGGCTAGGCATGTAAGTCCACCAGTACTCAGGCCTGTAAGAAATGCGGTGAGTGGATTCATGGTTTAGTAAGCGGTTAGATAATGATGCGTTCGTTGACAATTTTAAACAATCCTATAAAAGGTTGATTCGAATAGTTTACTTCCCGCCGTACAATTGAGGAATAATGAGAATGGCTCCGAGTAATAAGCAGGCCACAATGCTAATTGCTAGCCCGAAAAGAAAGGTCAGTTTTGACGACGCGCCAGCTAGGAGACTTGATGATTTTTTTTGTTGTTCCATCTGAGAAAAGAAATTAATAATGTAAACAGACCGCTAACCCAAATATAGTGGGAATGAGCGGGAGAAATATTAAACTGAGTACGTTTGCGGCTCTACAACAACGGCAACATATTGACGTTCAGGAGAGAACTGCCGATACAGGGTATCAAAAAATGCGTGCTGAAATAGTCGCCAGCGTGAGCCAGGCGGAGGACTGAGCGCAGTTGAAACTGGCTGCGATAGATTCTCCCCGCGACGCGAAAAAGAATGAACGAACAGAAGAGTAAAGAGAAAAAAGCTAACCATGCCAAATAGTTTGCCGTCGGGAGTAATACCTACAAGGTTTTGGTGCATAGATTGACACGAGGTACTCCCACTCATCATGTTATTACTGCCTACTACCATCGTTGGCACCGCGCTACACAAAAAAACACCCGCCAAAACAAAGATAGTCGCTATTTTGAATGTCTTCTTGTGGATATCGTAGGTCATTACTACATAGTATAGTAGACTATGAAGAAATGTCAAAGATTAATCCCAAAGGAAAATTTTGAGAATCGTCTTGTGCCAATATGGATCAAACTGGTATACTGCCTTTGTTTCTCTAAAATTTTTTTAGAGAAACACCTCGAAAAAAATTGGCCTGATCTTTGAAATCAACAATCAATAGGAAAGGAGGTTCCGTATGTCACGTACCTTGAAGCCTTTCTCGATTTGGCGATATGGCTTTGTGACGATTTGTCTTTATGCAACTCTACTCATACTGTTTATTTTTCTTGTTCCTAACTGGAAGAATCAAATCGCCGCCGGATGGATATCGATCGCAGGCGTGTTCCTTGCGATGAATCTCTTCAACTGCTTCTTCGAGTGGGGGTTTCATCGCTACGTGCTTCACACGGTTTTCGCTCGATGGTTGCAGATCTTCGCGGAAAAACACCGCCTCCATCACCGACTGACGCCGGTCAAATACATTCGCGATCCTTCAGGACCGACCCATCTCGTGAAGCATCGATACCCAATCGTCGAGGAGAAACAGTACGAGGCTCAGGATTTCCCCTGGTGGGCGCTGATCGTCTTTTGGGTGGTCTTTACTCCACTCATCGTTGGTCTTCAACTTCTATTCACCAATGTTCCTTTCCTACTTAGTGGGTACTCGGCAGTGACGTTCTCGCTGACGTGCTATGAAGTGTTCCATTCGATCGAACACCGTCCAGAATCCTGGTGGCTTCCACGGCTGAAGCACTCGCGCTTTGGATTCATCTGGAGGAAGATGTATGGATTTCATTTCATGCACCACGCGAATCCATCGGTCAATCTCGGTATCTCTGGACTCTTTGGATACCCGTTCGCCGATTTGGTACTTGGGACCCTCTATCTGCCCAAGGGAGTTCTCCCGCTTGGCGAACCGGTCGATCCAAAGGACTTTGTCGCGCCTCCTCCTTGTTCGATCGTCGAATGGCTAGATGGTTTATCGAAAAACAGGGAACGTCGGATTCGACTCGCCCAAACAAACTGATTATTGTTCCTTAATAGAGCTCAGTGCTTCGCGCGCTGGGCTCTTTTTATTTCGTATCGTGATGCCCGTCGCGGCCCGCGTGAAGCAAAGCGTTTTGCTTCACTTGTTGCCGCGACCCACTGAAATACGGCTGTCAAAATTCTCCAACCTCCGGAGGCCGGACTCCCCGCATAGTCGCTTCGCGTATAGCGACGTGGTCGCAACGCAACTTTACGTCACTCCCTGCGGGGTAAACGAACCGACAATTTCTACAAACCTCTTGCTCCGGGGGCGAGATTCGAACTCGCGGCCAATCGCTTAACAGGCGATCGCTCTGCCTCTGAGCTACCCCGGAGCAAGAAGTTCGATTTTATTTTTTTCAAAAATACTCTTATCAACTCTACCATTGCTTGCCCCACCGAATGGCGGGGAGCTATCGCGGAGGTTAGTAGATTTTTTAATAATCCTTCAATTTCCGCATGCCCTCGTGCATCTCGATCTTTTCCAACGCCTTCGCCTCAATCTGACGTATACGTTCGCGGGTGACGCCAAACTCCTTACCGACTTCTTCCAAGGTATGCGAGACGCCATCGTCCAGGCCAAAGCGCATCTCAAGAATTTTCTGTTCGCGCGGCGACAGTTCTCTGATGATATCGCGCATGTGGTCGCGCAAGAGCTGCATCGCGGCAACGCGGTCAGGCGTTATCGTTTTGACGTCCTCAATGAAGTCGCCGAGCACGGAATCCTCATCATCGCTATCGCCAACGGACGCTTCAAGAGATACCGTATCTTGAGAAATTTTAATGATATGGTGAATTTTTTCAACCGTCTCGCCCATTTCAGCCGCTATTTCTTCAGGCAATGGCTCTCGCCCAAGGTCCTGGATAAGTTGACGCTCGATCTGCTGAAACTTATTGATGGTTTCGACCATGTGCACCGGGATACGAATCGTGCGCGACTGGTCGGCGAGCGCGCGCGTTATGGCCTGGCGAATCCACCATGTCGCATAGGTGGAAAACTTATACCCTTTCCGATAATCGAACTTTTCAACTGCACGAAACAAACCAATGTTGCCCTCTTGAATAAGGTCAAGAAGCGAGAGCGAACGGCCGGTAAACTTTTTTGCGATAGAGACAACCAGTCTAAGATTCGCTTCCACAAGCCTCTTTCGCGCCTCCAGATCGCCTCGTTCCTGACGCTTCGCTAGTTGAAGTTCTTCTTCATGCGTGAGGAGCGGCACTTTTCCGATTTCACGGAGATACATCTGGATTGAGTCATTGGAAATGTCGCTCAAATCGTCAACAATTCGTTTCTCCTTTTTTTTGCGCTCTTTGACCGGTGGTGCGGTCGGTTCCAAAAACGATGTTTTGCGCTCAACAAGCTTTACCCCGAGTCTTTCTAATGTGCTGAGAAAATGTTCGTATTCATCGACAAAGAGTTCCACTTGAGGAAACACCTGCATCACTTCTTCTTCGATGACAAACCCGCGAGCTCTGCCCTTCGCAATTAATAAGTCAATGCGCTGCTGATCAAGTTGTCTCGCTTTCGCGGCGCGTTTTATGCCCCGGCTAGACGATTTTGTTTTCTTCTTTAAAACCTTGCGAACGATTTTTTTCTTACGCATAATAAAAAATATTCCTTCCGACTGTCTTGTGAATAAAAAATCGGTTCAGGACTGAACGTCGCGGAGTTGCCCAAGCAATGAGTTAAGCTGCGCGCTATATTCACCTGCTCGCTGGCGATCACCGTCGTGTTCTGCGGTCCTTATCCGCTCTTGCATTTCATGCAGTTGCGCATGTATCGCGTGACGCTTGAGGTCCTTCACGCCCTCGCGAATCGTTACGCGCACCGCTTCCTCATCGAGAGGGGTAAATGATTGCTGCGCGCGAAAATACAATATGTCGGCATATTCGGCGAGCTCTTTTGCTTCTCGCCGCAATTCCTCAATAAACAATGCAAAGTCGAAATCGTGCTTTTGAGTATAGTAAAAAATCAGCTTTTTGTAAAGATCCTGCGTTTTCTCGTTCGAGATGGTGGTCGGCGAAAGTTGATCAATAATGTAGTTCAAGTGATCGGGAACTGCCAAACCGATGCCCACAAGATCTTCGGTCAATAATACGAACCGATCATGCGGGCGTGATTGCGGTGGCGCTTCTTTTGGCGAACTCACGGTCTGAGGCTGGCGCATCTTTTTTATTTTATCCCAGAGTGCGTTTTCTTGGACGTTGATCGTTCTCGCCAATTGCTGAACGTAATGAGATTGCTCGATTGAGTCCGCGATTTTGGCGATCAACGGCAAGAGAGATTTCGCAACCTGCTTTTTTCCGTCTACCGTTTTCGTGCTGTACTTACGCAGTGTTTTCTCAAAAAAGTACTCCATCACGGGCTTTGCTTTCTCAAGCGCATTTTTCCAGTCGTTGGGGTTTTGCCGAATGCACTCATCAGGGTCCTTGCCCGCGGGCAGATCGATCATCCGAACGTTCATCTCTTGGCTGAGTGCAACGTCGAGCCCGCGTCGGGACGCTTCTTCGCCGGCAACGTCTGTGTCGAACGCAAAGAGTATCGTATCTGTATACCGTCGCAGTAAACGTACATGGCCGGTCGTTAGCGCGGTTCCAGACGTCGACACGACATTGGTTACGCCGGCCTGATGCGACGCGATAACATCCATATACCCCTCCACGACAACGGCGTTTTTCTGGGTACGTATTTCGTGCTTCGCCCGGTCAAGCCCAAAGACCACATCGCTTTTGTTGTAGAGAAGTGTTTGCGGCGAGTTGATATATTTTGCAACGTCCTTGCCTTCGGCAAGCGCGCGACCACCGAACCCGATTGTATTCCCGTGCACGTCCCGAATGGGGAACATAATGCGGTTGCGAAATCGATCGTAGAAACCCACGCCGCGCTCCTTTTTAATCGTTAGACCAGCGAGAAAAATGTCATTTTCTGAATACCCCTTTTTTCCCAAATGCTCGGCCAGGTTGCTCCAAGCATCAGGCGCAAAACCGAGGGAGAATAATTCTATCGTCTCGTCCGTAAGTCCCCGTCGCTTCAGGTAGGCACGGGCGTTTTGCCCAGTCGCAGTGAATAACTGGTCTCGATAAAAGGAAGCAGCGTCGCGCAGCAAATCTTGAAGCTTCGTTTTCTGGTTCGTAAGCTCGGGATTGTAGGACCGGAGCTGTACGTTTGCTTTTTTCGCAAGCACGCGGAGCGCTTCCGGAAACTCCATGCCTTCGATGCGCATCACAAACGTGAAAAGGTCCCCTCCTTCGCCACACCCGAAGCAGTGCCAAATCTGTCTGTCGGGCGAAACGAAAAACGACGGCGTTTTTTCCGAATGGAACGGACAAATGGCACGGAAACTTGTGCCAGCCCTCTTGAGCTGAATATATTCCTGGATAACGTCGACGATATTAAGTTTCGTCTTGATTTCGTCAACTGGAGAGCCGAGTGACATAATGAAAAATGAAAAATAAAAAATAAAATATCAAAATGACAGTGTAAAATGTAAAAATTTTTGATCTTTTATTTGTCATTTTAATCTTTGATGTTTGATTTTTGAATTTTCTAGCGTTGGAAAACGGCAAAGTACACTTCGAAAAAAAGAAGTGTGAACCATCCGAGCATGAGCACGAACCACAATATAATCTGGATGCGTTCGGCACGCGTTTCTGCGGTAACGCTAAAATTCTCGGCTGTGGTCGTGTAGATGTCTTCGAGGCTGTCGAGCTTTTCACGAATACTTTGTGTCCAATTTTCGAGATGGAACTTCTTTCCGATCAACTCATACAGTTTTGCGGCGTACCAATCGCCAATGAGCTTAATGTTTCGCTCAACGTCTTCAAAGTCAATAATGGATTGGAGACGCAGCGCCATAAGTTCACGCATGGTCGCGCGAATTTCGTTCGTCTTCACCTTCGGCTTTGTACTGACCAATTTATGCGTACGGATCAATCGTTGGTCGAGTTGCCAATCAAGGCTGCGTAACCGCAACAAGTGAGCGTTCGCCACCTGTAAAAGGTCTACCCCGTCGTCCCACTTGCCTTCGGGATCAAACAGAAACGCACCGTCCCAATCGACGATAATCAAATCGTCCTGCGCGTACTGAATGCGCGAGGCCAAAGTATTCTCCACCTCGTTCTTGTCGAGCGCAATTGGTTCGCTCTTTAAAAGGGACGCCATCGCGTTCTTGTAACCAAAGAATTGCTCCGGACTTCCAGCGTACCCCGATACGCAAAACAAGGTATATTCTTCCACGAATCGCTTATCAACCTGTTGTTTATCCAAAATTTTATAGCCGACTTCAATGAGATCGTCTTTTAGCTGGATATTATCTATGGAAAAAATGTCCTGTACCTGCGCGATTACCTCAACGACAATAGTGTCCGGCATATACGCTTTCACGTTGATCCGAACCGAGAGCTGACCGACCTTCTGCGTTTGCTCCTTGAGAACCTTTCGCGGAGGGAGCGTTTCAGTATACGAAGGTGAGCTACGAACATGCTTCACTTCTTCTGCCCCGCGCTTCGGCACAGCAGATTTGCTCTGAGCAACAACAAAGGCGATGATCTGACCTGGGATTTTTTTTGTTTGAGTGTTATTCATAGTCATAAATCGGAGGCGAGAGTCCCGCCACGAGGGCGGGATTTCGGTCGCCTAATGGCGACCTCAAGATTCTTCACTTTTTAAGAATTCGGAGAGGGTGGGATTTTCCGCCAAAGGCGGATCCGCCGTAGGCGGAGAACCCTGTCCTTAACCTGGAATCGGAGGCGAGAGGATTCGAACCTCTGATACCCTTGCAGGCATACGTCCTTTCCAGGGACGCCCATTCAACCGCTCTGGCACGCCTCCCAAACACGTCAAAAAACCGCCAAAGTCAGTATACCATAGCACTTTTTTACCAAAAAGAAAAGCCCTCACGGAATCATGTTCCATGAAGGCTTAGAATCTCTGACTTATGATGCGGTAACCGCCTTTGGCGAGGGGGATGTCGCACACACCTGACGCATGACCGAAAAAATCTGATCTGGCTTTCCTACAAGCTTGATATACCTACTGCTTTCTCCCTGAAGTGACGGTCGATCTTTCTCGGATAGTCCGCTGCACGCATATTGCACGTGCTCAAATGTTTTTCCATCCGGAATCGCACAAACAAGCTGGCGATGGTCTTCCTGCCCATTGGGCTGGAAAGAAAATGCGGTCACTCCACCTTGAGAAAGAATCTCCTTCATCTCTGCGTAATAGCGATCTGTACTTCCATTCATTATTTACCTCCATGGAATGAAGATTTTAAAAGTTTTTTTCCCAAAATAATCGCAGAGAACTCTCGAGTAAGCTATGTGAAGCCTGACAAATTATGTCACCTCCCTATTGCAAAGTTTAAGGTTGCCGGTTTGATAAAGGACAATACTCACAACTTCAAATATTACGCTTACCACTCATTTTTGTCAAGCTACCTTCGTTCGGCGCTTTTTATCGCCAGCGTTGTCTTGATAACCGTGTCCGGGTTGAGTGAAATGGAATCAATGCGTTCGCGCGCCAGGAATTGGGCAAATTCCGGAAAGTCGGATGGCGCTTGGCCGCAAATACCGATCTTGATTTTGTTTTTGCGGGCGGCGCGTATAACGTCGCGGATCAGCGTTTTGACGGCAGCGTTCCTTTCATTATAAATGTGGCTGACCAGTTCCGAATCGCGATCAACGCCCAAGGTAAGCTGCGTTAGGTCATTCGAGCCAATGGAAAACCCATCGAAAATTTTGGCAAATTCATCCGCAAGAATCACGTTGGAAGGAATCTCGACCATAACGTAGACGTCCAGTCCATTCTTGCCTTGCACAAGCCCGTATTTTTTCATTGTCGCGATCACTTTCTTGCCTTCTTCAACGGTTCGGCAAAAAGGCACCATCACTTTAACGTTTGTCAGCCCAATTTCGTTGCGTACTTTTTCAAGCGCTTTGCATTCAAGCGCGAACGCTGGCTCGTATTCTTTACTATAATAGCGGGACGCGCCGCGCCAACCAATCATCGGGTTGTCCTCGACGGGCTCAAACTGTTTCCCGCCGATCAGGTTCGCGTATTCGTTCGTTTTGAAGTCTGATAGACGCACAATAACGTCGTTCGGGTAGAACGCTGCGCCGATTGTTGCGACTCCGGCCGCAAGTTGGTCCACAAAAAATTGCGTTTTGTTCGCGTATCCCTTTGTCAGCAGATCGATTTGCCGTTTAGCGTGTTGGTCCTTCAGGCGCCTGTACTGCAATAACGCTTTTGGATGTATTTTGATGTATGAAGCAATAATAAATTCCTCACGCGCTAGCCCAACCCCGTCATTCGGAATAAAGGAAAGTTGAAACGCGAGCTCCGGATTCCCAACATTCATCATAATCTTCGTGCGTGGTCGTTTCATTCCTTTCAAATTAGTGCGTTGCACGCGGAACGGCAACAAACCTTTATAGACGATCCCTTGTTCACCCTCGGCGCAGGAAACGGTTATCGGTTGCCCGTTTTTGATTTTCCTCGTGCCCGTCCCAGTACCCACTATGCACGGTATACCAAGCTCTCGGGAAATGATGGCCGCGTGGCACGTCCGGCCGCCGCGGTCGGTGATAATGGCGGACGCAATTTTCATAATCGGCTCCCAGTCCGGATCCGTCATGTCCGTCACGAGCACCTCGCCCTTCTTAAACGTACCGATCTCTTTTGGACTCAGGATAATGTGCGCTTTGCCCGCCCCGATCTTCGAGCCAACAGATGCGCCAGTGATCACAACGGCACCACGATGGCCTAACACATATTCTTCGTAGACGCTCATGTCGCGGCCGGACTGTACGGTTTCCGGTCGCGCTTGGATTAGATACAACTTGCCATCACGCCCGTCTTTCGCCCACTCCATATCCATGGGCTTACCATAATGTTCTTCAATGGTCACGGCATGTCGTGCGAGCTCTAGTACTTCAGCATCAGACACGGAAAAACGTTTGCGGTCTTTGTCGGTGACGGGTACGACTCTTGTAGGCTTTGGCCCGGTCGCATAAATCATTTTTACGCGCTTCTCCCCGAGCTTCCGCGAGAGAATCGCAGAATATCCTTTTTTCAGTGTTGGCTTAAACACATAGAACTCATCTGGAGTCACTGCGCCCTGCACGATCGTTTCGCCCAAACCCCAGGAAGCGTTAATAACCACTGAGTTGCGAAAGCCGCTTTCCGTGTCTATGGAAAACATTACACCCGACGTGGCGAGGTCGGAACGGATCATTTTTTGCACACCGATCGAAAGCGCTATTTTGAAATGGTCGAACTTTTTATCGTGCCGGTATGAAATTGCACGATTCGTAAACAACGAAGCAAAACATTTTTTGCACGCCTCAATGAGCGCTTGTTCCCCGCGGATGTTTAAATATGTTTCCTGCTGTCCGGCAAACGACGCATCCGGTAAGTCCTCCGCCGTGGCGGAAGATCGGACAGCCACGTCAGTATTCGCTCCGTACTCGCGGCAAAGCGTACGATACGCTTTCGCGATCGTCTCCTCCAACTCTTTCGGCAAGGGCTTACTTAATATAAGACTGCGCACGCGGCTGCCGCGGCTGAACAAATCGCGGATATTCTGGGTATTTAGACCCTGCAAAATTCTTTTTATTTCTTTCTTTAATTGCTGTTTTTCGAGGTAAAAACGATACGCGCTTGCGGTCACGGCGAACCCGTCAGGGACGCGAACGCCTTTCCCGGTCAGCATACGGTACATTTCTCCGAGCGACGCGTTCTTGCCTCCGACAAGCGGTACGTCTCGCACGCCAATCTCACGAAACCACAAAATGAATTTACTCGATCTTGCCATACGTGTACATTATATCAAAAAAATCACCCCTCGACGAGCTCGGGGTTTCTGAGAACAATGCTAGCAGAATTTCAAGTCAGTTGGTTTGCTGACCCTGAAGGAGGCAAAAGCCGAGCTCATGGCCGAGGGCAGGGTCGAAGACGGGGTTAATAAAAAACAAAAATGCCCGAATGATCGTCGCCCCGGGCATTTGAGTATACAGAGAAAAAAAACTGCTAAAAATTGATTTTCTTGGCAAGAGAACCAACAAGCGGAATTGACCATTTCTCTCCGGAAAGCGCCTTAAAGAAACCAATAAGCATAAAGGCGACGACCAAAAACCAAATGATCCAGCCGATAACCGGGATCCAGCCGATAAAAGACGCGATGAATAATATAAGCCCTTGCTTGGCGTGAAAAGAAACGAACTCATCGTCTTTTTTCAAAAAAAGCATCACAACGCTTAAAATCCAAAGATAGGAGAGCGCCGCGAATAATTTGGATTCTCCGCCGGATGATGGTTGTTTGTCCATTGAATCGTTCATACAACACCTCCCCTCTGATTAGTTCGAGATAGGAGCGACCGCCCGAACGACAGCGCATAGCCAGTGATTATAGCGATAAAAACAAAAGTGATCGGCCGGGCAATCAAGAAGAAGATGCTCCACCAGGTATGATACCAAATTATTTCAAAGAGAGCGAGGAAGACACCGGAAAAAAAGCCGCAGACTCCCGCCACAGCAGAGGCTTCCTTCCAGCCCATACGCGTGAAACGCCAAGAGAGCATCACGAAGACGGCGACCGGTATGACCCATTCAAGAAAGGCGTACCGATCGATAATAATAATCACGGCTTCAAGGATGACGATGAGCACAGCCCAAAACCAAACCCGCCTACCGTAATACGCGACTGGCTTGCCGGCAAGCATTGCGCCTGCTTCTCTTTCATATTCAAGCCTCACGTTATCATCAACCATGTCTCCATTATAGCGCCATGGTAAAACCGACACAAACCAAAAGGCAGGCTCTTGGCCTGCCTTCTTCTTTATTGAGAGAATCGTGAGTCAATTTTGGGTGCCGTAAGGCGGGTTCCCGAAATTGACGAACACAATCGAGGGAGAGGGAGGTGTGGGAAGGGAGAACCGTAGGTTCTTCCTTCCAGCTTTTTTAATACCCCATATCCATACCGCCGCCCATACCGCCTGGCATACCACCGGGCATGCCTCCGGCTTTATCTTCCTTTTCCGGCAAGTCGGTAACAACCGCTTCGGTGGTCAAGAGCATCGCAGCGGCTGACGCAGCGTTCTGAAGCGCGGAACGGGTTACTTTTGTCGGGTCAATTATTCCTGCGGCGACAAGGTCCTCGAACTGATCCGTGGCAGCATTGTAACCATAATTCCCCTTCTCTTTTTTCACGTGTTCAACGATTACGGAGCCTTCTTTGCCGGCGTTACCCGCAATCTGGCGAAGTGGCTCTTCAAGCGCTCGCTTGAGTATATTGATGCCTATTGCTTCATCGCCAGTTGCTTGAACACTTCCCAGGGCATGAACGGTGCGCAGAAGCGCTACGCCGCCGCCAGGCACAATACCCTCTTCCACAGCCGCGCGCGTGGCATGCAATGCGTCTTCAATGCGGTGTTTCTTCTCCTTCAATTCTGTTTCGGTCGCTGCGCCGACTTTAATCACTGCCACACCGCCTGCCAACTTACCAAGCCGTTCTTGCAACTTCTCTTTGTCAAAGTCCGATGTGGTGTCTTTCAGTTCCTTCTTGATTTGCGCAACACGGTCCTGGATTTTTTTCGAATCACCCTGGCCTTCGACAATAGTCGTGGTTTCTTTGGTCGCCACGACGCGTCTGGCTCGTCCGAGCATGTCCACGTCCGTATTCTCAAGCTTTAATCCGACGTCCTCAGAAATAAGCCGCCCGCCCGTGAGAATCGCGATATCCTCCAGCATTTCCTTTCTCCGGTCGCCGAACCCTGGCGCCTTCACGGCAAGCACATTGAACGTGCCACGGAGTTTATTCACGACGAATGTCGCGAGTGCTTCGCCCTCAACTTCGTCCGCGATCACGACAAGTTCTTTATGGCCAGCTTGGGCAAGCTTTTCTAAAAGCGGCAATATTTCATTAATCGCGGAAATCTTTTTGTCCGTAATCAAAATATACGGATCTTTGTATTCCGCTTCCATCCGTTCCGGATTCGTAATCATGTATGGGGAAACGTAGCCCTTGTCAAACTGCATCCCTTCGACCACTTCTTTGGATAGTCCGAAGGTTTGGGACTCTTCAGTTGTTACAACGCCATCCTTGCCGACTTTTTCCATCACTTCCGCGATGAGCTTGCCAATTTCAGGATCTTGTGAAGAAATAGCGCCGACTTGCGCAATCTCTTCATTGGTTTTTACTGGTTTGGAAACCTTTTTGAGTTCTTCAATAACCGCTCGAACGCCCGCTTCGATACCTTTCTTAATAAGCATCGGGTTCGCGCCGGCGGCAACGTTCTTGAACCCTTCCGCGATAATCGCTTGCGCGAGCAAGGTCGCGGTCGTGGTACCGTCTCCAGCGACATCGTTTGTTTTGGATGCGACTTCCTGCACAACTTGAGCGCCCACGTTCTCAAACTTGTCTTCAAGCTCGATTTCTTTCGCGATGGTCACGCCGTCGTTCGTAATGGTCGGCGAACCGAACCCTTTATCCAAAGCGACGTTCCGTCCTTTTGGACCGAGCGTTACTTTGACTGCGTCTGCGAGCTTATCAACGCCACGCTTAATGAGCGCACGCGCTTTTTCGTCGAATAATATTTGTTTAGCCATAGGTTATGATTCGTGTTAATTAATGGTATAGATTCGTGGTGGGTTATCCCAGTTTAGCAAGCACGTCCTCTTCCTTCAGCACCTTGTACTCAACGTCTTCGAGTTCCACTTCGTCGCCTGCGTATTTACCAAAAATCACCTTGTCCCCGACCTTCAGGCCAAGCTTTTTAACTTTTTCTCCTTCACCGACCGCCACGACTTCACCTTCTTCCTTTTTCTCTTTTTCGACGGTGTCCGGCAGTACGATTCCGGCTTTTGTCACTTCTTCTTGCGTGACCGGCTTCACAATAATCCGATCACCTAATGGAGTGAGCTTCATAAGATATTCGTAATGATTAATTATTTAATATTAGCGAAAATTGATGCGAAATTAGCACTCGTATACTCTAAGTGCTAAATAGCACAAATGTATTGTAACCGCTAAAAAAAGGCGCGTCAAGGGGCGCCGCTGTCGGGTTGGTCGTCCCCTGTCTGTCGTATGAAGACGGCAAGCACGCCCCAGAAGAGGAGCGTGCCAAACGCCAATGTCCAGAAAAAATGATCAAGCGATACGATAACTAAAATAGCCAGAAAAAGCGTCGCATGCCAAATACTTCGGGGCGGAGCTTTTATTAATATGCTGCGAAGTATTTCTCCAAGTAGCACAAGGAATACTGCCAGTCCAAACACTCCAAGCTCGGTGGCGATGAGTAGAAAGAGATTGTGCACCGGCTGGTACTCCCATGGGTCCCGGTCGCGATCTAGCTCACTGTATACGGCATACGTATAGTTGCCCATCCCAACGCCGGTGAGCCAATGTTTTTTAATGAGGGTAAGCGAATCTTCCAGACCAGCGATGCGTTCCGTGGTCGATTTCTGTTCGAGCCGTTCCTGCGCGACCAACCGCGTGGTAAACGGTTCGGGAACTTTCACGATAAGTGCCAAGGCCGTTATGACTATCACTATTATATATTTTGCCGCGGGCACAAGGAGTTCACGGCGCCTTTGCCAAAGTGCAATTAAGAAAAAAATAGCCAGCGAACTGGCGAGAGCAAGCCATGCGGATCGGGAAAAGCTGAAGAGCAATCCAGCTGTGCACAACACGGTCGCTCCAAGGAAGACTGCACGAAGTCTACGATTCGCATATGTATTGCAATACGCCCAGAGAAGGATTACAAGAGCGATGGCAAGAAACGCACCGAGCATGTTCGGATGCGGCAAAGAGCCTTGGCTCCGCAAAAAGCGACCGGCCGTCGTTTGCACGACGGATGCGCCGAGAATGCCCGGTGCCTGCTCACTCAACCCGAGCCATTTGAACGCTGGCGAACTTTGACTAAAAAACTGATAGATGGCAAATACAGACTGTATTGAAGCGCTGATAACAAGGGCCGCGGCGATCCGGATCTTATGAAATGGGGTTCGCGTGATAAGCCAAACAAGGCTGATTCCTTCGGCAAGCCGCAACACTCCGTACCAGGCGATTTGCTGGTCCTTCGCATAGACAACAGAAAGGAACGCAGCTATGAAAAACACAAGGAGCGCGAGACGGAATGACTTTGCCACCGCTCGCGGTCGAATGCGTGAGAACAATGCAAAAATCAGCAGGAGAATAAGCACTATGTCAAAAGCGTACAAACTCACCGTACCGTATTCCCAGGTACATCCAGCCAACATCCCCTGCTTGATGATCCAACGCGTTTGCCAAGGCAGCAAAACGAGAAATAAGTAAAAACCATATTCCAACAGTTTTTGAATAAATCGCGTCATGAAAATTGCTGAAGCCTCTCCCGCCAGGCTGCCCGGTAAGGAACACGCCGGTCTTCTTCGTGAAATTTGAGGATGTCGTCGGCAATCACCACTTCCGTGCCACGGCCGAGCGTCTTATTGGCTGTTTTTCGCTTCATATAGATCCGTTGCGTGGACTTACTGAAACGCTCAAGCATATTGCCGAAAGAGCCTGCTGCAATGAATTCGCCGGCTCGTTTACAAAACAGTGAAAATCGCGAATCAGTTACAAGAAAGCGAGTCGATGGCGCATACGCGAAATGATTCGGCAGATAATCTTTTATCCACTCATTTGCATGGGAGAATCGACCAAACGTTTGCTGATCATACAGCGTAACAAGCTGACTCACCCAATACACGAAGTAAGGATCTTCCGGACTGAGCGTAAGCCGCTTAAGCTGCAAATGGTCTTCGCTTACATAGAAGCTCAGACAGATACGATTGGCAATGGTTTTGCCATGACGACGAAAGCCAAACACATGCGCGAACAATGTTATGACCAACCGCGCAAACCATAAACGCCTTTTTGCCACCACAATAAAAACGTCGATGTCGCTTTTTTCTCTTGCATTGCGGAATGCGAGATTATTGCAAACCGCAACCATTCTGACGAACGGAACGAACCGCGCCAGACGGGCGAATCGTCTTGCACGGACAAATTTCGTTTCCGCGTATACATAGCGTTCGCGCCGCGTTGTGACGATTGCCTTTCTGCCGCGCAGAAAATAGTACCCCGCAGAGAATTCTAACTTCTGCGCAAGGACATTGCTGGATGTTACACATTCCATAACTTCTTGTAGTGTCGCGGCCTTACCATACGCCCAGCGCCAGAGCTCAATTAGCGTTAACGGGCAATCAAACACGTCATAATAGCATATAGCCGACACAAGAGCGCGTTCCAACGTATTCATATATATCTATTATATCCGGCGGCTTTAGGTATTGACAAATCGATGGTTTTGGATTAAGATACGTTGTTACGATACACGGCACCTTAACAAGGAGGAAAAAATGAAAGTCAAATGGATTGGTTTTCCGCACGAAATAAAAAAAGCGGTTGGCCTAATCTTTGCGCCGCATTATTTCCGGAAACTTACTGAAATACGACTACACGCTGGCGCAATACCAAAAGAGATAAAGCGCATCACGCACGGAGGAGCGTTTGGTTGCACATTCTTGGACAAAGCTACCAAACGGACGTCGATCATCATCTTCGACGAACTGATTCGTGAGGAGCTGAATGTGGCACGAGAAGAAACGAGAGGTGCGTATCTTTTTACTCTTTGCACGGCAGTTGTGCACGAAATGTGTCATCATATTTTACTGCTACTCAAAGAAGTGCGCCTCGGGCCATACGCCGGCAACCACATTTACCACGATAAGATTGAAATTGCTGTCTGGAATTCGACACACTATCTTCTCAAAAAGCATGAAGTGTTTAAGGCGTTTGGGGTAAAGCAAGATCTTTGGAATAAACTTGTTCCCGAAGAGGAACGCAACAAATAAACCGCCCCGAGCCAAGTCGAAGGGCGGTTTTTTTAATCGATCAATCCCGCATGAATATGCGGCATTGACAAATGTAGTACATTCATTTACAGTGGATGAAAAGGTTGGGGGTCATATGCGCATATTATTGAAAGGCCTTGCAACGAAGCATAACACAAAAGGAGGGTGATGCTCATTCTTACTAGGAGGGTTGGAGAAAAACTCTATGTTGGCGACGAGAATATTTCCATCACAGTTCTCAAAGTTACTGGACATCAAGTAAAGCTGGGAATAGTAGCGCCAAAAAACATGACTGTTCTGAGGGAAGAAGTTTTGCTCAAAATCCAATCCCAAAAGAAAAAAACCGCCCCGAGCTAATCGAGGCGGCTTTTTTACGACAAAAATTTTACCAATAGCACTACTTAGACGCAAGCGCTTGTTTGATAAACTGACCTGTGTAACTCTTTTTCACGTGCGCCACGTCGCGGGGCGTTCCTTGCGCGACGATTTGGCCGCCCTTATTACCCCCTTCAGGACCGAGGTCAACAATCCAGTCGGCGGATTTAATGACATCAAGGTTATGCTCAATCACAAGCACGGTATTGCCTTTGTCAACGAGCTGCTGGAGCACGTTCAATAACCGTTTCACGTCGTCGAAGTGCAACCCGGTGGTCGGCTCATCAAGGATGTAAAGTGTTTTGCCGGTTGCGCGGCGCGACAATTCCGTTGCGAGCTTCACGCGTTGCGCTTCACCGCCGGAAAGCGTTGTTGCCGATTGGCCAAGGTGGATGTAGCCAAGCCCGACTTCGTAAAGCGTCTTGAGCTTATTTTTGATGTGCGGCAGGTGTTCAAAAAAGTGCATCGCTTCTTCAACCGTCATCTCGAGCACGTCAGCGATGTCTTTCGTTTTATAGTGAATCTCGAGCACCTGTTGGCTGTAACGCTTTCCTTTGCACTCCTCACATTCGACGTACACATCGGGCAAAAAATGCATTTCAATACGGACGAGCCCCTCTCCTTGGCAGGCCTCGCACCGACCGCCAACGACATTGAAGCTGAAGCGACCTGGGCCGTAGCCGCGCATCTTCGCTTCCGGCAGTTGGGTAAACAAATCGCGAATGTAGGTAAAAACGCCGGTGTACGTCGCAGGGTTGGAGCGAGGCGTCCGGCCGATGGGTGACTGGTCAATATGAATGACTTTATCCAGATGCTCCGTTCCTTCTATTTTTTTATGCTTACCAGGGGCGTCTTTTGCATTATAAAGATGCTGCGCAAGCGCTTTCGCAAGAATGTCGATCATGAGCGTCGATTTACCGGAGCCAGACACGCCGGTCATGCATACGAATTTTCCAAGCGGGATGGCCACGTCAATATTTTTCAGATTGAACTCTTGAGCCCCGCGAATGGTCAGGAACTTTCCATTCCCGGTTCGATACTTCGTCGGTGCGTCAATAGAAAGCTTGCCGGAGAGGTATTTGCCCGTGAGCGACTTGGAGTTCTTCATGATCTGCTGGGGCGTGCCTTCCGCAACAACCTGACCCCCATGCTCGCCTGCACCAGGACCAATGTCCAAAACGTGGTCCGCGGCAAGCGTCGTTCCTTCGTCGTGTTCAACGACAATAACTGTATTGCCAAGGTCGCGCAACGCTTTCAGGGTTGCGATGAGCTTCTCGTTATCGCGCTGGTGTAATCCAATTGACGGCTCGTCCAAAATGTAGACCACTCCCACGAGCGAGGAACCGATTTGCGTGGCGAGACGGATGCGCTGCGCTTCACCGCCAGCAAGCGTGGACGCTGAACGGTCAACCGTCATGTAGTCCAGCCCGACGTCGTGCAGAAACGTCAACCGGGCGACAATTTCTTTTAAAATCTGTCGCGCGATCGTCCGCTCACGATCCGTTAACGCGTTTTTCTGATCAAGCGATTTGAAAAAGAGCCTGGCTTCCTCAATGGTGAAGGCCGTAATATCTGAAATGTTTTTATTCGCAATCGTTACCACGAGCGCTTCAGGCTTCAGACGCTTACCTTTGCAGGTTGGACATAAAAGCACACGCATGTATTTTTCAATTTCGGCCCGGATGTAGTCGGATTCTGTCTCATGGTATCGGCGCATCAGGTTTGGGATTACGCCTTCAAAGCTCGTTGTAATGTCGCCACTAAATCGATCACTCGCGTAATCAAGTTTGTATTGCTTATCGCCCGTTCCATAGAGCACGATGTTCAGTTGCTTCTTCGTCAATTTCTCAACCGGAGTATTAATGGAGAAGTCATGGGCTTCAGCGGCCTGGCTGGCCATACGCATATACCACGTTTGGTTCGCCACGGTTTTCGCCCATGGTCGAATCGCACCTTCCGCAATGCTCAGACGAGGGTTGGGAATAACAAGCTTTGGATCAATTTCAAGTTTGGTACCCAGCCCAGTGCACTCAGGGCACGCGCCGTGGGGACTGTTAAACGAAAAATTTCTCGGTTCAATCGGCGGCAAATTTGTTCCGTCTTTCGGGCAAGATAAATGTTGGCTGAACAAAATATCCTTGTTCGTATCGAGACGCTGCACAATAACCAATCCGTCGCCAAGTTCAAGAGCAGACTCAAGCGATTCCAACAGTCTTTCCCGTTCCAATTTGTCATCCACTGTTAGGCGATCTACCACAACCTCGACGGTGTGCTTTTTTTGCTTATCAACTCGCAAATCCTCGGCCTCTTCGATCGAATACACGACGTTGTCAAAGCGAATGCGCACGTACCCGGCTTTCCGCGCCTGCGCAATCACCTGTTTATGCTCGCCTTTCTGATCTTTAATAAGCGGCGCGAGAATCATAATCTGCGTGCCGGCTGGCAACGCACGTGTGCGCTCCGCAATCTGCTCTTTCGTTTGCAGCGAAATTTCGTCCCCGCACACGGGGCAGTGTGGTTTGCCGATTCGGGCAAACAAAAGACGGAGGTAATCGTAAATCTCCGTTACCGTCCCTACCGTCGAACGCGGGTTGTGGGAAGTGGATTTTTGATCAATGGATATCGCAGGCGAAAGGCCGTCGATTTGGTCAACGTCCGGCTTATCCATAAGCCCGAGGAATTGTCTAGCATAAGCGGAAAGTGACTCAACGTAGCGGCGCTGGCCTTCCGCGTAAATCGTGTCAAACGCGAGCGACGACTTGCCTGAACCGGACAGTCCGGTAATGACGACGAGTTTGTTGCGCGGCAGGTCAACGTCAATATTCTTAAGGTTATGAACACGCGCACCACGAATAATTATTTTTTCCTCGCCTTTTTTCATGTTATCCACAATAATGAGACGGCTGGAATTGTACCGCAAAAACTGTCAAGCGTCAATACGTAAGGCTCGACACGGATTCCGAACGCGCAGAGATAAACTCTGCACTGAGTAAAAAACCAACAATCGACCCGGCGCACAGCTTGTCTGTGCGCTCTACATAGCGGCCGACTGATAAACAAAAACCCTGACGTGTTTTATGCGTCAGGGTTATAACTTTGTTAGCATCCTCCGTCGCCATGGCCCGTAGAAGGTGCCGCTGTCGTCGCATTCGCAATCAGATCTTGCAAAATGCGTATATCTTTTCTGGGCAACATGACCGGAATAATTTCATCTTCAGGCTCCTTATTTGGGCCAGAATCCGATATTTCAAACCTCTTTCCGCGCATGAGAACCTCCTTTCTTTATAGAGATACATTTCTCAACTTTTTCTTTTTATTCTCCTTGACGCCGTAAAGAATAGCGGTTGGACCAAAAAGCAAAAGAAAAAGACTTTTAAGAAATTGCCAACTGCCGAAATCTGACCAAGCTGGCGTAATAAAGATTGCCCCGATGATGAGAGCCGTAGCACCCGCAATGCCGATGAATGTATATGCCTTCTTCATGTGGCCAATCGCTGCAAAAACCAGAATGATGGGTGTGGTAAGAATATCCCAAAAAGTGAACGCGGTAATTGACGTTTTGTCTACGATAATATTCAGAATAGAAAGCAGCAGGAACAACAGAGTGAAAATCAGAAAGGCCATATATCCTCCTTTTTTTATTTTGCAAAGAACGATGAGACTTAAGTTACTCTCTGACAAAATTATGACGTAAAGTATGGCTTTGTCAAATAAGTCTCTTCACCGCTATACTAACCCCATGCGTCTCCCTAAACAGCTTACAACCATACCCCAAAAACCTGGCGTCTATATCTTCAAGGACAAGGCTGGCGGTATTTTATATATCGGTAAAGCGCGAAACCTCAAGCCACGCGTCCGTTCGTATTTCCAACAATCGCAAGAGCTTTCTCCGACGAAGCAAATTATGGTGGGCAAAATCAAAAAGATAGAATATATTATCGTCTCATCCGAAGCCGAGGCACTGCTTCTGGAATCGAACTTGATTCAAAAGCATCAACCGACCTACAATGTTGACCTGAAAGACGACAAATTCTTTTTGTATATCAAGGTAGCGGTGCAAGAGGATTATCCCCGCGTGTTCACGGTGCGCCGCGTGGTGAACGATGGCAGTCGTTATTTTGGCCCGTATGTATCCGCCGGCGCGACGCGGAAAACGCTGTGGCTCTTGCGGAAGCTTTTCCCCCACCGCAATTTCTCCAAACCGCCAACCAAACACGAGGAGGCGTATCTCATGCGCCGATATCCGGAGCTCTTGGGACCGACGGACAAGCGTGTCTACCGAAAAACGATTGAGCACATTATTCGCTTCTTGGAAGGCCAGTATGAAGACTTGCTAAAAGATCTTCGCTTACAAATGCAAGGCGCGTCCAAAAAACGAGAGTTCGAGCGCGCGGCAAAGCTTCGTGACCATATTTTCGCCATTGAAAAAATTATGCAGGAGCAAAAGGTAATTTCGGTCAAAAAAGAAAACGAAGATATTATCAGTCTGGCGCGGGGTACGAACGTGGCCGCCGTTAACCTATTCATGGTCCGGAACGGCAAGCTTATGCAGCGGTTCAACGTACTCATGAAAAACGCCGAGGGCCAAACGGACGAGGAAATCCTTCGCGCGTTCGTTGAACGATATTATCTTCACGCACAGGACCTGCCAAAAACTGTTGTTGTACCTGCGGAATGGTCGGAGAGGCCCGTTACAAAACATCCGATGAGGTTCATTGCGCCAACAAGAGGGAAAAAGCGGAAATTGCTTCGCCTCGGCGAAGAGAATGCCCAGTCCTTTTTGAATGAACAACGTGCGTCGTGGGAGAAAAAAGAAGTGAAAGCCCAAAAAGCCCTCAAGGAATTACAAACAGTGCTCCACCTCGATACCTTGCCGGTTCGCATAGAAGCGTTCGACATCTCCAACGTCCAAGGCCAATATCCGGTGGGCTCGATGGTAGTGTTCGAGAATGGCCTGCCGGCAAAAAAGTGGTATCGCAAGTTCCATATTAAGACGGTTCGAGGCTCCAACGACACAGCCATGATGGCGGAAATGCTCCACCGCCGGTTTGGGCGTATCGTTCAGGGCGATAGCAAATGGCCCCGACCCGACCTGGTGCTCCTCGACGGCGGAAAAGGTCAGCTGAACGTTGCACGCGAAGCTGTTGGCAAACGCGCAGGCCGTATTCCCTTTATGGCGCTCGCAAAACGGCTGGAAGATATCTACGTGCCCGGAAAAAAGCAGCCGGTGAACCTTCCGCGAGGTTCCGAGGGATTGTTCCTCATCCAGCGCATGCGCGACGAAGCGCACCGCTTTGCTATTGGATTTTATCGTAAGAAGCATATGCATTCCTCGGAGCGATCGCAGCTCGACAGTATCCCCGGACTCGGCACAAAAAGGAAACAAGCGCTCATTCGAACGTTTGGCTCTGTCGCGGCCATTCGGGAAGCGACTAGCGAGGAGTTAACGAACGTGATTGGCGCTGCAATGGCAAGGCGCCTGCAAAAAGAATTAACCTCATAGCCATGCACAAAAAGAGAAAAGATCTTGAGAGTCTTGAGAAAGAGCAGGAACATCGCGCATACCGTCGCGACAAGCGCAAGCGGCAACGCATGCGAGTTTCCGGTTCAAGCGTAAAAAAACTCCAGTCACTCATTATCCAAAAAGGACGAAGGGATTGACAGAAAACGCTAATGTTGGTATTGTATGAGTTACGGTTATGGAAACTATTTTGAACATTGTCCAGATAGCAGCGGCCGCGTTGCTCGTTACTGCGATCCTCTTGCAGTCTAAAGGCGCCGGTCTCTCGGGCGCGTTTGGCGGCGGCGAAAACATCTACACGACGAAACGAGGAGCGGAAAAAACTCTTTTTATCGTTACGATCGTCTTGAGCGTAATCTTCCTGGGCGTCGCGCTCACGAATATCCTTCTTCGAAGATAGCTCGGCTCCATGAGAATACCGAAATTTCTCAAATCACTCAGTGAACGGATAAAACGAATCGGCCGAAGCATACTTCCAAATTTTCGAAGCGTGAAGCCGCCAGCTCCCATCCAACGGCTCACAGAAATGGACAAACAGCTTGTTTTTTCGTTGGCAAAGACGCGTTTTCCAACCTGGGACCAGTTCCAATATTTGCCAAATTACCTTGATCCGCGGGAAAAAACGATCGTACGGACACTGACAATCGTCGTTATCATTTGCCTTTTATTCATCAGTGCCCGCTTTTACAGCCGGCACGTTGCCGCGGTTGCCGAAGACGGGGGTACATACACGGAAGCAATCGTCGGACAGCCGAAGCTCATCAACCCGATCCTGGCGCAAACGAACGATTCGGACATGGATATCTCGCGCCTTGTTACGTCCTCGCTCTTTAAATACGATACCCATCAGATGCTTGTTCCTGACATTGCAACAAAGTACGAAATCTCGGCTGATCAAAAAGTTTACACGGTCATCATTCGGCAGGACGCGCTATGGCACAACGGAAATTCACTGCTCGTTGACGACATACTGTTCACGATTGACCTTATTCAGGATCCTGAGTTCTCAAGTCCTCTTACGCCAAGCTTAAAGGGAGTTATTGCGGAAAAGGTTGACGACCAAACGATCAAATTTACGCTCAAAGAGCCTTTCTCCCCTTTTCTTTCCAATCTTACATTCGGCATTCTTCCTGCCCACATTTGGGCAGATGTCACCGCCGCGAATTTTCCGCTCGCGGAGTACAACATTAAACCAATTGGTTCCGGTCCTTACAAATTCAAGTCGCTCACAAAAGACCGTGACGGCAATATCCGTTCATACACTCTCGCGGTGAACGATCAGTACTACGGGATGAAGCCGCATATTAAAGAAATCAACTTGCGGTTTTACCCGGACTTTCAATCTGCGGTCGACGCACTTCGTTCAAACGCCGTGGACGGCGCGAGCTTTATTCCGAAAGACCTGCAGGGTACGCTTGAAAAAAATAAACGCGTGGAGCTCCATCGGCTGCAATTGCCGCAATACACTGGCGTCTTTTTCAATCAAAAAAATGCACTTCTGAAAGAAAAAGCGGTGAGGCAGGCGCTTGTGCACGCGGCGGACCAACGACGCATTGTCGACGAAGCGCTCGGCGGACGCGGGACGATCATTCACGCGCCCATACTTGAAGGTTTCTTAGGATTCAACCCGGATGCCAAAGGTTTCGCCTACGATCCGGAGCTAGCAAAAAAAATATTGGACGACGCCGGCTGGAAAATCTCGGAGGAAGACGGCCTAAGAAAAAAAGGGTCAACCGAACTGCGCTTTTCCCTTACCACAGTGGACCAAGCGGAATATTTAAAAACGGCGGATTTATTAAAAGAAGCGTGGGAAGCGATTGGCATTGGCATTGAGCTAAAAATCATGAATCCTGCGCGGGTTGATAAAGAAGTGATCAAACCGAGGAACTATGAGGCTTTCCTCTACGGAGAAATTATCGGGTTTGATCCTGACCCATTCCCATTTTGGCACTCCTCGCAAACCACTGCTGCGGGACTGAATCTTTCAAACTATTTCAACAAACAAGTGGACACGCTTCTGGAAGATGCCCGAAAAACGAGCAATCCAGAGGAACGTGCAAAGAAGTACATAGAGTTTCAAAATATCCTCTTAACCGACCTGCCTGCCCTTTTTCTTTACAGTCCAACGTATCTCTACGGGGTTAAGGAAGATATTAAAGGGTTCACGCTCGAGCGGATTACCATTCCGTCCGATCGCTTCATCGGCATCGAGAATTGGTACATCAAAACCAAGCGTGAGTGGCATTAAAAAAAGAGTCCTGTTTCTTAGGACTCTTCGCAAGGGGTAGATCTCACGGAACGAACATCCGTGGTCTCAAAAGTCTTGAGCTCGCTCGTATCTGGACCTTTTGAGACTAGTACATTCACTGTGTGATTACCACTATTCCAGGAATGTAAGCGGTGCCAAAGGTCTCCGATTTGCACCATTACTTTGTTCCCGCCGAGATGCGAACGGATCTCGAGTTCAGTCTTCAGGATCTGTTCTGCAATATTCACATTACCTCCTCTTGTTTACAGCTATCTTACACAATAGAATAAAATTGTCAAGCCGAAGTGGTGGAACCCCGCACCAGACTCGCCGAACTCGTCGGTGCAGGGCAAGTTGACAGACAGTACAATTAAAAACGCCGCGATGGTGGAACTGGCAGACACGTAGCGTTCAGGGCGCTATGACCGCAAGGTCGTGGGAGTTCGACTCTCCCTCGCGGCATTAATAAGGTTTAACAAGGAGGTTCGACTCTTTACCCCGCAGAGCGAACGAAGTGAGCTTATGCGGGGCCGCCTTCGGCACCATTGATAAATCTAGAGTTTGAGAGGTCCGCCTGTCTCGCCGGAGCCTGGCGAAGGCGAGAAGTCCTCTTCCCGGCATTAAAACGAGGCAGAATGTGGACACGTTTATACAAATAAGTTGTATGGGCAATAATCGCGCTGCTCGCGCTTGCCAGCCAGAGGAAAAAATCAGTACCATAATTTAATAAACAAGAAAGAACTGACAACATGATATACCAACGAAAACAAAAGATCGACAAACAACCTAAATTTGAAAAGAAACTGCGCATTATCCCCCTGGGCGGCCAGGAGGAAGTGGGCAGGAATATGACCGTGTTCGAATACGGCAATGATATTGTAATCCTGGACATGGGTGTCCAGTTCCCAGAGGAAGACATGCTTGGGATTGACTACATCATCCCGAACATCAACTACCTAAAAGGAAAAGAACGCAATATTCGTGCCGTCATTTTTAGTCACGGGCACTTGGACCACATAGGTGCGGCGCCTATCCTCTTAGAAAAACTGGGGTACCCCATTGTGATCGGTAGACCGTTAACCCTTGCGCTTGTGAAAAAGCGGCTCGAAGATTACGCAAAGGGGTCATCGAAGAAACTTAAAGCACTCACAATAAAATCAATTCACGACGCGTTTCGGCTCGGGCAGTTCATGGCCAAATTCTTCCCAGTTGACCACTCCATCATGGATGCGGTTGGCCTTGCGTTGCAAACACCGGTTGGCACGGTCCTGCACTTAGGCGACTGGATGTATGAAAAAAATCCCGTCGGCCGCACGCCGGTAACCTATGAGCATTTGAGTCAAATGCCGCGCCCGACGTTTCTCATGTTGGAAAGTCTCGGCGCTATTGCGACAAAAGAACGCGTTCCGGAGGCAGTGATGTACCGTAACTTACAGAAACTCATACGAGAAGCGCCCGGGCGTATCATCGTCGCCTCGTTCTCTTCGCAAATCGAGCGTATTAAGCATATTTTGGAATTCGCCGAGGTCATTGGCAAGAAGGTTGCGCTCGACGGCTATAGCATGCGAATGAATATTGAAGTGGCCAAACAACTCGGCTACATCAAGGTGAAGAAAACGACAATTATTCCGGTTGAACAAATTCATAAATATCCCGATAAACAAATCGTTATCCTCTGCACCGGCGCGCAAGGTGAGGCGAATGCGGTACTCTCCCGCATCGTAAACGGAAACCATCGCTTTATTAAAATAAAACCATCGGACACCATTGTCTTTTCGTCATCAGTCATTCCGGGAAATGAACGGACAATTCAGCGTCTGAAAGATACATTATACCGTTTGAGCGATAACGTCGTGCACAGCGACATTATGGACGTCCATTCCAGCGGTCACAGCAATGCAAACGACATACTTGAAGTCTTGCGGCAAATACAGCCCGACTACTTTTTACCCGTCTACGCGAATCATTACATGCTCAAGGAGGCTGAAAAGCTCGCCATACGGGCTGGTTTCATAAAGGATCACATTTTCGTACTTGATAATGGTTCCGTTTTGGAATATTCCACTGGTCATCCAAAAATCTTGCAGAAAAAGGTGCCGACGGAATATGTGTTCGTTGACGGACTCGGTGTTGGCGACGTTTCTCACGTCGTTCTCCGCGACCGTCAGCAGCTGGCTGGAGACGGCATGCTCGTCATTATCGCCACGGTTGACGGAAAAACCGGAAATATTGTGGGCTCACCGGATATTATCTCGCGGGGATTTGTGTACATGAAATCGAATGCAAAACTGATTGAGCAAGTCCGTCAAAAAGTGAAGTTAATTTTGAAAGATGTTGATCCGCGCACAAAAGCGAATGATGCCTATATCCGTAATCGCCTGCGCGACGCGATCGGTCAATTCCTTTTCACGAAAACGAACCGCCGGCCGATGATCCTTCCGGTGGTTATTGACGTGTAGTGTGGTACAATAAAGCTATGGAAAAGAGGATATTTTCAGGAGTCAGACCGTCCGGCCAGCTCCACATCGGCAACTACTTTGGGGCGCTGAAGAATTGGATCGACCTGCAGGACAGCAATCATTGCGTTTTCGGAATCGTTGATTACCACGCCATCACAACGCCGTTTAATCCAAAGCAAATTCGCGACGATATTTTTCAAGTTGCCCTTGATTATCTTGCCGCCGGCGTTGACGCGGAAAAAAGTATTCTCATGATCCAGTCACACGTGCCCGAACACACGGAACTGGCGTGGATATTGGGAACGCTGACGCCGATCTCCTGGCTCGAACGCGTGCCCACGTACAAAGAAAAGATCGAGCAGCATCCCGACTACATAAATCTTGGCCTTTTATCCTACCCCGTGCTCATGGCGGCGGATATTCTCATATACAAATCGAATGCGGTTCCGGTCGGTGCAGACCAGTTGCCTCACATTGAGCTTGCGCGAGAAATCGCGCGGTCGTTCAACATCAAGTTCGGGCAAACGTTTCCAGAACCGAAAGGGGTTGTCGGGCAAGGCGCGAGGATTATGAGCCTGCTTGCGCCGGAGAAAAAAATGTCCAAGTCGCTTGGGCCAAATCACTACATCGCACTCGCGGATTCACCCCAAGTCATAAAAAAGAAGATCACTTCGGCCGTCACGGACGCGGGCAACGATGCCAAAGAACCAAAGCGGCCGGGCGTTGCAAACCTGTTTGCGCTTTTACATTTATTTTCAAATCGAAAAATGCAAGATGAATTCGAAAAACAATACCGGGAGAGAAAAATCAAATATGCCGAACTCAAATCATTGCTTGCCAATGATATTGCAGAATACTTTTTCGATTTTCGAACGAAAAGGACTGTTTTAGAAAAACAACCAAAAAAAGTGTGGTCTGCTCTTGAAGACGGCAGCAAAAAAGCACGTGTCATAGCGCGGGAGACACTTGCTGACGTCAAAAAGAAGATAGGCCTCTCGTAAATCTACATCTCAAAAAAACACCCCGTGTCATAAAGACGCACGGGGGTTTTGGGGTTGTCAGAATGCTTTAACCGTTATTTCATCGGTGAGCTGCTTTCGGCATTTGGCAATCTGATGAAGTTGGCAATCGAATAAGGTCACAAAGAGAATCAGCAGGGCTTCAACCCAACTACAGGATTCTCGCTTCTCCCTCTTCACCTGACTGACAAATCCTTTTACACGCTTTTTGTGCATGATGTCAAGGGTTTGGCGCGAAAGCCCATAGGGTCGATTGAGATCGATATCATAATAAGCCCGAGCGTCAAGTTCGAGCAGCTTCGCCGATCCTTGATCCATTTTTTTCAGGTCATGGATAACCCTTGGCCAAAGATCGTTCTGGACGAATTGCGCCGCGCCTTGCCGTCCTAAGTAATTACAAAAGTCAGGTATGGCTGCTGTAAGTTCAATGACCCAGAATTCTGTCAACTTTTGAAAGAACTGCTGACAATTCACTGTTCCCTCCTTTTTATTTTTTTGGTTTGATTATGTTTCGCTGTTAACTAAAAAGAGTAGCAAGAAGCTACTCATCTGTCAAGGACAACCGTTTTATGCCCGCTCCACGTACTCTCCGGTTTCCGTATTCACGATCACCGCATCACCTGCCTTGACGAAAAGTGGGGCCTTGAGCTCCATGCCGTTCTCCAGTTTGACGGTTTTAAAAATGTTCGTCGCCGTATCCCCGCGTGCGCCTCCTGGTGCTGACGCCACAGCAAATCGCACTTTCTTCGGCAACTCAATGCTGATCGGGGTATCATTGAAATGTAATACCTCAACTTCCAAATTTTCTTTCAAAAAGTTCTTCTTGTCTCCGATCTGTCGTTCGTTCACAAAGAACTGATCGTAGGTCTCTTGATCCATAAAATAGTAATTCGCTCCTTCCTGATACAGAAAGCTTGCCTTCGTTTTCTTCATATCCGCTTCTTCAAGCTTCTCGGAACCTTTGAACGTTTTTTCCAAGACCTGCCCTGTTTTCAGGTTGCGCGCGGTAATACGCATAATCCCTTTGGATTGAGCCATTTTAATAAAATCGTGCTTTTCCACACGAAAGGGATCTCCGTCAAGTACGAAAAAAGCGCCCGCTTTAAGATCGTTGATAGTGAGCATAGTTTAGCGAGTCGTATAAGGCACGAGCGCCATATAGCGCGCGCGCTTCACTGCTTCGGCAAGTTTGCGCTGATGTTTCGCGCACACGCCCGTTCGCTTGCGCGGCAAAATCTTCGAGTAGCCGGAAATAAATCTTTGCATATTCCGTAGATCTTTGTAATCAATATCATTCACGTTATTGATGCAAAAATGACAGGACTTTGGTTGTTCGTACATTATTGGCATAGATTAGAACGGTATATCTTCAACATTTACTTCCTCTGGTTGAGATGACGCAGGTTCTTCTTTGGGCGCTGGCTCGGCTTGCTTCATTGAAGCACCGGACGAGGCAGGACGATCGAGCATAATCAAGTTTTCTGCCACGATTTCGGTTCGGTATTTTTTTGTTCCGGTTTGATCGTCCCAGGAGCGAGTTTGCAGGCGTCCTTCCACGTATACTTTACTCCCTTTCTTCAGGTATTGGCCGGCGATTTCGGCGAGTCTCTGCCAACATACGATGTTATGATACTCTACTTGTTCTTTCAGCTCGCCCGATGCTTGGTTTTTCCAGCGTCGATTCGTGGCAACGCCGAACGTGGTCACGACTTGGCCCGAGGTTAAGGTGCGTACTTCCGGATCACGCGTAACATTTCCAATGATAAGGGCTTTATTTAAATTCATAGACTACTTCGTAATATCTTCCTTCAAAATTTCGTCGAGCTTCGTATCGAGTTCTTCCAACGAGATTTTCTTGTCGTCGTCTACTTTCTTTTCTTCCTTACGCTCTTCCGCCAGCGCCTTCTCGCGTTCTTGGGCTTGCTCTTGAACTTGCGCGGCGACGCGGCGCATCTCAATGCGTTCTTTGATGCGTTGCTCTTTCTCAATCTCTGCCTGCGTTTTTACGTGGATCTGCACCAAAAGATATCGCAGGATCTCTTGCATCCCTCGGAGTGCTTCATGAAGCTTTTTGAGATTTGCGGTTTCTATGTCAAACTGAACTAAAAGATACACGCCGTATTGCTCGTGTTTAATGGCATACGCAAATCTGCGTCGGCCGAGTGTTTCGTTCTTCACGACCTCCCCGCCGGCGTTTTTGATTGTGTTCAGAACCTGCTCATGAACTTTTGCGCTCTCGGTCTCTGAAAGACTGGAGGGAAGGATGAACATGAGCTCGTATCGTTTTCGCATGGAAATAAAAAAACCTCTGTTATAAGGCAAATTTTGTCTCCCCTCAAGTCTAGCACACGCCTACTGGCATTGCAAGGGTTGGGGTTGCCCCTTGGCAACGCCGGGATCATGTATAATGAGTGCATGCAATATAGTTTTATCCTCGGGTCGCATCCAGCACTCGCAAAAGAAGAAATTGCCGCTGTTTTACCATACGCAAAAACCCTTGCGGAAACGAAGGATGCGCTTGTCGTTGAGACCGACACGCTGGACCCGGTCTCGCTCCAGAAACGGCTAGGCGGCACGGTAAAAATAGGTCAAGTCGTTGGCCGCATCACGCTTGAGCGCTTACAATCTTTTTTATCTCTCGATACGCTGTTTCAACATGTTTTTGGTCAGGCGGAGCGCAAAATCGTGTTTGGATTCAGTATGTATGGATCATTTGGCAGAGCGTTCGTGCAAACAATACATAACTTAGGGCAAGCATTCAAAAAACAGCTTAAAGGCCTCGGTTATTCATCACGCTTCGTGGCCGGACGTGACGCTGCGCTCTCCAGCGTTATTGTAACAAAGAATCATCTTATCGAACGTGGCGCGGATATACTGCTTATTGTAACGCCCGAAGCGGTATGGGTTGCAAAAGCGCTCACGGTACAACCGTTTGAAGAATATTCTTTGCGGGACTACGGCAGACCGAATCGCGATCCAAAATCCGGCATGCTCCCGCCAAAACTGGCGCAGATGATGCTCAATATGAGCCGAGCGCCGCTTGACGGAACTGTGCTTGACCCGTTTTGTGGGTCAGGCACAATTCTGCAGGAAGCGCTCTTGATGGGTTTTCAGCGCGTCATCGGCTCCGACCGTTCCGAGCAAGCAGTCCGAGACACCAAGGCAAACATCGAGTGGCTGGTGAAGTCGCAAGGCATTGCATTACAGAGCGGGCAACTGACAATTGTTCAGTCGGACGTGCGGGAACTGCATAAAAAAATTCCGCCCCAGTCGGTCGATACGATCGTAACAGAGCCCTACCTTGGGCCAGTATTTAAAAAAAAGCCGGATCAACCCTCGATAGAAAAAATACGAGCCGACCTGGCCTCGCTCTATCTGTATGCGTTTGAAACCTTTCGAAAAATTGTGAAGCCAAAAGGATCTGTGGTCATCATTTTCCCAATCTGGAATGTAGAGAAACGAACAATACGTCTTGGGCTTGACGGACAAATTCAAGAACTCGGTTTTACTAAAACCAGAACCCGTGAGAATCTTGATTACGGTCGCCCTGGACAGAGCGTCGTGCGTGAAATACTTATTTTTCAGGCGAAATGAACATGAATGACGTCGCCATCTTGGATGACGTAGTTTTTTCCTTCTAGCCGGAGCTTGCCTTGCGCGCGCGCCTCGGCCTCGCTGCCGGCGGCGAGAAGGTCGGCGGTTGCTATTACCTCTGCTCGGATGAATCCGCGCTCAAAGTCCGAATGGATAACGCCGGCGGCCTGCGGCGCTTTTGAGCCGCGCTTCACTGTCCAGGCACGAGTTTCTTTTGGGCCGCTCGTGAAAAAAGTAATTAAGTCGAGTAGCGTGTAGCCGGTGCGGATGAGCCGGTTCAGGCCGGGTTCTTCCAGCCCCAGTTCTTTCAAGTATGCCCGCGCTTCCGTATCGGGAAGGTCGGCAAGTTCTGCTTCGATCTTCGCAGATATCAACAAGCTGCCTTCCGGAATATTTGCCGGAGTTGTGCGTTCTGAAATATTATACACGTACAGTATGGGTTTTGCGGTTAACAGATTAAGATCGCGTACTGCGGCACGCTCTTCCTCGGTTTTCAGTACGTTCCGGCCGGGCTGACCTGCGTTCAGAGCTGTCCGTAACTTTTCGTACAATGGCAAAGCGTCGATAGCCATCTTGTCTCCGGATCGCCCCTTCGGTTTCGTCTCCTCATAACGGCGATCAACGGTCGCAAGGTCCGCAAGACAAAGCTCCGTATCAATCGTGGCCATGTCGCTGGCCGGGTTGATGCGTCCGTGAACATGTACGATGTCCGGGTCTTCAAATGCGCGGACGACTTCCACGATCGCGTCCACCTCGCGGATATGTTGAAGAAATTGATTACCCAAGCCTTCGCCTTTCGATGCGCCCGCGACAAGACCGGCGATATCGACAAACGTTACGACTGTAGGGATAATCTTCGCAGAGTTCGATAAATGAGCGAGTCGTTCGAGCCGCTCGTCAGGTACCGCAACAACGCCGGTGTTCGGGCTGATCGTGCAAAACGGGTAATTCGAAATATCCACCTGTTTTTTTGTCAGTGCTTTGAACAGGGTTGATTTACCGACGTTTGGAAGACCGACGATGCCAATGGAGAAGGACATACGATGGCTAATAGCTTATAGCTTATAGTAAAAATTGCGTTCGAGCCATACACTATACGCTATAAGCCATATGCCATTGGCCTTCGTCATTGTATCAATTTTCACTTCGTAATGGAATTGTGCTATACTTTTTGTTAGTAAAAACAATTAAACATAAATTGTATGTTCGACGACGTTCGCCCACAAAATCCCCAACCCCAAGGATCAGATGGACAAAAAGACTGGGGTCCATTCCAGCCTAAGCGGTCCGCACCCTCGTCCTATGCCTACCAGCAAGTGCCCGGATCTTCTGGCCCAATGCCACCGCCTCCTATGGAAACGATACCGCGGTATATCCCCGAACAATCACCTATGAATGCTGAACCCCCAAAACCAAGCAGGAGAAAGTTCATCGTGATCGGACTCATTATCCTTGCCGTGCTTATCGTCCTAGTCGCTGGCGCCGCTGTGGCGTTGAACTACTTTAGCAAAAATAAGAACGCGAACGGCAACGCCAATACAAACGTCACGAATACCGTATCGAATACGAATACGCGTAATACCAACCAGGCAACGAACCTGAACACGAACGCCGCGGCGAACCGGAATGGCAACACGAATCTGAATGCCAACGCAAACGCGAACACCAATAGCGTGTTGAACACGAACACATCGGCGAATGCGAATGTAAGCGCAACTGCAGACCCCGACCTTGACGGGCTCACGAATTCCCAAGAAGCCATCTATGGCACAAATCCAAATGACCCGGATTCGGACGACGACGGCTATCTGGACGGCGTTGAAGTCAATAGCGGGTACAATCCTCTAGGCCCAGGGAAACTCTAACCCAAACGTCAATCAAAAACCCCTTGGAATCACCGAGGGGTTTTATGTTGCTTACTTTTGCTCCGCTTGCTCCTCTTTACGCCATTTGTCGAGCATGACAAGAATACGGGTGCTAAACTGTTCCGCCCAATACGTCATGGAGGCGTGTGTGCCTGGACCAAGTGAAGTTTCAACTTTTTTGGCTCGTTTCGCGTGCTTGGGTATTTCTTCAATACTTTTTCCTGACGGAAACAACCTGTCTTCCTCGGAATGGATCACGCCAATGTTAGCCTGAACATTCTCAATATCATTGAGAATCCCCCCTTTATGCAGAAGACCTACTTCTGCAAGGCGTTGCGGAATTCGGTCAGGACGCCAATTCTTTGCACTGTCTTTCGTTAATTTTTTATAACGGTCCATAATTTTCTGAAACTCTGGAATTTGTTCTCCCGTCTTAGGAAAAGTCTTTTTGCGTCGTTGGAGAAAGGCAATGTCACTTCCCATTGACCTTGGCGACCTGCTTGCAAGACTAAAAAACGACTCTGCCTCCACACTCGCAGGGTTAAGTAAAAAAAGATTTGAAACAGAATCCGGATACTGCTTTGCAAATTTTGCCGCGATGGTTGCGCCCATTGACCCTCCCACGATCGTGAGACGATCGGTTGTCAGTCGTTTTCTTGCCATTTGCTCATCTCCTCGTATCTTATTCACCAGCCCGCCGATTATTTCCGTTTGGTGTTCAAAAAGCCTTCCATCAGTAAGCCATTTAAGTGGCGCATTACTGGATTCACCAAAACCCGGCAACGACATGACGATAACCCGTTTTCCTCCCTGAACTGCGAGATAGGTGCCAATATCCTCAAATTGATGATGTGAACCCGGAAAGCCCGAAATAACAACGACTGTTTCATTTCCAACTTCGTCCGGCAGTATCGGCTCATTCAAGTCATGAGCATCGAGAATGCGATATCCCACTTTGTGTTTTCTCCCGTCCTCTGTGTCTAAACTCTGAAAGCGTTGTCGCTCAAGCTGCTCCTCAACACGTTCGAATCGCTCCTTCCACACACCTTCTAATTGTCCTTCGAGCGGAGGAATCGCTTCTTGAGAGACGAACCCTTCCTCAAACCCTTCCTCCGGCCTTGAGGAAACCTTCTTGAACTTTGGCTTCTCTTCTTCCGGAAGCTCTTCGTACCGTTCGTATTTTGTCGGGTCAAATCGTTCTTGCATCGGATGATCCAGTATATTCTATTTTTGCCGCTTAGACAACCGCCATGTATTCCAAAGGAGCATCGCCACGGTCATCGGGCCCACGCCGCCGGGTACGGGCGTTACATATCCCGCTTTGCTCTTGACGGATGCAAGGTCAACGTCACCAAACAGGCGCTTGCCTCGCTTCGTGAAACCAACGTCAACGAGTATTGCTCCGCGTTTGATCATTGACCCTTTAATAGCATGCGGCTTCCCCATAGCGGATACAATAAGATGAGCTTGTCGCGTCGCTTTTTGATAGCCGCCATCGCGCGCAATGGCAAACGATACCTTCCATCCTTTGCGGTTCAGCAATGCGGCAAGCGGTTCAGCAAACAACCTACTGTTTGCCAAGACAACGGCGCGTTTTCCTTTGGGGGAAACACCCGACTCGCCGATAAGTCGCAGTATGCCGAGAAAGACACCGGGAATTATTGACGGCTTTCCCGCCAATAGACGTTGCATATTCACGGGATGAAAGCCATCAACGTCTTTTCTCGGGTCAATCATGGACACGATATGGTCCGCATTCAAGTGCTTTGGTAGCGGCAATTGTACCAAAACGCCATGGATGTGTGGATTTTGATTCAATCGGCTAATAATCAAGCGAATCCGGGATTCGGTGGTGATTTCTGGCAAAACGTATTTTTGAAAAAGTATCCCAACGTCTTTGGCACCTTGTTCCTTCAGACGAACGTACGTATGCGATGCGGGGTTGTTGCCAATCAGAAGAATGGCCAGGCCTGGTTTTCGCCTTTGACCGCTATTTTTTGCTTTCAGTTGCTTGCGAATCTGTTGACTCAATACTGTACCATTGAGGAGTTTCATTCTGCTCTGCGGTTAGCCAAGATTGTTAAAAAAAATTGACAGTGATTTGCTATATGATACGATACAAGTCCAACAAGGGAGGGCTTCACAAATAGGAGGGTAACATGAAAATTACCGTTCGGTACCCGTTACAAGAGGTTAGTGGAGTTGCCTCGCCTGAATGGCTAAAAAAACAGCAAGAAGATGGTAATGTCCGGCTTGAGCCAGACGGCACAAAAACAGTTCTTTACGAAATCACATCTCTAGAAGACGTCCCTGCGGTTCTCAAAAAGATTGAGCCCATTGAAGTGAAATACATCGACCAGCTTGACGCTGAGTCCATAATCATTGCCGGTGACTACATGGACGAATCGACTGACACACGCGGAACAGTTGTTCCTAAGTCTCAGTCGCTTTACATCGAAATTATGGGCCCAACTGTCGCGGGGGTCAAAAAGCTCATCAAGCAAATCTTACTGAAACAGATAGTCCCAACGAGGAAATTTGTTTCGCACAGTCCATACGACAGACCCGAGTAAACTCCACAAAGGGATGGCAAACTGCCGTCCCTTTTATTTTTGATGAACAGGAAGTTTCTTTGTTAATTCGGCAACGCGCTTTTGGACTTCTTGTTTCACCGACTCTTTCTTTGAATTGTGAATCGTCTGGGCAATAAGCTCACCAACTTCTTCCATTTCTTTTTCCTTAAACCCCCGCGTAGTCAGCGCCGGCGTACCGAGCCGGATGCCTGATGGATCCATTGGCTTACGCTGGTCAAAAGGGATCGTATTTTTATTCACAGTGATACCGACTTCGTCGAGCAGGGTTTCCGCTTCCGCTCCGGACATTTGTTTATTGGAAAGATCAATTAAAATTAAGTGGTTATCGGTTCCACCGGTGATGAGCTTAAAATCATGCTCAAGAAGCTTTGCGGCAAGTGCTTTTGCATTTTTTACGATTTGCTGACCGTATTGCTTAAAGGATTTCTCCGACGCTTCTTTCAAACACACGGCGATAGCAGCGGTTTGATGGTTATGGGGCCCGCCTTGCAACCCTGGAAATACCGCACGATCAATAAGGTCAGCCAGGTCCCACTTGGAGTCCTTATGGTACTGCTCTTTTAAGCGATCCGCTCTATGAGGGCATAAAAGCATTGCCCCGCGCGGACCGCGCAGGGTTTTATGCGTGGTGGTCATTAAAACGTCGGCATACGGCGTCGCGGCCATGTGAACGCCGGCAATGATTAACCCTGCGATATGCGAAATATCTGCGAGAAAATATGCGTCAACGTCTTCGGCTATACTGCGAAACTGCCTAAAATCGATTTCGCGAGGATATGCGGTTGCGCCGGCGATAATCAATTTGGGACGCTCTTTTTTCGCAAGCTCACGCGCCGCGTCATAATCAATGAGGTGTGTTTGCTGATCAACGCCATACGGAACCGAATGATAATACTTGCCGGAAAAACTCACTTTCCAGCCATGCGTGAGATGCCCGCCATGCGGTAGACTCAAGCCCATTACTTTATCGCCCGGCTCCAAAAGTCCCATATAAACCGCATGGTTCGCGGGCGAACCAGAATAGGGCTGGACATTTGCATGCTCCGTGCCAAACAAATTTTTTGCGCGATTCTGCGCCAATGCTTCAATCTCATCGATGTACTGATTGCCCCCGTAATACCGCTTGCCCGGATACCCTTCGGAGTACTTGTTCGTGAGCGGCGTCCCAAGCGCTTCTAAAACGCCTTCGGAAACGTAATTTTCCGAGGGGATCATCTCAAGCCCCTCTTGCTGGCGCGTCAGTTCTTTCTTGATCCATTGCGCGAGCGACGGATCAACTCGGTCGAGTGTTTTCATAGATTGCTCTTCCCATTGTACAGGAAAAAAACTGCCCGCGCAAAAAAGTGAAAATTGAGTTTTTCCTTTTGTATGATACAATAATGGATGCATGGAATCATGTTAACACCTATGAAAAAATATATCTTTCTCGCGATCCTTATGGCGGTAAGTCTGTTGCCCGGCAAGGCGCTTGCGGGCGATCTTGAAAACACCTTGCGCGAGAATATTCTTCTTGGAGCAGAAGACGTTGTGGAAGATAACTACGTCCGGGTCGGTCATAACGTGACCATTGACGGCGATGTTCACGGTGATGTGATTGTTATCGCGAACAGCCTGACCGTTAACGGCAGCGTGAGCGGTGACGTGCTCGCAGCCGCGGCGACAATACGCATACGTGGCCCAGTTGCCGGCAATGTGCGCGTTGCAGGCAACATCATTGAAATCGACAATGCGATCGGAAAGAATCTTAGTGTCGCCGGCGCGAACGTGACCATCACAGAGAAAGGCAGCGTCGGTTGGAGTGTCGCGTTTGGCGCGGCGGATATGACGGTACGAGGCCCAGTCGCCGGCGGGATTCACGGCTACGGCAATACTGTTGCGCTCGCGAGTGACATTGGCACGAATGCCAACATCCAAATCATCGAAAACGGTTTACTCACCATTGATAATGGTGCAAAAATTCACGGAGATGTAACCTATACCGGGACGCAATCCGCGCTCATTAAGGACGGTGCGTCCGTCGCAGGTGCTGTAGTGCATAAGCTCCCACAGACAAAGGTAACCAAGGCGCGATCATTCCTCAACCACTCGTGGTTGTTATTCAGAGTGCTTGGATTGCTGAGCTTTCTGCTTGTTGGGCTTGTTCTGGTGACTCTTTTCCCGAAGCAGGTAATAAAAATAACAGATGCTATCTGGCAGCGTCCGTGGCACACGCTTTTGTTTGGGCTTTTGTATCTTATCGTTAGCCCAATTGTTATCGCGCTTCTGTTCGCCACGATCATCGGTATTCCGCTCGCCTTTGTGGCCCTTATGCTGTACTTTGTTATCCTGTATCTTGCGCCGATTATGACTGGCACGCTCATTGGTGGCCGACTCATCGGTCTGGCACAAAATAATAAACCTTCTCGTCTTGCCCTCGCGATGTTCATTGGCACAACTCTTGTCTACCTTGCTTCCACAATCCCCTATATCGGTTGGTTCCTGTATCTTCTGGCGATAGTTTGGGCATTCGGTACCTTGCAGAAGGAGCCTGTCTCGCCAACCGCTGCTACATGGAAAAAATGATTCCCGAGAAAATCTTCAAAGCATACGACATTCGCGGCATCTACCCCACAGAACTGAACCCAGACGTCGCATATAGTGTCGGGCAGGCGTACGCGCAATTAACAGACGCGCGTCGCGTTGTCGTTGGTCGCGACATGCGCCTCGGATCGCCGGAGCTTGCGAAAAAACTCATTGAAGGAATTACCAGTCAAGGCGTAAACGTGGATGATATTGGCATGGTACCTATTGACGCGGTTTATTTTGCGCTCGGCAAATTCAAATACGATGGCGGAGTCATGGTGACCGCTTCACACAACCCGAAAGAGTACAACGGATTCAAAATGGCAATACGCGGCAAGGGTATCGAGTACATTCGCGGCACAGAGCTCCTTGCCTTCCTTAAGGGCAAACACTTTGATACAAAGAAAAAACCGGGCAATCGCCAAGAGCGAAACATTCTGGATGAATACATACGGCACGTCGTGTCGTTCGCTGACGTAAATAAAGTAAAGCCGTTTACCATCGTCGTGGACGCCGGCAACGGCATGGCCGGCAAAGTCATGCCTCGCCTGTTTGAACAATTACCATGTAAACTTGTTCCTTTGAACTTCGAACTAGACGGCAATTTTCCCAGCCACCCGTCAAATCCGCTACTGCCAGAATCACGTGTACAATTACACAAAGCTGTTCTACACGAACACGCTGACTTCGGCGTGATCATGGACGGCGACACAGACAGGTTATTTTTTATCACGGAACAAGGTGAGTTTATCCGCGCAGACACGACGCTCCTTTTACTTGCACAATATTTTCTCAACGCTCATCCCGGCGCGGGAATCGCCTATAACGTGATTTGCAGCAAAGCCGTTCCGGAAAAAATTCGCGCCTGGGGTGGCAAACCGATTCGCACTGCCGTGGGGTTCGTCAATGTCTCACAAGGCATGCGCGACCATGGCGGGATAATGGGCGGTGAAGTTTCCGCACACTACTCGTTCCGGGATAACTATTTTGCCGATTCCGGCTTTATTGCTTTCGCCCTCCTCCTGATGCTCATTTCCGACCAAAACAAACCACTCTCCAGGCTTGTTGAAGGATTGAACCCGTACTTTCGGTCGGATGAAATAAATATCGAAATTGCGAATATTCCTCAAAAAATAGAAGCGGTAAGAAAGCGCTTCCACGACGGTAAACAGGATGAATTAGACGGGCTGACGGTTGAGTATGAAGACTGGTGGTTTAACGTGCGCCCGTCGAACACGGAACCGCTCTTGCGGATTACCGTTGAAGCAAACATAAAAACGATGATGGAACAAAAAAGTGAGGAGCTTGTTGCATTCATTAAAGGAGCATGATTCGCGCGATTATTTTTGATCTCGACGGCGTGATTGTGGATTCAGAGCCTTTATGGGAAAATGCCATGCGAATACATCTCTTGCGATACGGTATTCATGCCAATCGAGACAAAAAAACCGAACGGTTTATCAGCAAATACATTCGTGGAAGAAGTGAAAAGGAAGGAATTGCTTCATTAAAAAAACATTTTGGCCTGCGTGGATCATACAAAAAGATTCTCAAGGAAAGATTAAGAATTCTTTTTCAAATCTTTGACCGGGAATTGAAAGAAATCCCAGGAGCTATCTCATTGATCAAGAAACTTCATGCAAATGGCTATCCACTCATACTTGCGTCATCCTCTCCTGAACCAGCCATTCGGTACATTTTGCTTAGATACAAATTGAGAAAATATTTCAAAGCGGTAATTTCTGGTGAAAATTTTAAAAAGGGGAAACCGCACCCGGACATATTCCTTGCATGTGCCAAGATTTTTAAAGAAAAACCAAGCAGTATCCTTGTCATTGAGGATTCCATCAGTGGCGTCGCAGCGGCGCACCGCGCGGGCATGGTATGCATTGCCCTGAAGCAGCCATACACGCCGAGAAAAGATTTACAAAGCGCGTATAAAATCATAGGGGCTCTTAAAGAAATTACCCTTTCGTTAATTCAAGCAATCTAAATCAAAAAAGAGAAAAGAGAGCGTTCGAGTATTCGTCGCTCTCTTTTATTGTTGATGATGCTGCCTTCGCAATTCCTTAAGTTTTTCAGCGCAAGTCTCCATCACGCCTTCACGACTCTTTTCACAGTCGAAGTGCAAGTCATCAAGCACGATAAGTAGATTTCGCCTGCCGGCATTTACCCATCCCTCCTGACGGGATTCAACCTGCTGCAGCCCTTCGTGATAGGCAACGAGAACCGTGGAGCTGTTGTTAACCGCCCAATAGCCGATGCCAGCGCTCAATTCACGTCCAAACTTTCCAGATTCGAGAAATTGGGTATCCCGACCCCGCGTAATAAACACCAGTGCCGTGTTACGACGAATGTCTCGATTAATCCGAGCGGCGAGGTGAGGATCGCGTCTACCTTTTTTGACAGGGTACACACGCATCAGCCGCATCGCCATGGTCATGCCGAGGTTCATGCATACATTTAAGCCATATTCGACGAAACTCCGTTCAAGAATTCTTGCGAGCCATCCACCGCGTGCCGCGCCTTTACGAATCCAACGTCGCGGGAGGTCTGGTGAAAAGTAATTTTCCACCGCGGCAAGGTGAATTGGAATCAGACTTGGGCGAAGATACGCAAGGGGGTAAAAAAGGAGAACCGAGAGAAAAAATGAATCGAGGAGTGTGAGGTGGTTGGCGGTGATGATGGTGTTCACGCTCAACCGCTTGCCCGTGCATATGACAAGCCGCGGCCGATGATACAAACAGAAATAGCAAAAAGCAAGCGGAGCGACAAGGAAACATGACCAAAGATAAACCAGAATGTGGGTGGGTGGCCATAATAACCAGCGAATCTCTGAGAGCAGCAGATGCGGTCGCTCGACAATGTAGACAAACTCGCGCACAAACCGTTTGCCGGCATCCATGAAAAAAGACCAATGACTATTTTGCAAAGAGCACCTCCTTTTGTTTGTTCCGTTATCTTAGCAGGTCTTTCGAAAAAAACAAGCGTAATAACCCCATCGTTCGCAATGGAGCTTCCTGGAGGATGGGGACTACGTGTTACGAAGTTTTTGCGTTCTGCAAAACGTCGGAGCGGATTTGATCAATCAACGACCTGTGTTCACGCAAATATTGTTTTGCTTGTTCCAACCCGACCCCAAGCTTTGTTTCTTTATAACTAAACGTATTGCCGGACTTTGCGACCGCGCCGAACCTCACGCCTGTCTCCAAGGCGTCTTCAGGAATCCCGATGCCTTCGTTGAACATAATCGTAAACTCGGCCGTTTTGAAGGGCGGCGCCACCTTGTTTTTCACAATCTTCGCGCGCACTTTGTTACCCACGACGTCGTCCCCTTTCTTAATTTGGCCGACGCGGCGGATTTCAATGCGCACGGATGAATAAAATTTCAGCGCGTTTCCGCCTGGCGTTGTTTCCGGATTACCGAAAAACACGCCGATTTTCATGCGAATTTGATTAATGAAAATAACCACGGTTTTTGTTTTGCTGACGATGGCGGCAAGTTTTCGCAGCGCCTGGCTCATGAGACGCGCCTGCAACCCCATGTGCTGGTCGCCCATCTCGCCCTCAATCTCCGCTCTTGGTGTGAGCGCGGCCACCGAGTCAATAACGACGACATCGACGCCGTTTGAACGTACGAGCGTTTCCACTATTTCCAGCGCCTGCTCCCCGGTGTCTGGCTGGGAAATAAGCAATTCATCAACGTTAACGCCGATTTTGCGTGCGTATTCGGGGTCGAGCGCGTGCTCCGCGTCTACGAATGCTGTCACGCCGCCCGTGCGCTGCGCCTGCGCAACAACATGGTTCGCGAGCGTCGTTTTTCCGGAAGACTCAGGCCCGTAAATTTCAACTACACGGCCGCGCGGCAGTCCGCCGGCGCCGAGCGCCAGGTCAAGCGAAAGACAGCCCGTCGATATCGTCTCAACGTGCATGGTCTTTGACTCACCGAGTCGCATAATAGAGCCGTCGCCGAACCTGTCTTTAATTTGTTCGACGGCTTGCTGAGCCATTTTCGATCGATCCGATAATTTTGACTTCAGCGCCGTCTCTTTTTCTTTTGCCATAAGTTTGCTATAGGTAGTGTATCACGTTGTGGCTTGCCCTTCAACCAGAACATGCCGGAGAATGGTACGCGCCTGACCATTTTTCTTTTTTGCGGTGACGGTGATAACGTTAATGCCAACCGTCAACTCGATTGTTTGCTGAAAAGATCCGTTGGGCTGAACAAACACTTCTTGACCGTTGATCGTTAAAGAGGCGTCCGTATCGGTTGTCCCAACCACATTGATTGTCCGTTGCTGTGTGATTGTCTGCTCATCCGGCGCCATCAGCTGTAACGCAGGCGGCGCAAAAATGCCCCGCAAGCTGAATATGAGATATCCCAGCAATACGAGACCGATAAGCGCGAGGAAGATACGACGCGTTAAGTGCGGCGTTACAAGCCGCGGCGAGCGTTTATGCACCGCCTGGGCTTCAACAAGCCGACGCTTTTCTAACGGTTCATAATAGACGCGTTCGCGCTCGTAGAGATCAAGAACGACCTGCGGGCTGACTTGAATCGCCTCCGCGTACTTCTTCAAAAAATTCTTTATGTATGCCGATCCGGGTAATGCGAGATAGTTGCCGTTCTCAATAGCTTCTAGGTAATGACTACGTATTTGGGTCATCCGTTCAACGTCCGCAAGCGTGAGGCTGGCTTCCTCGCGCGCCTTCCGTAACCGCTCCCCAAGCGTTTTTGTGCGTCCGAGTTCCGTTTTCTGAAATGCCGTCATACCTTATCCTCTGGTTGGCCTGGTTCGTCATCGGCATTCATCGGTACATCTGTGTTTTCTTGATCTACCTCAAAAGATGAAGACGAAGGTTCGCCGCCGATCACTTCTCGGGGCTTCGCGCCTTCGCCCGGCCCAATAAACCCCTGCTCTTCGAGAATGTCGAGGATGCGCGCTGCCCGGGCATAACCGACGCGTAAGCGGCGTTGCAAGAGCGAGGCCGACGCCTTGCCTGCTTGCAGAATTACTTGCTTTGCTTCGCCGAGAAGGTCGTCTTCAACGTCGCCATCCATGGAGAACTCTTGAGTTTGCTTTCGTTGACTTGCAAGAACGTCTTTGTTATATTCAGGCGAACCCTTACTCTTGATGTGCGCAACGACGCGTTCGATTTCTTCATCGCTGACGAGCGCTCCTTGAATGCGCTTAGGCTTTGAAACTTCCGGTGACATAAAAAGCATGTCGCCTCTGCCTAACAGTTTTTCAGCGCCGGACGTGTCGAGAATGGTGCGGGAGTCCACTTGCGACGCTACACTGAAAGCAATACGGCTCGTGATGTTGGCCTTGATGAGCCCCGTGATAATATCGACTGATGGCCTTTGGGTCGCGACGATTAAATGTATACCGACGGCGCGGGCCATTTGCGCCAGCCGAACAATTGCGCTTTCCACTTCATTGGCTGCAACCGCCATCAAATCGGCAAGCTCGTCAATGATAACAACTATATATGGCATTGGTTCTTCAGGGCCATTCGCGTTGTACGCTTGAATATTGCGCTTGCCTGCATCAGAGAGCGCGTGGAATCGGCGATCCATCTCACCCACAATCCACCGAAGCGCGTTAATGGTTTTGTCGACTTCAGTAACAACCGGCGCGAGCAAATAAGGAATATTGTTGTACGTTGGCAATTCGACTTTCTTCGGATCAACGAGGATAAGCTTTAAATCGGACGGGGAATTTTGGTACAGCAGGCTCATGATAATCGTATTGATGCAAACGGTTTTCCCTGATCCGGTTGCCCCCGCAATCAGCAAGTGGGGCATGCGTTCAAGATCCCCGAACCAGGCAACGTCAGCCACGTCCTTGCCGAGTGCAAGCGAAAGGTTCGACGAACGATTTTTGAATTCTTGCGTGGCCAATAAATCTTTGAGTTTCACCGTGGCCACCGCTTTGTTGGGTACTTCGATGCCGACAAGCGATTTGCCTGGGATCGGCGCTTCAATGCGAATGGGGTGCGCGGCCAATGCGAGAGCTAAATCATTATTTAATGAAGTGATTTGAGAAAGTTTAACGCCTTCCGATGGCTTCAACGTGTACTGCGTTACCGTTGGGCCGACTTTTACTTCTCCCATTTCCACCTCAATGCCAAAATTCTTCAGCGCCTGCTGGATCCGCTGCTTATTGAGCTCGATGTCACCGCTCTGGGGCTTTCCCGTGCTTGCTTCGAGAAGGTCAAGCGGGATGTCCAGTTTTATGCGCGTCGGTTTCGGTTTTGGGAATATGGCAAGCTGCTCCTTAGCCACCGGCTTCTCTGCGGTCGGCGCAGCTTCTTTACTGGCCATGTCTTTTACTTGGAATGAAGGGCTCGCCTCATGCGACGGTTCAGGTTGTTCAACAATACGCCGCTGCTCTAGATTCACGCGCAGACGTTCGCGAAATAAGCGGTAGCGTTCCCGTACGCGTCGGAAGATATTGCCTCGTTCGTACAGTCGGCCGAGCGAGGTATCAAACAGTAGCAGCAAACCAACGACAAAAACTCCAAGGATGATAAGCCCGGTGGCCCATGGGCCCATAATCTTTTGCAAAGGATAAGACAATGCGAGGCCTATATACCCACCGCCCTTGCCTAACGCAATATCAGAAGCAGCCCGCTCGATGGGAATGAAAAGATGAAAAAATGCCGAAGAGCCGGCAACACAGAGTATAAGCCCAATATAATTACTGCTGCGTAATGCGTACTTTTCCGGTTTCCAGAGAAAATACCAAAGCAACAAAAGCACGAGGGGAACCGCGAATTTCCCCCACCCGAACAATCGTCCCAGCCCATCATTGATGGTGTTGCCGAAACCGCCGGCCCAGCCGAATAAACTTAACACGCTTAAGGCGCCAACGAGGAAAAGTATGGTCAGCGCAATACCATGCTTCGTTTCTTTCTTTAATGGTTGCCTCGCCTGCTTGCCTTCAGCTTGATCTTCTCTCAGCGCTTCTTTTTTAAATTTTTTTAAATATTTTTTTTCCGTTTTGCGTGCCATGAAGGTATTGATGCCACGTTATTTTACCACAAAAAAAGTTCTTTATCAAGCGTGACGGGATAAAAAACTTTAAACGCTTATTACTTCACTAACTCTCTCCACTTCCCCTCGCTTTTGATAAGCCCTATCAATTCTTCGACAGCTTGGCTTTGGGGTACGCCGTTACGCACGAGCTTCTTACCGACGTACAAATTGACTTTTCCCGGCGCGCCGCCGACGTACCCGAAGTCCGCATCCGCCATTTCGCCAAGCCCGTTCACGATGCAGCCCATAATGGCGATACGCACGCCTTTCAGATGGCCGGTGCGTTCTTTAATGCGATTCGTGGTTTCCTCCAACTCAAAGAGGGTTCGACCGCATGACGGACAGGAAATAAATTCTGTCTTAGTGATCCGGCGGTGCGTTGCTTGCAAAATGGAAAATGCGACGGGAATTTCTTTGACCGGGTCTTCGGTGAGCGAAACTCGGACCGTATCGCCGACGCCTTGCATAAGCAGCGTACCGATACCGAGGGTGGACTTAATCCGACCCTCGTCTGCATTGCCCGCTTCAGTAACGCCAAGATGGACTGGATAGTCCATACCCGCTTCATCCATCCGTTTCACAAACAGGCGATTCGCTTCAATCATGATAAGCGGATCAGAGGCTTTCATGGCGACCACGATATCGTGAAAGTCATGCTTCTGGAAAATTCGTAAATATTCCATTGCTGATTCCACCATCCCTTCTGCCGTGTCGCCAAACCGATTCATGACGCGGTCGGAAAGCGATCCGTGGTTTGAACCGATTCGCAAAGGTTTACGATATTTCTTCGCCTCTGCGATAAATAGTATGAGCTTCTCTTCGATCCGTTTCAATTCCGATTGATATTCTTCATCGGTATATTCTCGTTTTTTGAATACCTTGCCATCCAGGAAGTTACCTGGATTAATGCGAACTTTGTCCGCTGTTTTGAGAGCTTCAAACGCCGCTGCCGGTACAAAATGAATATCCGCAATGATCGGAACCGTGATACCACGTTTTTGTAACTCTTGCTTGATGACTCCAAGCAGTTTTGCATGCTGCGGCGATTGCGTTGTAATACGCACGAGTTCCGCGCCAGCACGTGCCAGCTTCTCTGTCTGGTCAACGGTTGCCTTGACGTCCGACGTCGGCGTGTTAGTCATTGTTTGCACGCGAATCGGATTGTCGCCACCAATGCCGATGCTTCCAACTTGCACAGGTCGAGTTTTCCTGCGTTTAATGCCGTTTGTTTTCATATCCTCTATAGTATATCAAAACCTCATGAAATAACGTTAAACTACCCAGCGCGCCCCGCTGTGGAACGTATATTCTACGTTCCTGTGGGTGCGATGAGTGAATCATGCAAAACCCATCGCAGGCAGAGCCGTGCGCGCTGGGTTTTAGGATTATTTTGACACCTCTTCCGCTTCTTCTAACTGGTATCCCGTGCCAGCAGGGATAAGCCGGCCAATGATCACATTTTCTTTCAAGCCTCGCAGTCTGTCAACTTTACCGGAAATAGCCGCGTCAATCAGTACACGGGCCGTTTCTTGAAACGACGCGGCGGAAAGGAAACTATCAATGGACAAAGAGGATTTCGTAATCCCGAGGAGTAATTGCTCAGAAATCGCTTCTCTCTTGCCAGCTTGTTTCGCAGCTTCGTTCTCTTCCATAAAACGCGTCCGTTCAACAATCTCACCTTCCAAAAGATCGGTATCGCCGGTATCTTTGATAAAGTATCGGGAGAACATTTGGCGTACGATTACTTCCACGTGCTTGTCGTTCAGGTGCTGTCCTTGAGAAAAATAGATGTACTGAATTTCTTTGATAATGTATTTTTGAACCGCCTCACGGCCTTTCAACCGATAGAGCTGGTGCAGGTCAATATGGCCTTCGGTCAGCTGGACGCCGGACGCAACCATATCGCCGTCTTTCACCCAAAGAATCACCCCTGACGGAACAGGGTATTCGTGTGTTTTATCTTGTTCGTGAACAATGGAAATTCCTTGATCGGTCTTCTTAACCATGCCACTTACTTTGCTGCGAACTTCTTTTGCGCCAACGGTAAACAGAACATCACCTTCTTTAACCTCACTCTTGTCCTTTACTTTCAAAACCGGGTTTTGTTTCGACTCCAGGCGGTATTTTTCTTCCTGCTGTTCACGCGTATGGATGCGAATGAGCTTCGCGCCTTTTTCAAGTTCCTGTACCGAAACCTGGCCGGCGACTTCAGCCATCAACGCCGGTCGCTTGACTGGTCTCGCCTCAAACAATTCTTCCACCCGCGGCAACCCCTGCGTGATGTCTTGACCGGCGACGCCCCCAGTATGGAACGTGCGCATGGTGAGTTGCGTACCGGGCTCTCCGATGCTCTGTGCGGCTATAATTCCCACGGCGATTCCAATGCTTACAACCTTGTTATAACCAAGGTCGTAGCCGTAACAACGCTGACAGAGCCCATAAATCGTTCGGCATGTCATGACGGAACGAATATGAACCTTATCAATTTGCAATTCCTTCAGTTTCTGGTGCACTTCTTCGGTAATCAATTCGTTCTTTTTTGCAATAACCTTTTTCGTCTTTGGATCAATGATTGGCTCGAGAACTGTTCTGCCCAAAATGCGATCAACAATCTTGATGCCAAGGTCTTCACTCTCAACGCTGGTAAGAACGACGCCTTCCGTATCCTTGCAATCCTCCTCGGTTATGACCACGTCTTGCGCTACATCAATCAGACGGCGTGTTAAATAACCCGCGTTCGCTGTTCGGAGTGCGGTATCGGAAAGCCCTTTTCGCGCGCCGTGCGTAGAAATGAAATATTCGAGCACATCGAACCCTTCGAGAAAACTTGCCTTTACGGGCAATTCGATAGTCTCACCAGCCGGGTTCGTTACAAGCCCCTTCATGCCCATCATCTGAGTAATTTGCCCCCAGGAGCCTCGCGCGCCTGATTCAATCATGGCGAAAATTGGGCCGTTGCGATCAAGCGCTGCTTTGCTAATCTTCTGGATCGCATCTTTAGCACGCGCCCACGTTTCGATCACCTTCATTCTGCGCTCTTCGTCCGTCAGTAGTCCTGATTCATAGTGCATACGAATCTCATCAGTCACTTTTTCCGCCTCCTCCAGTACCTTATATTTATCGGGCGGCGTGCGCAGATCGTTCATCCCCCAACTAATGCCGGATTTCGTGAGGTTATGGAACGCCATTGTCTTAATGTTGTCGAGGATTTCAACTGTCTTTTCATTCCCAAGCTTGTTCAAGATCCTACCAATCAATGGTGTTAGAGTTTTCTTATCCATGACGTCGTTCACATATTGAAATTCCTTTGGCAGAATTTCATTAAAAAGAATACGGCCCACAGAAGATATGACTGTCTTACCGTCTATGCGCACCCGAATAGCATCGCGAATGCCGATATGGTGCAGCTGATATGCCATGAGCGCCTCGTTCTTATTCGCAAAGTACTTCATCTCCTGGGGTTTCTTTTCGATAAGATGCGTCATGTAGAAACAACCGAGGACAACATCCTGGGAGGGGGTGGCGATCGGGGTGCCCGTTGCGGGCTTCAGAAGGTTTTTTGTCGAAAGTTCAAGTTCTCTCGCTTCCCATTTCGCTTTTTCAGTCAAAGGCACGTGGACGGCCATTTGGTCGCCATCAAAGTCCGCGTTAAAGGCTGCGCACACGAACGGGTGTATTTGTATGGCCTTCCCTTCTATAAGGACTGGTTGAAACGCCTGAATGCCAAGCCTGTGCAGAGTCGGTGCACGATTCAGCAGTACGAGTGAGTCTTTTGTTACTTCTTCGAGAATATCCCATACTTCAGGACGTTCCGATTCAATGAAACGGTTTGCGCTGCGTACATTATGGACGAGCTCTCGCTTAATAAGTTTAGAAATGATGAATGGTTTAAACAACTCAAGCGCCATGCGCTTTGGCAGGCCGCATTGATCCATCCGTAAGTTCGGTCCGACGACTATCACAGAACGACCGGAATAGTCAACGCGCTTCCCCAGCAGGTTCTGCCGGAATCGGCCTTGTTTGCCTTTCAAAATGTCAGCAAGCGATTTGAGCATCCGCTTTTGGCCTGTCGAGGCCGTGACCGTCTTACCGTGGCGCGCGCTGTTATCGATGAGCGCGTCAACTGCTTCCTGTAACATACGCTTCTCGTTCCGACAAATGACCTCCGGTGCGTTCAATTCCAACAACCGCTTCAAACGATTGTTGCGATTTATGACGCGGCGATATAAATCATTCAAATCCGACGCAGCAAACCGACCCCCGTCCAGCTGGATCATCGGCCGAAGATCCGGTGGAATGACGGGGATAGTTGTGAGAATCATCCATTCAGGGCGGATTTTATTCACCTTCAAACTCCTAATAAGTTTCAAGCGTCTGACTATCCTCCGCTTTTTGTTTTCCGGCGATTCAATCTGCTCATGCTCCAAACTAGGGATTGTTTTATCGAAATTAATTTCCGCGAGGAGCTGACGTATTGCTTCGGCGCCGATACCCGCCTCAAAAACGTGGCCGTAGCGCAATGAGAGGTCATGGTACGATTGCTCAGATAGAATTTGCAGAGGTTCCAGCCCGCGTAATTCCCTTTTTGCAATGTCCGCGGCGTTGGAGAGTTCCTTCATTTTTTCATCGCGCATCGACGTGTTGGTTTGCAGTTCCTCCTCAAAACGTTTACGGGCTTCATTTTTTTGCGAATCGGTTTTCGCGCTATTCAAATCTTTATCCCGCTTCGACTTCAACTCATCAATGAGTCGCTGGAATTCTACTTCAATGGATTTCCGTTTTGCCTTCTCTTCTTGATCGATCTGTTTTAACGTCTCTGTCCGAAGCGTTTCGTCAACACTCGTGATAATGAAATTCGCGAAGTAGATAACCTTTTCTAAATACTGAACGGAGAGGTCCAAGACAAGACCAATCTTCGACGGCACGCCGCGCAGGAACCAAATATGCGAAACCGGCGCTGCCAGATCAATGTGCCCCATGCGCTCACGACGAACGATACTTCGCGTTACTTCTACCCCACATTTATCACAAATAATCCCTTTATAACGAATTTTCTTATATTTCCCGCAATAACATTCCCAGTCTTTGGACGGGCCGAAGATTTCCTCAGCAAATAATCCGGACTTTTCCGGTTTTTGGGTACGGTAGTTGATCGTTTCCGGCTTCGTTACTTCGCCATATGACCATGAGTGAATCTCGTCCGGCGAAGCGAGCTTAAGACGAATGGCGTTAAAATCGAACGCTTTTTGTTCTTCAAATGCCATAGTTATTCTTTTTCCTTCTTGGTTTTTACAGCCGCCTTTTCTTTCTCTTTTGGCGCCCCTTTTTTTGGTTCAGTTTCCAAAATAAGCTCAACATCTAAACATAATCCTTTCAGCTCCCGAACGAGAACATTAAAAGACTCAGGGATACTGACTTTGCGAATGGGCTCACCTTTGATAATAGACTCATACGCTTTTGAACGGCCCGGTACGTCGTCACTTTTAATGGTAAGCATTTCCTGCAACGTGTATGCCGCTCCATACGCTTCCAGGGCCCACACTTCCATTTCTCCAAACCGCTGACCGCCAAATTGGGCTTTTCCGCCAAGTGGCTGTTGCGTGACAAGCGAGTACGGGCCAATGGATCGCATATGGATTTTGTCTTCGACCATGTGGTTAAGCTTCATCATATAGATATAACCAACGGTCACTTTTTGGTCGAACTGTTCCCCCGTTCGGCCATCATACAACGTAACCTTACCGTCTTCCGGTAAGCCAGCATGCTTCAACTCTTTCTGGATCATTTCCTCTGGCACGCCATTGAGCGCCGGTGTGGCGACGGTATAGCCGAGTTTTTTTGCAGCGAACCCAAGATGGGTTTCCAGAATTTGACCGAGGTTCATACGCGATGCGACGCCCAGCGGGTTCAAAATAATATCTACCACGGTCCCGTCGGCGAGGTGTGGCATGTCTTCCATGGGCACGATGCGTGAAATGACGCCTTTGTTTCCGTGACGACCTGCCATTTTGTCACCAACCTGTACCTTGCGAAGTTGTGCGACAGAAACTTGGATAGTCTTCATGACGCCGGATGGCAGTTTGTCACCATTTTCTTTCGAGAAAATTTTCACGTCAACAACCTTACCGTGTTCACCGTGTTCGAGGTAGAGCGAGCTATCTTTCACGTCTTTTGCTTTTTCCCCAAAAATTGCGCGCAACAGTTTTTCTTCGGCGGAAAGCTCCGTTTCGCCTTTTGGGGTAATTTTCCCTGCAAGAATATCGCCAGATGACACTTCCGCGCCGATCCGCACAATTCCTTCTTCATCCAAATCTTTTAATTTTTCTTCACCTATATTAGGGATGTCTCTCGTGACTACTTCCGGACCAAGCTTTGTGTCGCGTACGTCGACGAGGTAGTTCTCGACATGGATGGAGCTGTATTTATCCGATTCAACAAGACGTTGCGATACGAGAATCGCATCTTCAAAGTTACCGCCTTCCCATGACATGAACGCCACAAGCACATTTTGGCCGAGCGCGAGCTCACCGCGATCTGTTGCTGCACCGTCGGCGAGAACGTCGCCCTTTTTTATCGTTTGTCCTTTCTCAACGGTCGGACGTTGGTTCATGCACGTCGATGCGTTGGATCGAACAAATTTACCGAGGGTATACGTTCGAACCTTGCTATCTTTTTCCAAAACGCGAATTTCATTTGATTGCACCTCAACAACTTCACCGTCGCTTTCCGACAAAATGACCTGGCCCGAGTCCTGGGCAGCTTTTCGCTCGACGCCGGTTCCAATAACAGGCGCTTCTGGATGCACGCAAGGAACAGCTTGCCGTTGCATGTTTGTGCCCATAAGCGCGCGTACCGCATCATCATGTTCCAAGAATGGAATGAGTGACGTTGTCACGCTAACAATCTGGCTCGGTGAAACGTCCATATAATCAATTTGCCAAACATAGTCGATGGTCGGCTCACCTTGTTTTCGAACCTCTGCCCGCTCTTTAATGAAAAATCCGCGGCTATCCACTGGTGTCGTTGCGGCAGTGGTCACGTGGCGTTCCTCCGTAAACGCATCAAGCCATTCAAGCTGATCAGTCACGCGAGGTTTAATAGGGACAGTTTGCATATCCAGGCGGCTTAGTTCACGCGCCATCTCCGCCGTAATCTTTTGATCGGCTTTTGCGACCACGCGTTGCGTCTTTGGCTCAACGATATCCTGCCGCAAAATCTCACCTTCAATATCCCTTAATTTATTTGGCGGGTCGTGCTTCACGCGGCGGAACGGTGTTTCGATAAATCCATAATCGTTCACGCGTGCATAGCTCGACAGATGTCCAACAAGCCCAATGTTCGGTCCTTCGGGTGTGGCGATTGGACAAATGCGTCCATAGTGCGTTCGGTGCACATCACGGACGTCGAATCCTGCACGTTCACGCGAGAGACCGCCGGGGCCCATGGCGGACAGCCGGCGCTTGTGCTCCAGTTCTGCCAAAGGGTTCGTCTGGTCCATGAACTGGGAAAGTTGCGAAGACATGAAGAATTCTTTCACCGCGCCGATAATCGGTCGCGCGTTAATAAGCTGGTTCGGCGTAATCAGGTTAATATCGAGGGTACTTGCGCGGTCTTTCACGATGCGCTCGGTACGCGCGAGCCCGACGCGGAATTTATTCTGAATGAGCTCACCAATGGCGCGGACGCGGCGGTTGCCGAGATGGTCTATGTCATCTGGGTCTTTCTGAGAGATATTCAGGCGAATGATCTCCTTGATGACCTGGATCAAGTCTTCTCGTTGGAGCACCCGATGCTCTTTTGTGACCGGAAAGGTAAATCCAAATCGCTGGTTGAGTTTATACCGACCAACACGGCCAAAGTCATAGCGATCGAAGCTGAAAAACATTTTGAATATCAAATCACGCGCATTATCAACCGTCGCAAGGTCGCCCGGGCGAATGCGCTTGTACACTTCAAGGAGTCCGTCCGCTTCCGAGCGCGACGCGTCTTTCGCTATCGTCGCTTCAATGTAGCGGACGTCTGGATGCACATCAACATCTTGGAATAATTGCTTAAGCTGCTCGTCCGTACTGTAACCGAACGCGCGCAAGAGAGATGTCGCGGCAACTTTACGCTTTCGGTCGATCTTGACGGTAATCACATTGTTCACGTCCGTTTCGAACTCGAGCCAGGCACCGCGGTTTGGAATAATCTTCGCGCCAAAATAGCGTTTGCTGCGGATTGTTTCCGAAGTAAAAAATGCGCCAGCTGATCGAATAAGCTGACTGACGACAACGCGTTCAATGCCGTTCACGATAAACGTTCCCCGCGGGGTCATGATCGGGAAATCGCCGAGGTACACTTCTTGTTCCTTAATTTCTCCGGTTCGTTTATTCACGAGTTTCGTCGCAACACGGAGCGGAGATTCGTATGTGACGTTTTTCGCTTTCGCAACAGTCTCTTCAAACCGTGGATCATCAAGATAATAATCCATGAAATTCAATTCGAGATCGCGACCGATAAAGTCACGAATAGGCGAAATTTCCTCGAAGAGTTCTTTCAACCCTTCGCGGAAAAACCAGTCATAGGAACGCTTTTGCACTTCAATCAGATCGGGGAGATCCTCGATCCGCTGAACATCAGTAAAATATTTGCGCTGGTTGTTGGCCTTGGCCATGCGCTACGTTAGCAAATAATAAAATCTATCTCCCTGTCGTCGTCCGACGGGATTTCCTAAAAACTGCTACGTTTCGTTGTTCTCACACCTCATGAAAATTTTGCGAGGCTTTCCCTTTTGATAGGGAAAATCGGTGAGATTTATGTTCAAAATTGTCGCGAGCGGCCTGTGGAAAAGCCGCCTAGACACGTGTTTTGAGGGTACCAGAAATGAAATGGAGTGTCAAGTTTTATCCACATGCGACTCCTTTCCCTTGACTTTTTTGCTAATATTCGCAAAAGTTCAAAATTTTAAATGACCAAAATTGTGACATTCTTCATTTTTGGATTTTGAACATTTGGATCTTTGAATTTGTTTAGGATTTCGCCTGCCCGCTTCGACGCATCTGCGTCTGCAGCGAGTCGGACGGGTGCTTCGGATTTAGTATTTCCCTAACGACCTTGCGGTCGTCCCAAGGAATCTTCTTTCCATGCGCCACAACCATTGATTGTTCTGCCCCTTTGCCCGTGATAAGAACCGTGTCCCCTTTTTTGGCAGCCATGAGCGCCTGTCGAATTGCCTCGCGTCGATCAAGAATCGCCCAACAATTTTCTCCGAGTTTTTTCCCCGCTTTCAGCGCACCTGCCGCCACGTCATCAATAATTGCTTGCGGAGCTTCATCATACGGATCCTCATTTGTGACAATGACCTCATCGGCGTACGTTCCGCCTAATTGACCAAGCATAGGACGCTTTGCGCGATCGCGTCCGCCGCCCTGCGAACCGAGAACGACGATAAGTTTTCCTTTGGTGAGTGGCTTCACTGTTTTGAGTACCTCTTCCAGGCCGGCTGGTTCATGGGCATAGTCAACGAAGATGCGAATTCCGATGTTGTTTTCGATGCGCTCAAGCCGTCCTGGGATTCCGCGAATTTCCGCGAGTGCGTCTCGCATCGTTTCCATTGATAAGCCATGGCTCCGTCCAATCGTGATCGCGGCAAGAATGTTGTAAAGGTTAAACCGGCCCAGCAAGGCGATGGTAAATGGAACATTATTAAGCGTGAACGTTATTCCATCATCGTCGATATGCACAGATTGAGGTCGAAGCACCATTGCCATATTCCCGGACGTTGTTTCGCGCGCATCCACGCCAAAGCCATAATGTTCATCCGCAGGAAAATGGGAGAAGTATTTTGCCTCGCGATCATCAAGGTTCACGACGGATCGTTTGGGCACGGGCTGGCCATGCAGCACTTTGTGGGGCGACTCCATGAGCCCGGCGAACAACTTGCCTTTTGCGTTTCGATACCGTTCATATCCCCCGTGGGCTTCAAGATGCTCGGGCGAGAGATTGGTAAAAACCGCCGTGTCGTAAGTAATACCAACATGGCGGAACTGCGCAATCCCTTCGGAGGACGTTTCAATGCAAGCATACTCACAGCCCGCGGCTGCCATTTGTCGGAGCAAGCGTTGAAGCCGAGATCTGCCTTGCATGGTTTGTTTCGTGTCGTTGGCCCATTCGCGATCCGCTACTTTAAAAAAGAACGTTCCGGTCGCACCAACGCGAAAACCCGCGTGTTCGAAAAGTTTTGCCGTAAGGTATGTTGTCGTTGACTTACCTTTTGTCCCGGTAATGCCAATAACGACCATCTGACGAGACGGAAAACCGTACAGCAATGCTCCTGAAACGGCGAGTGTGCGATGATAGGCGAGGAGCAATGGGCGTGGGATAATCAGTCGTAAAAATCGCTTCATATCTTCTCGCTTCCCATAATTTCGACGTCAACGGAACGTTTGAAGCGCGGACCGTCGAGCTCGACGAAAAAAATATCTTGCCAGGTACCGCGCTTCAGCGACCCGCGCTCAATGCTAAACAACTTAGTTGTTCCAAGCACCGCATTAATGATATGCGCTCGGGCATTTGTATCAATCTTGTTGTGCTGATAATCTTGCTCGGGCGCGAGCTTGAGAACCTGACCGAGGATATCCTGCTTCAAGCCGTCCTCATCTTCATTGACAATTAGACAGGCCGTGGTATGCGGAACACTGATCATGCACATCCCCTGGTCAATCGCGGATTCGCTGACAAGACGATCAATGTCGCCCGTGATGTTAATCAACTCGTGCGCGCGTTTCGTTTCAAACGTTATGTGATAGTTTTTTTGCGAAAACATAGTTTAATAATACACCGCGAATATATTTTACACGAATGATCACGAATCAGTCATAAAAAAGGCGGAATGTATTAGTGTTATTCGTGTATGTAAAGATTAGTGGTGCTTATTCCGCTTTGATAAGATTACCGCTCACGTCCAACTCAACGAAGTGGTGCGCCTGGCCGCTGCGAAATGCCGCGCACTGATTTTCCGGCATATCGTCCACTGCTTGACGGGGGTTGTGCGCGATGTCCGCAACCCAATCGGGTATTACACTGTCAGACAAACAAGGCCCGCTTGAAAGGTCCTCATCAACGATAATCCGGGCGCGTAACAGTTCCTGCGCTTTCGCAATCGCGGCAGTTCTGTCAGCAGCATTTTTCATGGCCAAGGACTGCCCGCCTGTCACAATATCAGCCGCTTGGTTAACGCTGTTCACGGTCTCTTTACCAACATCTGAGCGCAACAAAAAATATCCGCCAACTCCAAGCCCGGCAACTACTATGAGAATGATAATCCAACGCATAGAATCGTACCATCAATATACACCGCCCTTATGGCAAAATCAAAATAAAAAATGGCTAGCATGTCTGAGTACACACTAGCCATGGAGATTTGGGTATGAAAACTTCAAGCGTCAAAACGAGGCAAATAAAACGTGGAATTTATGAAGTTGTCTATACCACAAACTACGCTCATTATACAGCAAAATTCGGCGTCTGTCAAATTATTTTTTATATAAAGGCCGCTTGCTTTATGAGCTCGCGGCCTTAGAGAGTCCAACGAGGTGCTTCACGAGTGAGTAGGTGTGAAGAACCTTATGGTGGTTTGGGAAAGAAGGGGCGATAATCCTTTTTCTTAGATAAATAGCATAGCCAACCTTGCAGAAGATGTCAAGCGGAAAATTCGCGTATTCGATTTGTTTTTTCCCAGGTAAAATCTTTATCCGCACGGCCAAAGTGACCGTAGTTAGTCGTTTTACGGAAAATGGGGCGTAACAAATTTAATTGAAAAATCATACCGCCGGGCGTGAGATCGAACGTCCGCAAAACACGGCGCGTGATTTTATCTTCCGTGATTTTTCCAGTTCCAAATGTGTTAATCCAAACAGAAAGCGGCTTGATGCCGGCAATAACGTAAGCAAGTTGCACTTCGACGCGGTCAGCGAGACCCGCTGCCACGATGTTCTTCGCGATCCATCGCGCCGTGTAGGAAGCTGCTTTGTCCACCTTGGTTGGATCTTTGCCCGAAAAAGCACCGCCGCCATGGCCGACAATACCACCGTATGTGTCCACGACAATCTTGCGGCCGGTCATACCAGTATCTGCAACCGGGCCGCCGATAACGAACCTACCTGTGTTGTTAATGTAAAACTTTGTGGCGCGGTCTACATACCTGCCGCACACTGGCTTAATGACATGCTCGATAATATCACGCCGGAGCTTTACTTCTGAAACGTCCGGGTCGTGTTGCGCGGCAATGACCACGCTATGAAACCGCTTTGGCTTGCCATTGTTATATTCGACGGTCACCTGCGTTTTGCCGTCCGGCCGCAAATAAGGCAGCACTTTTCGCTTGCGTACATCTGTGAGGCGGCGCGCCAATTTGTGAGCATAGACAATCGGCGTTGGCATGTACTCCGGCGTCTCGTTTGTCGCGTAGCCCGTCATCATCCCCTGGTCGCCGGCGCCGAACGACTGTTTCACCTTTTTGGAAACGCCTCGACTGATGTCTGCGGATTGTTCAACAACCGTGTTCAATACGGCACACGATTGCCAGTCAAATTGATACTCTGGTTTGTCGTAGCCGATGTCGCGGATGACCCCCCGCGCGACGCGGCCGAAGTCAACATACCCCTTGGTGGTTATCTGACCGCTGATCAAGACAAGGCCCGTGTTCACGAGCACTTCACAAGCGACGCGGGAATATTTGTCTTGTCGCAGGCACTCATCAAGAATGGCGTCCGCAATTTGATCCGCAACTTTGTCCGGATGGCCTTCAGTCACCGACTCAGAAGTAAAATATTTTTTCATATATATGCCCACCACTAATTAATAACCACGAATGAACACAAATAATTATACACTAACCTATACGATGTTGGAATTAGTGCAAATTAGTGAAATAGATTCGTGGTGGGATTACAAATAGACCTAGCGATTGCGCAATGACGCAATCTTTTTCCCTGCTGTTTTGCGGTGCTTCTTGAGAGCAACTTTTTGCTTTTTGTTCATGGTTTTCTTGATAGACTTATTACTCATCAATGCCCTCGACAGGAATCGAATCCCGTACAAATTCGCTCCGCTCATTTTACGGGACATGCCTGAATCCCAGGCTTCGTCCCGCCACGTAGTACGTGGCTCCGCAACAAACCTTTGCCCCTGCCGAGAGTCGAACTCGGATTTCCAGCTTCGCCCCGCCACCTATGCCCTCGGCGGGAATTGAACCCACATCTCAAGCTTCGGAGGCTTGCGCTCTATCCGTTGAACTACGAGGGCATAGGTGGCGGGGTCTCCGTTCGCTACGCTCACTCCGAGAGGCGTGCTAGCTTCCGTTATTTTTTAAAAACTTGGATAGCCGTATAACGTCCGCCGGATTGCCGAAATCGAGCCAGTAGTCGTTGAGAATCTTCACTTTCACCTTGCCCTGCTCTGCAAGCGTAGTTACGGCATCGGTGAGATAGTACTCCCCGTTCGGCTGCCTTGGAACGTTCTGAATGACATCAAAGATCGCTGGCGTGAATTTGAATAGCGCGGTGTTGATGACCGTACTGCCCACGTCTTCCTTGGGCTTTTCGATAATCTTCTTCAATTTCATGTCGTTATCATACAGCAGAACGCCGTACTTTTCCGGATGTTCGTGCTTGATGCCCGCGACATACGAATAGTCATCGTCAATGCGGAGCGAGGTAAGATCCTCGGGGGAATAGAGATTGTCGCCGGCGACCGCAATGAACGGTTCTTCGCCGACTATTTTCTCTACCGCCCGAATGGGTATCGCTGTGCCATACAAATCTTCACCAAGAATCGCATATTGATTGACGATCGTCAGCGGGAACGGATGCTGCCCCGCGAAATCTTCAATGTATTCGTGCTTATGGCCGACGACAATAATAATTTCCTCGAACCCGGCCTTTCGCAAATTTTCAATTAAATAATATAAAAACGGCTTGCCATTCACGCGAATCATGTGCTTCGGCTTGTTCTTGGAAAGGTGCTTCATCCGAGTCCCTTTGCCCGCAGCCGAGATCACCGCTTTTTTTATCATACGAATTTCCGTGCTAGCTGATACAGTGTATACCAGCGTTGCCGCAAAATCAAATCATAGGTGCCGATGTAATTGATGTCGCTGCCGCCGAAACCGCGCTTGAACCGCGTGATGCCGGCCCACGGATGATCAGGCCGCCCGGACAACGTAACTCCCCACAAATCATAATAGTTGTATTCGCGTTTCTTTGCTTCCAGAATCTGTGCCCACTGGTTCAGGTGCGGAGCCATGACGTTGCGGTGCAAACTCGATGAAGCGCCGTGCAAGTACGTAGTCGTATCGCCGAAAAACATCACGAGGTTTGCGACGAGGGGAATCCCTTCATATTCGGCGAGAAACAATGTGAGCATTCGGCGGGGGATGGTCTTCACCATGAGTCGATAATAGTCCGGCGGATGAGGGGAGAATCCGTCGCGACCGGTTGTTTCCCGGCTGAGTTTCAAAAACGTTTCAATGGCCTCGGGCACTTCGGCCGTGCGGACGCCGTGTTTCTCGGCGAGACGTATATTGTAGCGGGTTTTTGGATGCATGGCGTCCAAAAGATCGTTTTCTGAAAGCGACAGGTCGAGAATAAGCGTATCCGCTGGTTGGATTGACTTTGTTTTGATAAACATATACCGATCCGCCACCGAGCGAAACACTTTTTCGGTAAAATCTTCAAACGGTGGGTCAAGACGGATAAACAGTGCGCCACGTTCCATGCCGGTCCGTTCGATTTCGCGTATGAGCAGATGATACGCTTGCTGATATGTTGCGAGCGGCTGGCGCTGATCAACGATCGGCCCGCGCGGGCAATACAAATATCGTCTGCCCAGGGGCAGCGGCTGCTCGATGAGAAGCGCGGTACCGAGAAATCCCGAACCGACGGCTACGCCAATCCGCCAAATGCGCTTGCCGAGCGCTTGTTGGAACGCACCCCATTCCCACGACTGCAAAAATTGGCTTCGCTGTTGCGAGCCAACGAACTGATTGAGTCTTGTATGATCAGTAATGGCAACTACTTCCATGGAATATTATGTACGCCCAAGAAATTTAAGCGCTTCTTTCACTTTTTTGCTGACATCAGAGATATCGTCGGGAATTGCGTGCAGAGCTTTTTGCGCCTCCACTTTTGTATACCCAAGTCGAAGAAGCGCGTCAAGCGCTTTCTGGTCGATCGTTCGCTCTTTCGTAAATACTGCACCACCCTTTTTCGATACGACTAATTTATCCTTCAGCTCCACAATAATACGCTCCGCAGTTTTCATACCAATCCCCGGCGCTTTCGTCAGATAGACAGCATCTTCCCGACTAATCGCCTGTTGCACGTTCTCTAGTGAACCTATGGAAAGCACGGCCATGGCCACGCGCGGGCCAACGTCGGATACTGTTAATAAAAGCTCGAACAAATCAAGCTCTTCACGACTTGGCATGCCATACAACTCCATCTTGCCTTCGGGTGTATACAGATACGTATAGAGCGTCAGCTCTTTGCCCACAATTATACTCTCGAGCACCTTTGCGGGCACAAACACTTTATAGCCAACGCCTTGCACATTGAGCACAGCGTACTTCTCGGCTTTGGATTGAACTGTACCACTCAGGGAAGCAATCATATGGCTATTATACCAGAGAATCAAAGAGGGTGTATGGAGATGCTGAAACGAGTTCAGCATGACTGAAAAAAACCTTACCGATAGTCACCCTGAACTTGTTTCAGGGTCTCCATGGAACCGCTTGCCCCATTGCTGTCATTTCGAGGACGCTGAACTTGTCGAAGCGGACGAGAAATCTCCTGGCCAAAGCCTCTTGGCTTGGAGATTTCTCACCCCCTCGGATGCACTCTGGGGTTCGAAATGACAACTGTGGGGCAGGCGCCGTGACCTCCCCTTCGGACGAGTTTTTTATTAGACAAGGATAATTAAAAGTGATACTTTTAAGTCACAAAAGGAGGAAAAATTGAATCAGATCATTCATGGTTTTGAAGAAGCTTTGAAAGACTTTGTGGGCGCTTTTACCCCACTCACGATTGCCAGCACCTTGATCCTTGCCCTTGCATTTACTTTTATCATATGGATTCTCGTCAAGAAAGGGATCATAAAATAAAACTCGTCTTCGGACGAGTTTTTTGTTAGACTACAAATGCTTATGGAACGATTCAAGTTGGTTTCAAAATTCAAACCGAAGGGCGACCAACCTGATGCCATCAAAAAACTCGTCGCCGGATTGAAGAAGGGCTATCGTGATCAAACGTTGCTCGGTGTCACCGGCTCGGGCAAGACGTTCACTATGGCCAACGTTATCGCCCAAGTCCAACGACCGACGTTGGTGATTTCCCATAACAAAACGCTGGCAGCGCAACTGGCCAGCGAGTTTCAGGATTTTTTCCCGAGCAACGCGGTCAACTATTTCGTGTCGTACTACGATTACTACCAGCCCGAGGCGTACGTTCCACGCACGGATACATACATAGAAAAAGAAACGGATATTAACGAGGAAATTGACCGCCTACGCCATGCTTCGACGCAGGCGCTACTCTCGCGTCGCGACACGCTCATTGTCGCGTCCGTTTCGTGCATTTATGGTTTGGGTTCGCCGGACGAATATAAAAAGGTGTCCATGAAGCTCACCACAAGACAAAGGATCACGCGCGAGGTGTTTCTCAAAAAACTCGTGGACATGCAATACAAACGTAATCAGTTTGACTTGTGGCGCGGCAGTTTCCGCGTTGTCGGCGAAGTAATCGAAGTGTTTCCGGCGTTCTCGGAAAATAATATCTATCGATTTCAGTTTGACGGCGATACGATTGAAAAAATCTCAGAAGTGGATTCGCTCACCGGCAAAGTTATCAATAATCTGACAACGGTTGACGTATACCCAGCAACACACTACATCGCCGAGCCATCGGACTTGGATGCGATTCTCGAGCAAATCCGCGCGGATTTGAAAGAGCGCGTAGCATTGTTCGAAAAGCAAGGTAAACCCTTAGAAGCGGAGCGAATCAAACAACGCACGAACTTTGACCTTGAAATGATCAAAGAAACCGGTTATTGCAGCGGCATTGAAAACTATTCACGCTATTTCGATGGCCGGCAGCCGGGAACACCGCCGTACACGCTCATGGACTTCTTTCCAAAAGATTACCTCTTGATTATTGATGAGTCGCACATGACGCTGCCGCAAATAAAAGGAATGTACCAGGGCGATCGATCAAGAAAAACCACGCTCGTGGATTACGGATTTCGCCTGCCTGCCGCGCTTGATAATCGCCCGTTGAAATTCGAAGAGTTTGAACAGCGCGTGCGGCAAGTCGTGTACGCGTCAGCCACGCCGGACGAAGTTGAACGATACAAATCACAGCAAATCGTCGAGCAGCTCATTCGGCCGACCGGACTCTTGGACCCGACCATTGAAATAAAACTAACCAAGAATCAAATTGATGATTTGATTGGCGAAGTCCAGAAACGCATCAAGAAAAAACAGCGCGTGCTCGTGACCACGCTCACGAAGCGGATGGCCGAGGATTTATCCGACTACTTGGGCGACCTCGGGATTAAAGTGCACTATTTGCATTCCGAGCAGGACACGTTTGAACGGTTGGAAATCCTGCGTGACCTACGCATGGGCGTGTTCGACGTCGTCGTAGGCATTAACCTGTTACGTGAGGGGCTCGACTTACCCGAAGTGTCACTTATTGCCATCTTAGATGCCGACAAGGAAGGCTACTTACGCTCAGAGACGGCGCTCATCCAAACCATGGGCCGAGCCGCGCGGCATCTCGACGGCCATATTATCATGTACGCGGACAGGGTCACCGGCTCAATGCGCCGCGCCATCAATGAAACAAATCGGCGGCGAAAAACCCAGGAGCGCTACAATCAGGAGCACAACATTACACCGAAATCCATCGTGAAACAAATCAAGGAAAGCAGGCTCTCTGGCGCAAAAATAAAAGAGGAAAAGCCCGCGCAGCTTTCGTTGAAAGATATTCCGAAAGAAGAAGTGCCGCACGTACTCGAGGACCTTGAAAACCAAATGGATCTCGCGGCTAAAAACCTTGAGTTTGAGCGCGCGGCTGAACTGAGAGACCAGGTTGCATCGCTGAAAGGCCTAACGATAAAAAAGAGACGGGGTGGTTAAAAAACTCAGCGCAGGTCTCCCCGCCCGCTTCGCGTTGCGAAGCAAGGCGGACGGGCGTTCCTGCGATGGTTTTTTGGATAAAAAATCCCAAGACATTTTGCCTTGGGATTTATTTGTGGTGAGATTAAACTTTCGAAACCTTGGTTCCGTCTGCCGAGAAATATGGTTGATTTCTGGCTACTGTTTTTAGAAAAGCTTCACGGTCTGCCAGAAGCAATGTTGCCAAAGCCCCTTCTTTCTTTTTCATTGTAAGGACTTGAAAGTGCAATTCCATCTTCATTTGCTGTAATTGTGTATTACCAAAATCATCAGGCGAAAGGTCAAATCCACATTTGCTACATTGGTAGGTATTGCCTACTGGGTCAAAACTGAGCTTACCAAAACCGCAAAATATACAATCTGGACGAGAATCGCCCGCTCCTACTGATGCAGTCATTTTCATCCTCCTTTCAAAGTTCTATTTGCGGTTATCCTATACCCTGCGGGGGTGCGTGTCAATATAAAGAGCCTCCAAGCGTTGTTGCACTGGAGGCTTCCTCTGTGTTTTCTAGGGTGACCCCTAGGTAAAGCCGCTATTGGACATAACCAACCTCCACGGTTAAGTGGTTTGTATGGTTGCGAAATCCTTAGACAGCTCGTAAACTTTACTTATAGTATACGCCGATTTGAAGAAAAAATCAAGAGCAAAAAAACCCCAAGACAGTATTGCCTTGGGATTAATACAATAGGTTTGTGTTGAATGGCGAGTGAGCCAATGACGGATCTGTTCACGCTTTCTTGTATTCCTTCTCGGAAATAACCTCTATGAGACCAGGCGAATATCCGCCACGCTTCTTGCCGTTTTTGAAATGGATCAGCAACCCACCCATGCTCCAACCAACAACACGGCCCACCTGCCCGTCTTTTACAAATCGAACTGGCAGGTTTTGATAAGTTTTCAGAGATGAGAAAGAACTGCGCTGTGCGAACGCCTTTGATTTAACCGCCTCAATGAGCTCTTCCTTCGTTCGAAAATCTTCTGGGTTCAGACCATGCTCCTTCGCCTTCTTCGCGAGATTGACGGAAAAGGTAATTCCCCATAGTTCTGCGGCTGTCTCTTCGCCCGTCACTTGAATACCGAGCCTCTGGGCAAGTTCTATCTGCCTTTTGGTGGGTTTTCCTTGTTTCATCTTCCCTCCTCTTGATATTTTGGAATGAACAATTTGAACAATCCAGCCTATCACGCGATGAACATGATGTCAAGAAAAAGCCGACTCATTGTTATTGAGCCGGCTTATTTTTTAAGAACGAGACACTAGCTTATGGTCAGGAATGTGAATCGGATATTTACCCGTAAAACAGGCGGAACAATATTTGTCTTTTTCCGGTAAACAATCGTGCATCGCCTCAACCGTCAGATAGGCTAAGCTGTCAGCTTCAATAAAATCGCGGATTTCCTCGATGGTCTTACTGCTCGCAATGAGTTCCTCCCGCGTCGGCGTATCAATACCCATGAAACATGGCGAGATAATTGGCGGAGATGCTACTCGGTAATGAATTTCTTTCGCTCCTGCTATTCGCAACATCCGAACGAGCTTTCGGGCGGTTGTTCCGCGGACGATTGAATCTTCAACAAGAATGATCCGCTTGCCCTTCACCACTGCTTGATCCGGGTTATGCTTGTATTTTGCTTCCACGTCTCGAATCTTCTGATCCGGCTGAATGAATTGGCGGAGCGCGTAGTGATGACGCGTGATTGCTCGGTCGAACCGAATGCCGCTTGCCTCAGAAAAACCAAGCGCATGAATCGTGCTCGAGTCCGGAACATCGGCTACAATATCTGCATCAACCGGATGAAGCTCATATAATTTTGCGCCAAGCTTCCTCCGAACACTGGAAACAGACGTACCGAATACAACGCTGTCGGGTCGAGCGAAGTAGATATATTCGAACTCGCAATGCGATGGCTTGTGCCTGGAACCATCTTTTTGGTAGGAAAAGCTGCGTTCACCTTGGGCATTAATCCGTATAATTTGGCCGGGAAACACGTCTCGTATATAGGAAGCGCCAAGTAGATCGAACGCGCACGTTTCCGACGCCAGCACATATGCTTCGCCCAGGCGACCGAGCGCAAATGGCCGAAATCCGCGAGGATCGCGAAATGCCCAAAGTTCATTATTCGTGAGCACAAGGTAGGAGTAAGCGCCCTCTTCAAGATCTTCCATCGTCCTCTGTATAGCGTTCAGCATATCATTGCCTCGATCCAGGTAAGAAGCAATAAGCGTCACAATTGCCTCGCCATCATTTTCGGAGGCGAGTTGGTAGCCAGCGCTGTCAAGGCGTGCGCGAAGTTCCTTGTATCCTGGAAGGTCACCGTTGCTGCATCCTGCGAGCACGGTTCCATTCTTCGCCGTAACGAGATGAGGTTGCAAATTCACTGCGGTTTGCGGGCCGCACGTAGAATACCGATTGTGTCCGATGGCTGCCATACCAGGCAATGAATTTAATACATCAGGCAAAAAAATCTGTCTCACAAGACCTGCTCGTTTATGGGAATAAAAATTGCTGCCATCCGATGAGATAATGCCGGAACCTTCCTGCCCTCGATGCTGCAGCATATGCAGACTGAGAGACGTAAGTTCTGATGCTTGCGGATGCCCATAAATGCCAGTGACTGCACATTCGTCTGTAAAGCGATCGGGATTACCCATTGAACCTCCTTTTTGTCAGTGAACTGTTTTTATTTTTTGAGTTCTTTATCTTACACCATAGGACGAAACATGGCAAATAAAAAACGCCCAACTCAATGGCCAGGCGTGGTTTTTGTTACATCATCTGTTCTAATTCGATGATGCCAAAGGATCTATCAAACTGTTTGAGCGTCTTATCGAGATGCTCTGTGCTGTCAAAGCCCAATTCCTTGGCTACCTTACCAATATCATGAAGTTGCCGGAATGTATTAATAACCGCATCCTTAAAGGTCAATTTTCCGCCCCGAAGCGTTGCAAGTAACTTGTCTGGGTATTTAATGCCTGGAGTATCTGGCGTTACTTCCTTCTCATGCCAGCTGACTTTTTTCTCCTTTTCCTTCACTCTCGCCACGGCTCTCCTCCTTGTTTTTTAGAATTCTTTTTTGCAAAGCACTTTGGGATCGTACACCTGTCCGTTCTCACTGTCAACCCCATACCCCTAAGGCTTGCCTACAGAGAAAAAAAATGATAGGATGAACATACGTTTACTTTTCCTTTTTACTTTTTAACTTTTGCTTTCTAACATGCCAATCAAACAAGCGGCGTTTAAGGCGTTACGCCAATCACGAAAACGTCATGACGCGAACCGAGCGCATAAGGACAACCTGAAGGACTTGATAAAAAAAGTTCGAAAGCTCATTGCGCAAAAAAAGCAGCAAGAAGCAATTGTTGCGTTGCGTGCCGCAGTCAAAGCTGTTGATAAGGCCGCACAAAAGGGCGTGACGAAAAAAAACGCCGCGGCGAGGATTAAATCTCGGCTTACGCGGCAGGTGAACGCCCTCAAAAAAACTTAAGTTCGTTCGCAGATACGCACCACGAGCACGTCGAAGAGGGTTTCAGGATTCTCTTGCGTCGTTTTGATTTTCACGTCAAGGTCAAGCAACATCCCGTAAATAGCCTTCAGGTCGTCAAGCCGAAAACGCTGTGTATCGCGAAGAGCTTTCTGCACCACAAAAGGATGTAAACCAAGGGTGGTCGCAACATTGGAAGCGTGGCGATCCTGCTGGAGGATTTCTTTCACCTGCAAAAGAATGCGGAATTGGCGTACGAGCATGGTGAGAATATATAGTTCGTGAACACCGAGCTCAAGTTGATCGTTTATCAATTTTAAGGCCAGGTGGGCGTCTTTTTGACTTAATGCGTCCGTAAGGTGAAAAATATTTTCATCAAAGCGAGCCGAAACAAACAAACGGACATCGTCGGCCGTAATTGCATTGCCTTGCCTGTAATTCGTTAATTTTTCTATCTCGTGGTCAAGCTGCCATAAGTCTGGCCCAACAAAACTTGTCAGTTCAAGAATCGCCGGCTGTTCGATCTGACCGCCGCGTCGTTTTACTTCGGTGAGTACCCATCGCTGCAGTTCTTGATCAGTCAGCAAAGGAAAGTACTCTTCCTTTTCCTTCAAAAGGCGCGCATACAATGGATCAGAGGGCGTACGGCCCCGTTTTGTCTTCTCGTCGGCTTGCCAAAAGACGAGCACGTGCTCATCGGGCCATTCGCTTGCAAGATACTCAGCGATTTCATGCGTGATTCGCTTTTGTTTTTTTCCTGAAAAAATGTTCTCAACGACAACAAGACGCTTTTTCGCAAGAAAACCGACAGCCCCGACAGCGTTGCGAAATTCAGTCATAGTGAGCCGTGCACCATCGAGCGATTGGATATTCAACCCCTGCGTGTCGTATTTTTTTTGGAACCCATCTTTATAGAATTGCAAACGTTTGCGGGAGCGATATGTGTCCGGGCCGTGGAGAAAAAGTATCATACGTTATCCTTTCGTCTCCCCCCAGTTCCGCCCGGTGCGTACTTCGGACTTGATGGGAACTTTCAACTTATAGACCGAATCCATGGTCTCTTCGACGAAACGTGCAACTTTTTGTACATTATCGTCCGGCACTTCAAACACAAGTTCGTCATGCACGGTGAGGACCATCTTTGCTTCCCGACTTACGTTCGGTAATTGAGAATCAATGGCAATCATTGCTAGCTTCAAAAGGTCCGCGGCAGTCCCTTGGATCGGCAAGTTGATGGCCATGCGTTCGGCAGCGGCGCGCACTTGAGGCATCGAGGAATTAATTTCCGGTAGATACCGGGGCCGCCCAAAGAGCGTCTCAACAAATCCTTGTTCGTGGGCGAGCGCTTTTGTCGTTTCAATATACTCGTAAATCGCTTTGTGTACGAGAAAATATTTTTCAATAAATGCTCGCGCTTTCTCCCGGGAAATTCCTTTTCGTGCGGCCAAGCCGCCGGGTCCCATGCCATAGAGAATCCCGAAATTCACTTCCTTCGCGCCGCTGCGCATGTCGTGCGTCACCTTGTCAATTGGAACGTCGTAAACTTCTGCAGCGGTGCGAGTATGAATATCCTCGCCTTTGCGGAATGACTCGATCATTTTCTCATCATCCGCGAGCGATGCGATGATACGCAACTCTATTTGCGAGTAGTCGGCGGAAATAAGCTTGCATCCCTTTTCCGCAATGAACGCTTTGCGTATTGCTTGTCCAAGTTCACCGCGTATTGGAATATTCTGTAAGTTTGGGTCTGAAGATGACAGTCGTCCGGTCGCGGCCACAGTTTGATTAAAGCTCGTATGGACCCGCCCGGTTTTTGGATTCACGAGCTTCGGCAAGGTGTCCAAATACGTGGACTTCAACTTGGTGAGCTCGCGGTACTCGAGAATAAACGGAATGATTGGATGCGCATCCTTCAACTTCTCGAGTTCATCCGCCGCCGTCGAGAGCCCTGTTTTTGTTCTGCCTACGCCCTTCGTATCAATCTTCAGCTTGCCAAAGAGTACTTCTTTCAACTGGAGAGGCGAATTGATGTTGAAATCCATTTTTGCTTTCTGGTATATCTTCACTTCGAGTTCATGCACCGTCTTTCCGATTTTTACGGACATCCGGTTCAGTAGCGGTACGTCGATCTTGACGCCATTTTCTTCCACGCGCGCGAGCACTGGGACGAGCGGCATTTCCATTTTTTGAAACAAACCAAAAACGTTTTTCTCTTCAAGGCGCTCTTTGAGCACAAGATACAATTGCCATGTGTAATCGGCGTCTTCGCAGGAATAATATGACAGTTTTTCTTTTGGCACAGTATCCATAGCCAGCTGATTCTTGCCTTTTTTGCCGATAAGCGCTTCAATCGGTATCATCTCATGGCCAAACTCCGTAAACACGAGGCTGTTCAGACTGTGTTGGCGCGTGCCCGGATTGAGCACGTACGAAGCAATCATTGTATCAAAGCTTAACGGTTGCATGACGATAGTCGCTTGTTTCAGAACCGCATAATCATATTTCATATTATGGCCAATTTTTTCTGTATGCGCATTCTCCAAGATCGATTTGAGTTTCTGTAACCAAGCAGAACGATTTCGTACGGAGACAAAATATGCTTTGCCTTCTTTCCACGAAAAGCTTATGCCCAAGAGTTCAGCCCTGAACGGATCCAGGCTCGTTGCTTCCGTGTCCACGGCGAAGGACTTTTGTCCGCTCAATTGTTTTACAAACTCTGCAAAGTCGTCTTCCGTATCAACAAGAACGTAGTCGCCTTTCTTTTGGCTTTGCGATTCAGTTTTTTTCGATTCTGTCTGCTCTTTCTGCTGAGCGGGTTCGGCAAAATCGAATTTTTGTTCAGCGGGCGGCAAGCGCGAGAGCAAGCTCTTGAATTCAAGCTGCTGGAATAAATCATAAAGTTTTGAACGGTCGTACGGTGCCACTTTGCAGTCCTCCAGCTTGAATTTTACGGGCGCGTTCCGGACAATCGTCGCCAGCTTCTTGCTCATGAACGCTTCCTTTTTCTGCGCTTGCAAGAGCTTCAGGTATCGCGGCGCGATTTTTACTTTATCCCCGTGCTTTTCAATCGCCTCATAAATACCTTCAAGCGATCCGTACTGCTGCAACAATTCCACCGCGCCTTTCTCACCAATACCTTTGACCCCTGGGATGTTATCCGACGCGTCGCCGGCAAGCGCCTTAAAATCAATCATTTGCGCTGGCGAAAGACCATAGCGCTTGCGAACGGCTCCCTCATCGTACGTTACCGCGTCCGAAACACCCTTACGCATGGTGTAGACGCTCGTATGGTCGTCAACGAGCTGCAAGGCGTCCAAATCGCCGGTGACAATAATATTTTCCACGCCCTTTTTCTCGTTTTCCTTGGCTACCGTTCCAATAATATCATCCGCTTCATAGCCGTCGAGCTCGAATACGGGAATCCGGAACGCGTTCAACACATCGTGCATAATAGGCACCTGATCGTAGAACTCCTGCGGCGCTTTCACGCGCGTGGCTTTGTATTCCTTATACATGTCATGTCGAAACGTTGGCGCTTTTCTATCAAAGGCAACGGCAATGTAGTCGGGCTTGAATTCCTTAATCGCTTTCAACAACGTTGTCACAAATCCGTATACTGCGTTGACGACCTTACCAGATTTCGTCGTGAGCGGCGGCAACGCATGAAAACTGCGATGGAGAATCGCATTGGCATCGAGAATGATAAATTTTTGCTTCTTCGCAGCCATGGTATTGATATTGTATCACCCCAAAACAAAGAACACCATCAGCTCGAGCAGACGGTGTTTGCAGATGGGGCAGGGCTACGGTTGCGCTATTGGCGGCTCGTTTTCCGACTTTTTTTCCTTGGACTTTTTCGATATGCCCACGATGCCGATGATAACGCCAAGCACGCCGGCGATGAGCATAAGCCCGACATACCAATTTGGCTGCTTAAATTGGTCGTTCGTGAAAATAAGAAAAATTATGCCGTTGAGAGTAATGACCAGGCCAACGATGAGAGTGTACCAAGAGGTAAGCATAATAAAAAAGATTACTAATAATAGTATATCCTGCCATTGACAAAGTGTATAGACATGCTATATTGAGTTGAAAATAAACAGGGAGGCATTGATGTTTGTCAATCAACTACGCAGAAAAGTAGTATCAATAGGGATGCAAATCTTTGGCTTAGCGGTAATGCTTCGGCTCTTCGGATCAAAGGATTTGAAATACTACTTAGTTATGAGCCTCCTGGCATACGTTGTTGCCATGGTAGCATTCTATGGTATCATGTTCTATGGAGCGTTCCTTGGTTCCTTGTTTCACGAAAAAAGAAAAAGGCAAATTGAGGAACATTACAAAAACGATCCCTACCCAGGAGAATTACCGCCGGAGTTTCGTCCAGAACAAAACGCCGGCACAAAAACATTGTTCTTTGTCAGCAACTTGAGGTGGCGTACGCCGCCTACCGATAATATTGAGAGACCATCGCCTCCGTGCGTAAGTCTCTCTTTTTTTATCCTCTTTAAAAAAGTTGGAGCGTGAAGAGGCTCTGCAAAGCTGGGAGATGCTGAAATAAATTCAGCATGACTCTCTAGGTCGCCCCCATCTGTCACCCTGAACTTGTTTCAGGGTCTCCCGATCCATCATACTCACCATAATCAAACAATTCGCGCGACAGGTCGGCAAACATCGGGTTGTTAGCTCGTATCAGATTCATTTTCCACTTACGATGCCAATTCTTGAGTTGCTTTTCACGAGCAATGGCGGCATATACATCATCGGTGGCTTCATAATACACAAGCTTCACAATATTATAGCGAGCGGTGAACCCTCTTATTCTTTTTTTCTTATGCTCAAGTATGCGACGATATAAATCATTCGTCGCGCCTGTATAGAAAACCGTGTGATATCTGTTCGTCATAATATACACAAAGTATTGTCGATCTCTTCTCATGGCCATTGACAAACCCCCTTTTTTGCGCTATACTGACAGTACAAATAAAAAGAAAAAGAAAAATCGCTTTTTCCATTCCTAAGAGGGCACCGATCTGTTGATCTGTGCTCTTTTCTTTTTATTCCGCCTGTTTGCGTTTCTTGTACTGATGCCAGGCCAGGAAACCAATCAATGAGGCACCGATCATCCCGGCAAGGATCATCAGGTAGACGCGCATGCGGCTCGCCTGTTCCGACGGAGACACCACAATAGTGTTTTGTTCTGCAGCCACTACGTCTGCGCCAAGGATCTCCCCTTGTGGTTTCAAAACTTCAATATCACTTTGCTGGCGAGGCAACAAGCGCAATCCGGCGCTTGTTTTATCAAGCACGCCAGTGACTCGCAGGCGATCACCCGCTTTCATATCAGGTTTTTCGATACTGGTCGACTTTTGAATGTACACGCGTAATGTCCCACCGGATGCACCCGCGAGATAAATATGATCGCCGCGTATTTGCGTAATCGTTCCTTCAATAACGAGCAGTCGTCCGAGATAGTCCTCGCTAATATCCTCAATCATGAGTGAAGTTGCCTTTGTGTCCACTGCTGGCGTACCTGTCTGGTCAGCAATCTCCTCGTCTGGCAAGGCATTTTCCTCACCCGGAGTCGGGACGTCTGTCCAGGCCCATCCGTCGTCGAATCGCGCGAACGTCTGGTCGGCTTTCGCTTTATCATACTCGACCCCGTTGATGATGTGGTCAGCTGGATCAATGAGGTAGAGCGTGTCACCACCATCATTTAACACTATTTTGCTCTGTTTGCGCTCTATGACCGCAAAAGATTTCGCGGCAATCACCATGTTTGCTGGCAAGAAGTAGGTGCGCTTTGTATCCGTGAGCGCCCATCCCGCAAGGTGAATCGTACGATTGTCCGGATTATACAATTCAATGAATTCGTTCTCCTCGTCTTTACCGACTGGCGCGGGAAACAGCTCGCTCAAGACGAGAGTGTCTGAATAATCATACGCTTCTCGAGCAATCGTATCATGTTCCGGCTGAGGCTCCTCGTTCGCTACCGTTTCATCACGCGACGGCGTTGTTGGTTGCGTTATCAACCGCACCGTGAGGTATTCCGGCTCGGATGCCATATTCTGCGGTTCCGGAATCGTTCGCAAAAGGAAATCGAGGACGTTCGTATCCGTATCTTCGCTATTGCCGGAAAAATAGTCACTGCCTCCTTCGATCATTATTTCAATCGTTGAGTCCACGCGCGCTTTCCGTTCTACACTCTTTCCACCAGCTGGGTTGGCAAAGGTCTGACCCTCAAACGCCTGGCTCGTGCCAAATCCAACCATATCAACGACCGCGGCATTATTGTCATAGAGTATGACTGTATTATTATCAGCGATAGAATTGGTCGTTGAGTAATATGCGTCTGGCTGTGTAGTACCACGATAGCCAACTGGATGTGCAAGGAGAAAAAATGAATGCCCTGCGATCGTGACGTTACCGATTGAATCAATGAGATTGTATTCGCTCCCTGTCGCCGTTTGTTTTGCCAGCTTCCAACCTGCCAAAGCAATGGGCAGATCGGTCGGATTGTATAGTTCGACAAATTCATTGGTACTGTACCCCGTTCCGCCGCTTAACTGAACTTCACTGATGACAACATGCTGCGCTGGCTCGGCATGGGTGCCAACGCCAACAAACAATGTGGCCAGTATCGATATGAGTAAAAAGTAGCGTCGCATACAGATTAAAAGATAAGCACGTCGTAATCAGTCTGAGGCCACACTTCCACAATCTCCGCGTCTAGTTCTTGAGCGCCCGGCGCTTTGAAACGTACTCGGTCTCCAATATGCCGGCCAAGAAGCGCAGCGCCAAGCGGGGAACGAAAGGAAACGCGACCTTCAGATGGGTTCACATCAGAAGCGACAACTTCATAGCACTTGATACGGCCGTCGACTTCTACAGCGAGTCGCGATCCGATTGTTATTGCATTGTTCATAAAAATGAATCATTAACGCCTCCCGTGCCTTAGCCCTACCGCATCAAAGCGTAAGGCCAAGAGCATGGATGCGCTACGCTTCCTGCGTGGCGACATCCTTCACGTCTACCTCCTCAACCACAACTTCATCATTCACCTTTTCCGACTTTGCCTTGCCGTTGCCGTTCTTGCCACCAAGCATGATCATGTTGGAAGCGACAATTTCCGTTTGGTACCGCTTTACTTTATCCTTGTCCTCCCATGTATTCGTGTGCAGTCTACCTTCAAGATATACTCGATCACCTTTCTTCAGGTACTTACCGATTGTTTCACCAAGGCGACCCCAGGCAATGACCGGGTGGAATTCGGCCTCGCGCTGCATCTTTTTCGTCTTGAGATCCCGCCAGGTGTGATTCGTCGCCACGCGCAGTCGCGCAACCGTCACTCCAGACGGCAAACTTTTCACGATCGGGTCTTTCACTAAATTACCGATTAACTCTGCTTTGTTTAAATTCATTATGTTCACCCCCTTTCTATGAAAAAGTAAAAGTTAAAAAGGAAAAAGTAAAAATTAATGTTTAAGACCTTTTCTTTTTATTGTCACGATGCTAGCTGCAAGTATGTTTGCAATTTCCTTAACTTCGCGAATGTATGAAGGGATATTATCAAAATCTTTTTTCCCTCGTATATCGTATAGTAGCTGCAGCCAAATTTCGGATTCATTGGCAGATTTGAGGGCATGATGCAGAAAATTGATAAAATCTTTTGTTGAACTCGCGGCTTGTGCCTCTGTGTAGTTAGCCAAAATACTTGTACTACTTCGGATAAGCTGGTCGACAATGTTTTTAGAAATGAGCTCCCGTGGTTGGCGATCAAGAAAACAAAGTAAGGAAACATTTAACGTATAAACCCTTTTCTGCAAGTCATTCTTAAAGGCGTAGTTACGGGTCATTATTATTGATCGTGAAGCGAAAATTTGTAAAAGTTTTTACTTTTTAACTTTTCCTTTTTACTTTTCAGAGGGCCGGGGTGCCGCCCCAACTGCCGTTGAGCTTGCGCTCGCGGAACAATCAGAGCGGGCCTTCCCCGGTCGTCCAAAGTTTCTCATCATTATGCAAAAATTTATTCCCTTGACAGCGTCGAGGGGATTTTCGCATAATAATAAACAGCTTTGGAATAGCATCTCTGTGTTCAGCTTTTCCATCCTGCATGCCCTTCGTGGACATTCAGTGGGTGAAAAAGACAGCAGACGCGTGTTATCTCCCAAAAACAGCTCCAGAAAAACAACCAATGTCCTCAAAAACGAAGGTTGTTTTTTTGGTTGATTTCAATTGTGAATCAACATTTTCTGGGCTTGCCCGCCAACTTTTTGCGCTTTCAGTCTCTGTGGCGTTTTTCGTAAAAGTAGGCGGGCTTGACACCAATTGTCTTCCGTTCTACCCTGCAGGTGTAGAACGACGACCGGCCCACGGTCGTTGTTCTCGTTTTGTTTGTTTAACCTTTCCCCAATATGAATCTCATACTAGGCTTATGCTGAAAAACTGTTGAGTATAGCTTCTAGAATGGCCTGATAGCGCATGTAGTTTTTTTCCAAAATGTACGTTTTGACTTCATAGACTTGTCCTCCATTCTCTGTAAACAAACTTATAAGACGATAGGTTTGTCCGCTATCGAACCGATGCTTACTGTCAACTGTAAACGCCAGTATTGAGCCGTTGTCCCGATTTGTGACAGTATATTGAAAACCGTTTTTTTCACTTTCGGCAATTCTCTTATTCACCCAATCGCGTAGACTTTTTTCCGTCTGATTATAATAGGTAATATCAATATGTACGTCGGAACTGTGGTAATCCCGATCCATTGCAAAACCTAAGCTGCATGTACTTGGCAAGGACTGAATTGAAACGAGAGCAGCACCTTCACTCACAAACTCGCTGCCTACCCGACAGGAGCTCCAAGAATCAGGATAGTTGATGGAAAAATTCACTTGATCATGCGTAAAAGTAACGGACTTATACTGTTGCACATCGTTCACTTCTGCTGTATTTGCTTTGTTCGTTTTGGTATTTTGGCCATTGCCTCGCAAGAGAAAAAAATAACCCGCGGTCAGCAACCCAATAATCACAATGAAAATGATTATGGAAATAGTTCGTGTTGCATTTTGTTGATTTGGTTCGTTCATATATTTTTTTAAATGATAGCGGGGGAAGAAGCATAAAATTGCTTCTCCCTCCGCCTATTAATGAATCAGGAAAGACCCACGAATTTCCTGATTGAGTGAGGTGACTTACGGTATAAGTGTACATACCTCATGCGCCCGATAGGCTCGGAATCCCCACGCGCTAAGTGTTGACCAACTCATGGGGTGACGAGCAATGGCATAACTGTATACCATGACTCCGGAGCTATTGCGGTAGGTTCCGACCCAATTGGCGTCAATGACGTCTAGTCCCCAGCCGAGGTTCGCCACAACAATTGCCGTATGAGGACCACTTGGGCCATCCGCCTGAATGATCCAACCTGGTTGAGCGTTTCTTACGTCATAGCCAGGATTCCAGTAATACCCAGTTCTCAGAACAATATGCCCGCCTGGATAACCATACGATGATCGGTACAGAACGAGATTCACGAAGAACTTACACCAGCCACACTGTTGATACTGGCCTGCCCAAAGCCCGAGAGGACCCCGACAGGGCGGACAGTTAGAACCGTACGTATGAACCGTAACCTTTGTTAATGCATCGCAACAATCTCCCTGTAAGGGATATGGCCAATCGCTCATCGCGTAGCCCTGATACGTTTTACTCGAGCCACCCGATCGGCTTTGTGACAAGGCGTAAAATGCCTCGCTCACGATATTCGCTTCCCATGCCGGGCCGACCGCGGACGTACTTGGAGACTGCACGTTTGGCTTCTCAATATACTGGGGTGTTTCTGGGCCTGTGATTTCTCGTGCGCCTTTCTGGTTACAACCGATAATAAATGCAAAAATGGACAATAACAGTCCAATCCAGGCTGCGCGAACTAGTGTACGTAACATGATAATCCTCCTTATCTGATTGTTCTTTGGTTACAGTTTTAACCTCTTTGCAGCAGATCCTTCAACATCTACCACCTCACTTTCTTTGTAAAGAACGCTTTACTCGTTACTTTTCCACACTCATGATTATTTAATAACTGACTTATCCTCTTTTTTCTTCGCTGCCATCTTCCGCGACGGCTTACTGCTTTGACTAAACGGCGCAACTGATACTCAGCAAATTTTTCTTCATGCGCCGTCGCAATCGTTCGACTATCACCACTATTTATACTTTAATTTTAGCAAAAAAATGACGGTCTGAACAGACGTCAAATCATAAAACTTGCGTCATCTGTTTTGAGAGGATATGCTACAACTGCTTGCCGGGGTGGTGAAATTGGCAGACCTGCCCGCCGAACTTGCCCAACCAATGTTTATCTCAAAAATAATCTTTTTTATTAATAAATGCCGAGGTGGCGGAACGGTATACGCGCTAGCCTTAGGAGCTAGTGTCCGCAAGGATGTGTGGGTTCAAATCCCACCCTCGGCATAAAGATAAGCCCCTCAGTTCGGCAAGGCAGGCGGGCACGCTAGGTTTAGGACCTAGTGCTCGCAAGAGCTTGGAGGTTCGACTCCGGCCGGCGGCAATTGGGGTTCACCTGCCCACCGAAACATCGTGGAGGCGGGGAGTCCTCTCCCAGGCACCAAAACTAACTCAATCATATGAAATCAGCACAAATCATTAGATACGGAGGCGGTGAAGTTGTGGAGATTAATAACAATGTGCTGAAGCCCGTGGCTTCCAAAGGAGAGATTGTGGTTGAAGTATATGCCGCAGGAGTGAATCCCTCTGACTGGAAAATCCGTCAAGGATTGATGAGTAAAATGATATCGTTGCAATTTCCCGCAACCTTGGGGGGAGATTTCTCAGGAGTGGTCTCGGAAACGGGCTCTGGAGTTACGACAGTTCACAAAGGTGAGGAAGTATACGGACGAGCTAGCTTCTTGCGTGGCGGTTCAGGATCGTTTGCGGAATATACTCTTGCAAAGGCAGCATCTGTGGCCATAAAACCTAAAAATCTTAGCCATGAAGAAGCGGCCGGTTTGCCCTTGGCAGGAGTGAGTGCGGTCCAAGCATTGTTGGAACACGTAAAACTTGGAAAAAGGCAAAAGATTCTTATTCATGGCGGCGCGGGAGGAATTGGGACGTTTGCTGTTCAGATCGCGAAGCATCTCGGTGCGACCGTGGCGGCTACTTCCAGCGCGGAAGATGCCGAATATGTAAAAAAGTTAGACGCAGATCAAGTTATTGACTACAAGTCTCAAAAATTTGAAGAGAGCGTAAAAGATTTAGACGTCGTCTTTGATACTGTGGGCGGCGAAACCTATGCCCGTTCTTTTTCAGTTCTTAAAAAAGGCGGCGTGATCGTTTCCATGGGAGAACAACCCAACCAAAAGCTTATGAAAAAATACGGAGTCAATGCAATTTCTCAGTTTACCCAGATGACCAGAGAGCGGCTTGAAAAATTAACGGAATTGGTTGAACAAGGTGTGGTGAAGGTACATATCGACAAAGTTTTTTCTTTGGATGAAACGGCCGAAGCCCTCAATTATCTTGAGGCAGGGAAACCGAAAGGCAAAGTGGTAATCAGAGTTAAATAGCGCGCCACATTACATGGTGCGCTATTTACTTTTGTTGCAAATTTTATAATTGAAATTTAACTATTGCTCTTCGATCGTCCGCTCAATCTCCTCTGGTTTTGTAGGTTTGCCGAACTGCAAAAGTTTCATAATACCCCATACCAAAAGGACGTAGATGACCATCGCAACGAGAGTTGACCACTCTATATACGCCGTCGTCTCAGCGCCCGGTCCAATTGTGGGACTAAAGAGGCCGAGGAAAGGTCCGACGAACGGGTGGCTCAACGAATACATAAAGTCAGCGAAGCCACTTTCGGGATTCGCACCCGCCATTTTCAAAATGAAACGGATGGCTAACACAATTTCCACAAAACCAAGCAGATACCAAAGAATCTGATACGTACGAAAAAGTTTTTTCTTCCGAGAAAACTCGCGAGCAGAGGCTGGAGAGGCGCCGGCCATTGAAACTTTTTTCACAACTTCTCCAGTTGGCGTTTGTGAAACCGTCGTTCTTTCCTCCATTGTTTCTGTCGGCGTCTCGGTCGCGCGACGGTAGAGAGAACCGCCTTTCTCACGGACTGTTTCCTCTTCGGACTGGGTTCGCTGACGTGGATCCATACATGTAAAAGTTAATAATAAGTGGTTGTCCTTTAGCTCTTATTACTATACATTTTTGCTCTTTTTCTTACAACGCCCGAGTAACCATACCGTTACGGCAAACCTGGGAAAAGAATGAGCCCTTGACGCCTCGCCTTTATTGGTTTATAATAGAGAACGCTAGAAAAACCTTAATTCACACGTGACCAATATGCAGGCAAAAAATCTCTCTATGAACACAAAAAGCGGGTAAAACGCCCTTCTTATCCTATTCGAGCGTTGTCCCGCTTGCAGCGGGATTTTTTGTACATTACAACTGAAGAGAATGTCATCAGACAAGGGCGAAAGGCGCCTGTGTGTGATGAGATTCTGCTCGAACGTTAACAATTGAATGTTAGTTAGTAAAGTGGTAAATGAGCATCAAGTAAATACAACTGGAGCGCGAACTGTTTCGTGTTTCAGTGATTGCAACAAATAAGAGTGTATGGTGGATGCCTTGACGTCAAAAGACGACGAAGGACGTCGGAGCCTGCGAAAAGCCTCGGTGAGGTGGCAACCAACCTTTGACCCGGGGATGTCCGAATGGGGAAACCCTCTGCATACGCGCAAGCGTTATGCTGAACTGTGTTCCGAATACATAGGAGCATGGAGTCAACCCGCTGAAGTGAAACATCTCAGTAAGCGGAGGAAAAGAAACGAACAGTCAGTTTTCAGTATCCAGTTTTCCGTTTTTAGTGCAAACTGATCACCGACGACTGGTACCTGAAGGCTGAATCATTCCCTTAGTAGTGGCGAGCGAACAGGGAACAGCCTAAATCCTTCTTGCGTACTTTCGTGCCAGCAATGGTGCGGGAGGGAGAAGCGTAAGCTGCTGTAGGAAGGACGTTGCGAGAAAGTTATTCTTTGGATCTTACGAGTCCGAGGCGAAGTGAGGGGAGTTCTTCTTCTGTGTGCGAACGTTTCGCGCAGGAGAAGCATTCCTGTATCTCTTAGTCGAAAGCGCTGGAATACGCTGCCAAAGACGGTGAAAGCCCAGTAGACGAAAAGAGGATACTCTTTGCGATAATTTTCTCAAGTACCATGGGACACGTGAAATCCTATGGGAACCCGCCCCGACTATCGGGGCAAGGCTAAATACTTTTGACGATCGATAGCGAACAAGTACCGTGAGGGAAAGGTGAAAAGCACCCCGGTAAGGGGAATGAAATAGTACCTGAAACCATATACTTACAAGCAGTCGGAGCCCGCTCTACTTTTCTCTGTACCGAATCGAATTTCTTCTGTATCTCTAAAGAGTTATGAATGAATCGATGAAAAGTCATACAAGGTAAAGAGAAAATATGAGCGGGTGACGGCGTGCCTATTGAAGAATGAGCCAACGAGTTAGTCCTCGCAAGCGCGATTAATCCGCCATCGGCGGAGGAGTCATAGGGAAACCGAGTCAATGAAGGCGCCAAACGTTTGCGGGGCTAGACCCGAAACCAGGTGATCAATCCATGGCCAGGATGAACCCCGATGAAAATCGGGGGGAGGTCCGAACCCACTCGCCGTGCAACACGAGGGGATGAGCCGTGGATAGCGGAGAAATTCCAATCGAACCTGGTGATAGCTGGTTCTCCTCGAAATAGTTTTAGGACTAGCCTCTCTTAATTAACGCCCAGGGGTAGAGCACTGAATGGAACTGGATGGAGCAATCCTACTAGTTCCAACCAAACTCCGAATACTGGGTGGTTCGACAGAGGGAGTCAGACCGTGAGGGCTAAGCTTCACTGGTCTCAAGGGGAAGAGCCCATGACCTCCATCTAAGGTCCCGAAATTCCGGTTCAGTGGTAAAGGTAGTGAGATGACTTCGACAACCAGGAGGTTGGCTTAGAAGCAGCCATCCTTTAAAGAAAGCGTAACAGCTCACTGGTCAAGTCGTCTTGCATCGAAAATGTAACGGGGCTTAAACCGGATACCGAAGATGAGGATTTCCCGTCATATTTATATGATGGGGAGTGGTAGAGGAGCGTTCCCATTGCGGCGAAGCTGAACCGTAAGGTTTGGTGGAGCGATGGGAAGTGAGAATGTTGGCATAAGTAGCACTAATCCCGATGAGAACTCGGGACACCGTAAACCTAAGGTTTCCTGGGCAACAACAATTGTCCCAGGGTTAGTCGGTCCTAAGGTGAGCCCCGCTTTGCGGGGGTAGCCGATGGACAGCTGGTTAATATTCCAGCACCGTCTTTTTTCTTGCGCATGGTAGACGCATGCGCGCAGTGCCTGCGTGTTCTGGCTATACGCGTCCCTGGCTTGCGTTAACTCGTGAGTTGGGGGAAGGGTGCGTCGCAAGGCAAACCCAATGGGCGCACAGTGCGTGCCAAGAAAATATTATGCGTGCCCGCAGCAATGTGGGCGCGGAGAAAGATGTCCGTACCGCAAACCGACACAGGTAGGTGGGCATAGATGTGCTCAGGTGAACGAGAGAACCTTCGTTCAGGAACTCGGCAAAAAAGCGGCCGTAACTTCGGTATATGGCCTGCCCATGAGCGCAAGCTCTATGGGCCGCAGCAAACGTTTCTCAAGCGACTGTTTATCAAAAACACAGGTCCCTGCGAAATCGAAAGATGATGTATAGGGGCTGATGCCTGGCCAGTGTCAGAACGTTAAGGTGAGAGGTGCAAGCCTTGAACTGAAGCGCTGACGAACGCCGGCGGTAACTATAACCGTCCTAAGGTAGCGAAATTCCTTGTCGGGTGAGTTCCGACCTGCACGAATGGCATAACGACTTGAGAACTGTCTTAACGAAGGACTCGGTGAAATTACAAGACGAGTGAAGATGCTCGTTACCCACGGCTAGACGAAAAGACCCCGTGAAGCTTTACTACAGCTTGGCATTGATGTAGCGTTGAACGCGCTTAGCATACGTGGGAGACTTTGATGATTCGCTCTCGGGCGAATCGGAGTCGCCAGTGAAATACCACGCACGGTTAGCACTACGTCTCATCCCTCGCCCTAGAATAACGGGCTGGGAGACAGTGTCTGGTGGGTAGTTTAACTGGGGCGGTTGCCTCCTAAAAAGTAACGGAGGCGTTTACAAAGGTTGGCTAAGCACGGATGGAAATCGTGCTGATAGGGCAAAGCCATAAGCCAGCTTTACTGCAAGACCAACAAGTCGAGCAGTTGCGAAAGCAGAACTTAGTGATCCGACCGTGTCAGGCTTATAGCTCGTAGTGCGTACAATCCGTGCGCGCTGCCGCTATAAGCCGTTCGAAATAGGACGGCGGAAGCTCAACGGATAAAAGCTACTCCGGGGATAACAGGCTGATCTCCTCCAAGAGTCCATATCGACGAGGAGGTTTGGCACCTCGATGTCGGCTCATCGCATCCTGGGGGTGGAGAAAACGATATAACTTCTCTCCTTGGCGGAAACGCCAAGGTAATAAACGAGCCCAAAACGGTGAAGGCTTTCATAGAATCCTGCGGTTGTGCAGCTTGCAGACCCCAGGTATACTAAATTTATGAAAGTTAATACCGTGGGAAAATCGATTTCCAAAGTCAAGCGAGCGTATCTCGCTGGGTTGATTGATGGTGATGGCGCGGTCATGGCGTACATTGAACGCCATGACGAAAAGCGATTCGGATTTCGCGTGCGTATGGAGATAAAAGTCACGCAAATGCATGAAAAAGACGTTCAATGGATTAAGTCTCTTACAGGAATCGGGTATGTACGTAAAAATGGAAGAACGTATGAATGGATCGTACGTGATCAACGAGTCATACAATGGCTCATAGCAATGATCGCACCATTTGTACGCATCAAGAGACAACAAATCAATTGTGCAAAAAAGATACTCAAATATCCCGTCAATACAAAAAACGATCTTATGATCGTAGCGCGCTTGGCAGATACATTGTCGTCATACAACGTTCGTTCGAAGTATCGACGAAAAAACTTTGCGACAATGATCTAAGAAATCGATTCCCCTAACGACTGATTCTTGCCTGAAAGTTTAAGCAAGATGAGATAGATGAATAACGGTAAGGTTGCATCTATCACACGGTTCGCACCTGTGTCCCGCATGGTGACATGCAGAGGATATGGTGATGGTATAGTCTTACCCCATCAGTAATGATGGAAGGTCGAGCTCCCAAGGGTTTGGCTGTTCGCCAATTAAAGCGGTACGTGAGCTGGGTTCAGAACGTCGTGAGACAGTAGACATTTTTGGCTAATATTAGCTAAATAAACGAGCTGTCGATAAACTTGGCTATTTGCGAGAACGTCTGAGTATCCTTAATCTACTTCAAGAATGAAGTAACAATGGTAAGGTGCAGATAACTTGCAGGAAAGGCTCTGCTACATATAGTAGTAGAGAATCCTCAGAGACTATACGCCAAGCTCACCCGATAAGGTGAGAAGACATAGTCCGATCTTCTAAAGCGATTTAGAGTGTTTAATAGAAATATTAAACCGTATAATTTGCATGTGCAGTTATATGTAACATATATGTCGGTCTCCTATCTGCCGTGGGCGTTTAAGACTTGAGGATATTCTTCCCTAGTACGAGAGGACCGGGAAGAACGAACCTCTGGTGTATGAGCTGTTCCGCCAGGAGCATAAGCTCAGTAGCCACGTTCGGTGGGATAAGCGCTGAAAGCATATAAGCGCGAAGCCCTTTCTAAGATGAGGTCTTATGGCTTCCTTGGAGAATACAAGGTTGATAGGCTTCAGGTGAAAGATCCGTAAGGATTTAAGCCGAGAAGTACTAATTGAGCCATCGTTGCAATCACTGATAGACGAAATAGTGTATTTAAATCAAAAGATGCCGGGGTGGGGTGGCGCAGCCACCCCCTCCCCATCTGGTGATTTTCGTCACGTAAAGTCGCCTATGCGGCGACCACGTGACTCCACACAGGTACAATGTTCAATGCAGAGCTCCGGGTGTTTTGAGCGACTGGGCCACACCCGTTCCCATCCCGAACACGATCGTTAAGCCAGTCAGCGCCGATGATACTATGACGCATGTCATTGGGAAAGTAGGCCGATGCCCGGTGCTTTGCATTGAAAACTCCTCAATAACGAGGAGTTTTTCTTTTAAACTAGAGACAAAAAGAGGGGTCCCCACGTATTGGATGCGCAGTGAAGCGAGCACCAATACGTGGGGAAAGGGGCGCGCGTGCGGAGGCTGGAGCGAAGCCGACAACTTCGGATACGCGCAAGCTGGAGCACGCGATGACCCGCAGGCCGTTGCCAGAATTGCCAAAAGTCGCTTTCATGTATGAAAGCGACTTTTGATTTTAGAAGGCGAATGGTACACTACAAGATATGTCGGAACATATTATCGATCTGCACGTGCACTCAAAGTACTCGCGTGCGGTTTCGCAAAAGATGGACTTGGAGAACATGCAGCTCTGGGCGAAGAAAAAAGGCATCGGTGTTATCTCGACATCGGACTTTACGCATCCCGCATGGTTTGCCGAGCTAAAAAAGAAACTCACGCAAAACGATCGTGGGCTTTTTTCATTAAAAGAAGGCGCTGATCCAGCGGTTTCGTTTTTTTTGACGACAGAAATTTCCTGCATCTACTCGCAAGGCGGACGGGTGCGTAGAATTCATATTGTGGTAGTAGCTCCAACGCTTGAGATTGTGGAAAAAATCAACGGTAAACTGAACGCCATTGGCAACTTGAAAGCCGACGGACGTCCCATTCTCGGACTCAACGCAAAGGAGCTAGCGAAAATCGTACTCGGCGTTTCTCAGGAATGCCTGATCATTCCCGCGCATGCGTGGACACCCTGGTTTTCGCTGTTTGGCTCGGAGTCAGGTTTTGATTCGATTAATGAGTGCTTTGGCGATTTATCTCCGCAGATTTATGCACTCGAAACCGGGCTTTCATCTGACCCCGCCATGAACTGGCGCCTGTCGCAAGTGGATCGCTTGAATATCGTGTCGTCATCAGACGCGCACTCCCCTGCCAATCTTGGCCGGGAAGCGACCGTGCTCGAGCTCAACGAGCTAACGCACACAAACATCGTGGAAGCGATCAAAACCCACGGCAAACGAAATCATATCGCGTACACCATTGAATTTTTCCCGGAAGAGGGCAAGTACCATTGGGACGGTCATCGTAACTGCAAAAAACGCATGGCCCCAAAAGAAACGATAAAACTGAGAGGCATTTGTCCGGTGTGTAAAAAACCGCTTACCGTGGGTGTTATGCATCGCGTGGAAAAACTCGCGGATCGCGAAGAAGGCTACACGTCAAAGAATCGCCCGCCATTCAAAAGCTTGGTGCCATTGGAAGAAATCATCGGTGAGGCGTTCGGTCAAAAAAAGGGCACGAAAAAAGTGCTCGCGGAATACGAACGAATCGTACAAGTGAAAAACGAGTTTGACGTCTTATTGCACGTGCCGCTTGAAGAATTGCAAACATTCTGCGATCCGATGGTCGTTGAAGGCATTAAGCGCGTTCGTGCAAAAAAATTGACCATCCTGCCAGGGTACGACGGCGTATATGGTACAGTAAAAGTATTCAGCGAAAAGGAACGAACAAACAAAAAACAAGAAAGTTTATTTTAATATGCAAAGCAATCAAAAAAATATTCTAAGGCTCATTGTCGGCGCAATCATGATTTTTTCTGCAATGCCCGTAACTCCGGTCAAGGGCCAGGAAGTGCGTTCGATTACGTTTCCGGTGCTCGGATCAAACAGATTCGGCGATGACTTTGGCGATCCGCGCTCCGGCGGCCGGGTCCATGAAGGTAACGACATCTTTGGCTTCAAGGGCCAACCGCTTCTCGCTACGGTGGATGGCACGCTCAGGTCCGTCCCTTACCCCGAGCCTTATTGGGGATACGCCATTACCATTGAAGACGAGGATGGGTATGCGTATGTCTATTACCACGTGAATAACGATACACCGGGAACCGACGACGGACTCGGTGGTGGGATGAATGCCTATGCGCCTGATATGGAGCGCGGTAATCCCGTTGTCGCGGGCCAGATTATCGGATGGATGGGCGATAGCGGTAATGCCGAAGGAACGGCCCCACATTTACACTTCGAGATACGCACGCCTAATTACACACCTATCAACCCCTATGAATCCCTGTTGGCGGCCCAACACGTCAGTCGAGCGACCATTCCCCCGCCGCTTCCCGGTGAACTCCTACCTTTCGGCGAATTCCGAGGCGGTGCGCGCATAGCTGTCGGTGACGTTCATCCGACCGCTGGCGAGGAGCTCGTCGTCGGTGCTGGCCCGGGCGGTGGGCCGCAAGTGCGCATCTATGATAGCCAGAATCAACTCCTAAGCCAATTCTTCGCGCTGCCGACCACGTTTCGAGGAGGCGTAGACGTTGCCACGGGTGATGTTGATGGCGATGGACTCTCCGAGATTATTGTTGGCAATGGCCCGGGAGCCGATCCGGAAGTACGCGTTTTTAAAAGTGACGGCACGCTTGTGTCTATGTTCCTCGCGTATCCAAGCGGTCTTCGTACCGGCATTAGCGTTGCGTCAGCAGATTTGAATTTCGACGGCAAGGCAGACATAGTCACTGCACCAAGCCGCGGTGCTGGACCGCTCGTGCGCATCTTTAACGCGGACGGAACGGTGCTTGGCCAGTTCTTCGCGTACAGCCAAACGTTCCGCGGCGGCGTGGACGTTGCCGCGGTTGACGCGACGACTGAATCAGACGCCGCGATCATCACAGGCGCAGGGACAACCGGTGGCCCGCACGTCCGCATCTTTAGTCCGAAAGCCGTACTCATGGGTCAGTTCATGGCTTACGACCCTGCGTTTCGCGGTGGCGTGCGCGTAACTGCCGGCAACATTCAAAACAACAACGAAGCGCCAGAGATTGCGGTTGCTCCCTTGTCCGGCGGCGGCCCGAACGTGCGCATCTATAATCTACAAGCGCAACTCACGGGGTACTACACGCGGGAATTCGAAATCTGGTGGCGCGGGGGCTACGACGTTGCCGCTGGCGACAGCTCGCTCCGCATTTCCGCGGTTGGCGGACGGCGCGCGTCGGTCCGAGTGCTCACGGAGTAGCATTGCTTGACGTGGTTAGTGTGGTGCACTATTGTTAGTACGCTTCATCAGTCATCCTGAACTCGTTTCAGGATCTCCCAATGGAGATGCCGAAACAAGTTCGGCATGACGGCGTGGTGGGATGCCAGAGCCCGGTTGAATGGGCCGCACTCGAAATGCGGTATACCCGTAAGGGTATCGGGGGTTCAAATCCCTCTCCCACCGCCAGAAATTCTTAATATTGAATACAATTCAAATGGCAAGCATCAGGCAACTCTGTTCGAGCTCTTAGCTTCCTTCGAACAGGCATTGTTGAAACTAATAATATGTTTGCGCGCATTGTTGATTTCATAAAGAATATATTGGGGTCAGGATTTATTCTATTCTATGCGGGAGGATTTCTTATTATACTCATTTTTTGGATTCGAGCATTTATTCGGCGTCGAAAACATCCAAAGCATTGGCCGCCCGACGTGTAGTTTTACTGAGTTGGGGACCGAAGGTGACGGCAATTAGCGGGAAAGTAGATGTCGTTCCCTATAAAAAGTTTTTCTACAGAGATTCCACTAATCCATACTCGAATGTGTTGATATGATTTGAGAATACCAATATCGGAATTATCTTGGAAAATAATAATGCCCAATAAAGCAGTTAAAAAACTTTTTAACTATTGGTTCGAACGCGGAAATCAAGAAGAGTCATGGGAGGATGGGATAAAATTTTTCTATTTTTATCTTAGTTTCAACATAGCCATAGCGTACCTTTCACAAGAAAATCACGACAAGGACATGTTGAATTGGCTTAAGAATCATCCGAATTCAATTGAGAAAGCTTTTAGGCGCCGCCTAGAATCAGCAGAATTTCTAAAGCAATTAAATATTTTAAAAGGGTTAGCTCCGATTAAAGATAATCGGCCGAAAAGTCAAGAAGAAAAACCCATAGATTCTGTTACAAACTTTGATCAAATTTTAGGGGCTATTTATCAAGTTCGATGTAACTTTTTTCACGGAAGCCAAGTCCTAAATTATTCAAAAGACCAAAGTATTATTCAATGCTCAACATATATTCTGAAATATTGGATGGAAGTTTTGTATACCAGAGGTTTTTAGAGAACTATTATCCATGTACCTCAAACCGTGCCCTAAAAAACTTATTATTCTTGCACTGGTTGGATACCTAACTCGAATGGCACGCCAGCATTCTTGATCCGGTACAACAACAGTGAGGAAAATTCCCCACTAACCTGACCATCTTCCAAAAAAAATTATCTCAACAAAGCAAAAAACAAACGTCCTCATTGTTGGAGCGGGTTGTGCGGGGCTTATGGCCGCGTATGAGCTTGGGAAATCCGGAAAAAAGGTAATGATACTCGAGGCGCGCGAGAGAATTGGCGGGCGCGTTTGGGCTCTTCCGGAAGAACTCTTTGGCTACCACGCGCAAGCAGGCGCGGAGTTTGTTCATGGGAACGCGCCAATAACAAAGTCCATCGCCAACAAGGCGGGCGCGACGCTCATACCGATGCAGGGTGATAGGTGGAGTTCAATCAATGGAACACTCTCTCCGAATCAAGAGCTCGGGCGCGACTGGGGCTTGTTGCATCAAAAACTCAAGGAGTTGCACCATGATATGCCGATTGTGGAATTTCTAGAGAAATATTTCGCAGATGAAAAATTTGCCGATCTTCGAACGTCGATCATCAGAATGGTCGAAGGATATGATGCCGCAGACCCTTATCGTATCAGCACGTTTACGCTCCGCGATGAATGGCTGGGCGGCAAAGAATGGATACAGTATCGGATAAAAGAGGGCTACGGCGTGTTGCTGAAATTTCTTGAATCAGAATGTAAAAAATATCGCACTGAAATTCATTTGAACACGGTTGTCAAAACAATAGAGAAAAATAAGAACGACGTAACCGTGCGCACGCTGAACGGTGACTCATATAGCGCAGAGAAAGTTATCGTAACCGTTCCGTTACCCGTATTGCAAAGTATCAAGTTTTCTCCGGACATCCCGGAAAAGCGAAAAGCCTCTGAACAGATGGGATTCGGCAATGTCATAAAAATTCTTCTTCGATTCAAGCGCCAGTGGTGGGTGAATGTTGCGGGCAAAGATCTCGCTGCAATGAACTTTATCTTTTCAAACGAACGAGTGCCGGTGTGGTGGACGCAGTATCCCGATCCTGTTCCCCTGCTCACTGGCTGGCTCGCTGGCCCAAAAACAAAAAGGTTTATCAAGAGCTCGCACGAAGACATCATTGAAGCATCTTTCGTTTCTCTTGCAAATATGTTTTCGATGCAGAAAGAGTCTATTAAAAAAGAGCTTACCTATTCAGGGGTGTACGATTGGTCAACCGACCAATTTGCCAAAGGCGCCTACAGCTACGACACGACCGAATCGCAATCAGCTCGTAATGCGTTGGTTCGACCTATCGGAAACGCGATCTTCTTCGCCGGCGAGGCGTTGTACAGTGGACAGGACTCCGCGACGGTTGAAGGGGCGCTGGCGAGCGGACAAGAAGTGGCGCGGAGAATGTACCCAAAAATGACTTAGCCGTGAAATTTAATGGAAATCATCAAAAAATATAAAGTGTTGCTTGTCCTCGCTCTCATAGTGATTGTTGGTGTTGTTTTCTTTTTTTCTCGTCTTTATCATAATGACGTGAGAGCACTCACAGATTTTGTAGCTTCCTACGAAAAATTCGATAAGACAATGTCAGATTTCTCCATCGGCGGGACTGATGATTTGGAGAGCAAAGCCGGCGATGCTCTGATCGAACTGAATGCAAAAGCGACTTTTCGACTATCTTCTTTAATCAAACATGATGCACTCATTCCTCCCTTGGCACGTGAGATCGCGGATTTTTCTGCAAAAGAACTCGATACTCTGCGCGCTTATAAAAGAGCAATACAAAGTGAAAATGCTGATTTGGATGGGTTGGGTAAAGAGTACGACGATTTAATGAACAAAAGAAAAACTGCCTACGCTCGTTTTCGGGGGCTTGAATCTAAATAAAGAAAAATATTGGCCAAGGCAGGAATATTTTCAAACAGACACCGAGGATTGACGTCGCTCCCTTATCAATGTATAATAATAGTAATAGTTTGAGTTTATCAATAAAATTAAAGCACGAAAAATATGCATTCCTCACGTATTCGTTCTTGGATAATTGGCCTGGTCGTGGCCATTGCGGTGCTGTCGGTCGCTACTGCGGTCTACGCCACACACGCCTGGGGTCCATACCACTGGGCACGAACGGCAAACCCGTTCACGATCAAACTCGGTGACAACGTCTCTAGCGCGTGGGACAGCTATCTCGCCACAGCCTCTGCTGACTGGAGCGCGTCGAGCGTTCTGGACACCACGGTTGTCGCCGGCGCGTCAAAAGGGAATTGTCGGCCAACAAAAGGGCGAGTGGAAGTGTGCAGCAAAACCTACGGATACAACGGCTGGCTCGGCCTCGCGCAGATCTGGATTGACGCAAACAACCATATTACACAGGGTGTGACGAAGATGAATGACACATACTTCAACACCTCAACGTACAACACGCCTGCCTGGAAGCAGTTCGTGGTCTGCCAGGAAGTCGGTCATACCTTTGGTCTTACTCATCAAGATGAGAATTTCAACAACACGAATCTCGGTTCTTGCATGGACTACACGAATGACCCCGATGGTACTCTCTCCGGCCAGCTCAGTAATTTGCACCCGAACCAACACGACTACGACGAGCTCGTGCTGATCTACTCGCATCTCGACAGCTACACCTCGCTGAGCGCGCTCCTACCTGGTGGTACGGGAAAGGGCGGTCTGGCGGCCGGTGTCTCTCCTTCTGTCAATGTCCGCGACCTCGGTAATGGCGAGAAGGTCGTAACCTTCATTTACTGGACTCAATAATAATCCTCATTACCTGACACAGCCCTGACGTAACGTCGGGGCTGTTGTGTTATACTGTCCATACAACCTCTTACTTATGAACAAAAAATCACTCATTGTCATTGTCCTCATTGCCGCTGCCGTAACCACCGCGGCCTGGTTTTTTCAGAAGAATACTGCGAAACAAAATGAGAATGGTACGACGAGCGGTCTCTTTGTGAGCGCGAACGCGATTTACGTCGCGGATCAAATGCCCGCTCGCACGGTGGCGGTAGCGGTTGTACGGCTTGCGCAGCCAGGCTTCGTGGCGATTCATCAGGACGTCAATGGTATGCCCGGGAAGATTCTCGGCGTAAGCGGCCTGCTGCTGGCGGGCGAAACAAAGAACCTTCCGCCGATCGCGCTTTCCCGCGAAACGGCGAACGACGAGACGTTCTTCGCGATGCTCCATCGCGACGATGGCGATGGCACCTTCGACGAAGCGAAAGACGCCCCGGCGCCTGACTCAACGACCGGCGAACCCGTGATGATGATGTTCACCGTCAGTGCGGATGCGACCGAACCTGGGGCGGTGACCCTGTAGAACCGTCGATTTGGGCGACAGGTTTACGTCGCTCGCATTTTTTACTAACGAGAAGTACTATCAACGATACCCGACAAAATATACTCATTATCACCCGCGTCTTTGACGCGCCAGTTGAACGCGTTTGGAAGGTATGGTCTGACCCGACCGAGATGAAGAAATGGTGGGGGCCGGCGAATTTCACCGCGCCGTCGATCACCATGGATTTCCGTGTCGGCGGGAAATACTTGTATTGTATGCACGGCCAGCCCGCGCCGGGTGCGCCGGCGAAAGACTTCTGGAGCACCGGTACCTACAAGGAAATCGTGCCGCTGAAAAAAATCGTCTGCACTGACAGCTTTGCCGATGAAAAAGGCAACATCGTACCCGCAACTCACTACGGCATGGGAGATTTCCCGATGGAACTTGAGGTGACTATCATGTTTGAAGAGATCCAGGGCGGGAAGACCAAAATGACCTTGCGGCACGTTGGCATGCCCGCTGGCCCAAACAGCGAGGGCGCCACTGCTGGTTGGAACGGGTCGTTTGATAAATTGGCGGAGAGTCTCAAATAAGTAAGGTTGAATACTGTATCGTGTAAGGCCTCCTAACGCGTTTGCTACATTGATCCTTATGCCGAACGTCGCCCAAACATATCGTATATCACAGAGATGGCACGATCTGGGCCAAAGGAAACTTGAAAAGCGGAAAACCCGATGGATATTGGGAGTGGTTTCGGAAAGATGGGACTAAGATGCGTTCCGGACATTTTAAAAAGGGCAAGCAAGTTGGCACCTGGATTACCTATGATCAAAAAGGTCACGTGTACAAAACAACACTCATTAATGAAAAATAATAATTAAATGAGGAACTCCATGTCTCGCTACGCGAGATCTGGCGAAGCCAGACAAAAAATCACACCGCATTTATGGTTCGATACACAAGCCGAAGAAGCGGCCAATTTTTATACGTCAATCTTCAAGAATTCAAAGATTAAAAACATAGCCCGCTATCCGAAAGCGGCTGAGGAAGTGTCGGGAAAGAAAACCGGATCCGCCATGACGGTAGCGTTTACGCTTGAGGGTCAAGACTTCGTGGCACTGAATGGCGGTCCAGTATTCAAATTTAATGAATCGATTTCGTTCATCGTGAACTGCGCATCGCAAGAAGAAGTGGACTACTATTGGGAGAAGCTCTCCGCAGATCCAAAGGCAGAACAATGTGGCTGGCTGAAGGACAAATACGGTGTGTCATGGCAAATCGTTCCGAGCGCGTTAAGCGAAATGCTCAAAGCTAATGACCCGAAGAAATCAGAAAATGTGATGGCAGCCTTGTTGAAAATGAAAAAACTTGACATTAAAACATTACAACAAGCATATGATCAATAATAAAGGTTATATCTATGGCTAACCCAAAAGGCACCAAGCAGAATCCTTGGAAACTCAAAACCCCACCCGGGACATCCAAATACACCATCTATCAAGACGGCGATGTACTGGTCTGCACCGTTGGCAAAACGGTCTTGCAGTATGACGCCCGGTGCATCAAGGACCTGCACGCCATGTTAAAAAAGCACGGCGACTGGATGGAGCTTGGCGCGGCGGATGAACAGAAACCGACCAAATCCTGGACCGTCGAAGGTTGGGCTCGGCACTCGAAAAATCCGATCGGTGGGTGGTACGGCCTGAAGAAGGGTTTGCGCGGACGCTTCGCGATGTACATCCCGCCTCTCTTGGAAGCAATAGGCCTGGCTGAAGTCGAACACAATCCGCGTAACAACCGCATGCGAGCAAAATAAGTTCATGAGCAAACTCGCTTCAAAGAATGGTAAAAAAGATATTGATGCATATATTGCCAAAGTGTCACCTGCGGCCCGGCCGATGTTGAAAAAAATTCGAGCGGCGATCAAAGCAGCGGCGCCGCAAGCCGAGGAGCGAATCAGCTATGGCATGCCCTACTATGGGTACCGAGGACGACTGGCGTACTTCGCGGCGTTTACGAACCATGTCAGTCTATTTGCCGTGCCTAGTCGAAAAATCCAAGCGACGTTTTCGCTACAACTCAAGCCATATCAAACAGGAAAGTCTACCTTGCAATTTCCGATTGGGTCAAAAGTGCCAGTTGTGCTCATACAGAAGCTTGTCAAAGCGCGCATCAAAGAGAACATGGAAAAAAGAAAGGCATAAAGGCCGCAAAGATATGAATAAAATTCTCCTTATCATTATCATGCTTCTTATCGCAGGCGGCGTTGTGTATTGGTTGAACAATCAACCGACGAAAATTGAGAATACCCAATATCATCCGACAATCACACCAACGGATTTTGTTTCCAAAGTCAATAATCCATACTTCACGTTGAAACCCGGTACAAAATTCACCTATGAAAACAAAACCACTGAAGGCCTCGAACGCATAGTGGTCGAAGTGACCAACGAGACAAAGGTGGTTCTTGGAGTAACAACAATGGTCGTCTGGGACAGAGCCTGGCTGAATGATGTTTTAAAGGAGGATACCAAAGATTTGTATACCCAAGATAAACTCGGAAACGTCTGGTATTTTGGGGAAGCAGTTGATAATTATGAGAATGGAAAACTCAAAGACCATGCGGGTGCTTGGGAAGCCGGCGTTGATGGCGCACAACCCGGAGTCGTGATGCTCGCCGATCCGAAAGTCGGTAATTCATACCGTCAAGAGTACTATAAAGGTCGAGCGGAAGATATGGGAGACATTGTTGCTCTCAATAAGAAAATCACAGTTCCGCATGGGACGTTTGAGGGCTGCCTACAAACAAGAGACTGGAGCATGGTTGATGCAAGTCTTAATGAATATAAATACTACTGTCCGGATGTCGGCTTTATCGTGATGGAGGAATCAATTTCTGGTGGACAGGAAAAGGTTGAATTGATAGGCGTTTCAACCCAATAATAGTTTGCTGAAAAAAGGAAAACTTGAAACTCCTCATGTTGGGCCATCCCCGACGCCCTCTAGGCAGTCAGGGCGTTTTTTGAGACACTAACTCTATACAACATGTCTCTAACTGGGAGAACTCTCCAAAAACAAATTGGTATCGCCCTAAGTTTTCTTGCATTCTTCGCGCTCTGGTTGGTGCTCTACGATGCGGTGAACACGTGGGCATCGGTTCCCGGAAGGGCGCGGGAATTTGTCAGTGCGCTCGTCTATTACCCGTGGCTCTACCAACCGTGGCTAGCACCCCTTTACATACTGGGTGGTTTTATCAGTCTCGCAGTGCCGATCTTCATTGCATTGAGGAATGATCGTTGGCGCCGCATCCTCCTTTCACTAGCTGTCGCATCTGCGATTGCTTTGATTGTCTACGTGGTGTGGCCTGTCAGTATCGCACGACCAGTCTATGGAACAACAACGTGGGCTGGACAGCTCATGACCTGGTACACAGCCCATGACAAACCCACGAACACATTCCCAAGTGGGCATACGTACTTTGCCATGCTCGCTGCGTTGTGGATACAAGCGAGTAAGGTGCGTCGATCTTGGAAAACCCTGAGCTGGGCCCTCGCTGTCGGCCTCATGGTGTCAACCGTGATGGTCGGCCAACATTATCCGATGGACGTTCTTGGCGGCATCGTCGTTGGGCTTATAAGTTACTGGTTCGCGACGCACGTCTCTCAAGCCAATGCTTTCAAAAATACATAATCCGCTAAAATAAAACTTTCTCATGGAACCCCAAAAACCTCGTCTCCCGAAAAATGTTTGGGCCATGGGGCTTGTCAGCTTTTTTAATGATATTGCATCGGAGATCATCTACCCAATTGTGCCGATTTTTTTAACTGTGGTGTTGGCAGCACCGGTCGCTATCGTTGGATTCATTGAAGGAATCGCGGAGGCAACCGCGAGTATACTCAAAGTATTTTCTGGCTGGTTCTCCGATAGAGTAGGCAGGCGTAAACCGCTCGTCGTCTTTGGCTATACGCTTTCGTCCGTCTCAAAATTGCTCATGGCTTTAGCCACAACCTGGCCTTTTGTCCTCGTTGCCAGGTTTACTGACAGATTTGGCAAAGGTTCGCGGGTTGCTGCCCGCGACGCGCTTATCGTAGAAAGCGTCTCGCCGGAGCTACGGGGCCGCGCATTTGGCTTAAACCGCGCCTTAGACAGTGCCGGCGCGGTCGTCGGACCGCTCCTGGCTTTATTACTCATTGCCGTATTTCATGACAGTTTCCGGACGATCTTTTTCATTGCGGCCATCCCCGCTTTCATCGGTGTAGGACTGCTCATTACACTCGTCAAGGATGTGCGCAGGCCGGAGAACAGACTGCATCATCCCATTCACTTCGCCAATATGAAACAGCTCGATGACTCTTTAAAAATGTTTCTTCTGGTGAGCGCGGTATTTGCCATTGGCAACAGTTCCGATGCGTTTCTTATTTTGCGAGCAAAAAATCTCGGACTCTCTACGGTGTTGGCCGTGGCAGCTTACGTTCTCTTCAATATCAGCTATTCCGTTTTTTCCTATCCAGCCGGCGTTCTAAGCGATAAAATCGGCGCAAAAAGAATTATGGCAGTCGGCTTCGCTCTTTTTACGATCGTCTATGCAGGCATGGCGCTGGTCCAAGAAAGCTTCTGGCTGTGGGTACTCTTTCCAATCTATGGCATATATATGGCGCTCACCGATGGCGTCAGTCGAGCATTTATTGCCTCCAAGGTCCAGCCAGCAATGTCCGGCACCGCTCTTGGCCTCCAACAGACAATCGTGGGCATAGGTGCGTTCGTCGCTTCCTTAGCCGCCGGCTTTCTCTGGCAAAAGTCTCCCAGTCTTCCCTTTTGGCTCGGCAGCGTCATGGCTTTCATTGCCTTAATCATCTTTTTGAGCTATAGAAAAAGGGTTAAGACGGAGACGATCGTACGTAGTTAAACGCGCCGAGAAAAATAATTATACAACAACGTCGCGAACCTCTGCTCTCCACTGGACGTTTGTTGTGAGCATTCTACTGAAAGGTGTGAATGGATTCCTGGAGATTCTCGGGGGCATCGTATACCTCCTGGTGACGAGTCAAGCCGTCATTTCGATCATTTATACGTTAACGCAACATGAGCTTCTCGAAGATCCACGCGACAGAATTGCCAACGTGCTCCGAGCATCCGTGAGCGGCATTTCTCTGAACACAAAACTGTTTGTCACCATATACCTCTTCGCTCACGGCATTATCAAGCTTTTCCTTGTTATTGCGCTCCTGCGGCGTAAGCTCTGGGCGTACCCGGCGGCGGTCGTGACCTTTCTTGCCTTCCTCGCGTATCAGGGCTACCAGTATGCACTCACGCCTTCCCTTGGCCTCGTCTTCCTCTCCGTGCTGGACATTGTTGTCATTGTATTGACGATCCTTGAATATAAGCGTATCCGAGTCAGCGGGTAAAACGTATGGCGCGCAATTGCGACCGTGCCGGTTTTACCCTATACTGAGGATTCGTAGGTTTTATTCATAACAAACAAAGTCGGTGGTTACGAGGCTCCTGTCAATAATAAAATTCTGGATCCCGTTCGTCATCGCGGGAACCGTCCTGTGCGGCATTATTTATGGAACAGTGCAACAAGCCTACCGGCAATCCGCAAATGATCCGCAAATCCAAATGGCGGAGGACGCCGCAACTGCTCTCAAAAAAGGAAAGTCGCCGGCAGAGATCGTAGGCCAGGAACCGATTAACATGGCTACGAGTCTTGCGCCGTTTTTGATTATCTACGACGGGAATGGGAAACCGCTCGCATCTTCCGCGACTCTGGACAATGAAATTCCGACACTTCCGGATGGCGTGTATGCGTATGCGAAACAATTCGGCAGTAATCGTCTCACCTGGCAGCCGAGACCGGACGTACGGAACGCAACCGTAACGGTTTATTACGCAGGACAACAATCGGGCTTTGTGCTGGCCGGGCGGTCGTTGCGTGAAGTGGAAAAACGTGAGAGCAAATTGACGTTTATGGTATTTATTGGCTGGCTGTTCTTCCTGTTTGCTACGTTGCTTGGCGTCATTTTCAAAGAATTAATGAGTTCTCTCCAAGGACGTATCAAAGCCCTTGGACAAACAAAGTAACGACACGAAAGAACTGACAATCAATGGGCATCACGGAATCCATAATGAACCTCGCAATACGCATTATCGACGCGACCGGCTATCCGGGCGTCGGTTTGTTGATGACGTTTGAGAGTATGGTTTTGCCCGTGCCGAGCGAAGCGGTGATGCCGTTCGCCGGCTTTTTGTGGTACGCTGGGACATTTACGTTAGCTGGCGTTATTATCGCGAGCACCCTTGGCAGCATCCTGGGCTCGCTCATTTCATACTACATTGGCATGTATGGCGGCAGACTATTTGTGAAACGATTCGGAAGATACCTGTTACTGAACGAGGAGCACCTGACAAAAACCGAGCGATTTTTCGCACGGTATGGCGAAAAAGCGGTCTTTATCAGCCGTTTCATCCCTGTGGTGCGGCATTTGATTTCGATCCCTGCTGGCATCGGGCGTATGCGGTTCGGTAAATTCATTCTGTATACGACTATCGGCGCAGCCATCTGGAACACGTTTCTCGCATATGTCGGTTATTTGCTTGCGGAACGATGGGAAACGCTCCGTCGGTATACCGAAGTGCTTGACATTGTTTTTGTGCTGGCTATTCTTGCTGCAATCTTTTACTTTTTCTACAAAAGATTTCAGGCTGTCAAAAAATAAGCCCTGGGAGTAATATCGCATTTCAAAAAAACACTTTTTTTGTATACAAAACGCTTTACAAAACTCGCATATCCTCGTATAATGAGAAAGAAATTGGCAATCGAGAACTATGCAAAAGGTACGAAAAGTCGTGATACCCGCTGCCGGGTATGGTACGCGATTCTTGCCGGCGACAAAAGCGCAACCAAAAGAGATGTTGCCGGTCGTGGATACGCCTATTATCCAATATGTCGTGGAGGAGGCGGTGGCATCTGGCATTACGGACATTATTATCGTCACGAGCGGCCAAAAACGATCGATCGAGGACCACTTCGACTATCCGTTTGAACTGGAAAAATTTCTCGAACGTGCAGGAAAAAAGGAACAATTGAAGCTCGTCCGCCATATTGCGGAAATGGCGGATTTTATTTATGTCAGGCAAAAAGGGCCGTACGGCAACGCAACGCCTGTCTTAAGCGCGCAGCACGTCGTCGGCGATGAACCGTTTGCCGTGCTCTGGGGCGATGAATTTGTGGTGGCGAAGCCACCCCGATTAAAACAATTGCTCACAATCTTTTCGCGATACAAAGCGCCTGTCATCTGCTTAATGCGAGTTAAGGAAAAACAAGATGTCTCACGCTACGGCATTGCAAAAGTGAAGCGTATTCGCGGTAATGTCTACCAGATACTTTCCATAGTCGAAAAACCGACATCCGCCGACGCGCCTTCGAATCTCGCCTTTATCGGCGGAGGCGTGTTCACGCCGGAAATATTTTACTCGCTCCGTGCACTGAAGCCCGGCAAGGCCGATGAGCTCTGGCTCGTGGACGCAATTAACCTGTTCCTGAAACACAAACCCGTCTATGGTTGCGCGGTCAAACAAGGGACCTACTACGACACCGGCAACAAACTAGAGTACTTAAAAGCGAATATCGACTTTGCATTGCGGCGCAAAGATCTGCAACGAGACTTACGCGCCTACTTGCGAACACGAATGCGCAAATAACGCTGTATGAAGAAATTCATTATCATCGGAGGCATTGGGGTAGTCGTGATCGTAATCGTACTTATCGCACTCTCGAGCTCTGGCGGCAATGTTGTGTTGCCGAAAAAAGTTGACCTTACGATTTGGGGTGTCTTCGATGAGGAATCCTCTTATCAGGATCTGATTGCTACCTATCATACCCTGCACCCCTACGTAAACGTCACGTACAAAAAATTTCGTATTGAAGAGTACGAAGACATCCTTATTTCGTCCTGGGCGCGCGGCATTGGCCCAGACATTTTTCTTGTTCCGAACTACTGGCTAGGAAAGTATAAGGACTTTAGCACGCCCATGCCCAAGACAACAAAAATGGCATACTATTCAACTGTGAAAACGCTCGGAATCAAAGAGGAAACGAAAGTTGAATATCGCGAACTCCCCACGGTTTCCATGAATGCGCTACAAAATAATTTCATTGATGCGGTGGCTTCCGACGTTGTTTTTGATCAACAAATATACGGTCTCCCGCTGTCAGCAGACACCTTGGTGCTGTTCTACAATAAAGATTTGCTCAATAAAGCGGGGTTTCCCTTACCTCCTCGCACCTGGTCGGAGTTTGTTAAGATGGTTGAAAAAATGACCATTCTCGATGATGCAGGCAACATCGTGCAATCCGGCGCTGCGCTCGGAACGTATGAAAATATTCCGCGCGCGTTCGATATTCTCTCCCTCCTCATGATTCAAAACGGCACGGAAATGGTTGACGTTTCAGGCAAACGCGTGACGTTTGGCAGCGCTTCTCCGAGCGACCCGACGTATATACCCGGGCAGGAAGCGCTGCGCTTCTACACGGATTTTTCTTCACCGACTAAGCAAGTGTACACATGGAACACGGGCATGCCGAACGCGCTTGATAGTTTTAGCCAGGGCAGTGTAGCCTTTTTTCTTGGTTATGCGTTTCATATCCCGCTTATCGAGGAACGCGCGACACAACTCAAATATAGTATTTCCTTTGTTCCGCAAATCGCCGCGAACCAAGAGGTGAACTACGCGAATTACTGGATCATGTCAGCGGCAAAAGCCTCAAGTCATACGAATGAAGCCTGGAACTTTATTCAATACGCGGCAAGCGAAGAAGCGGTTAGTTCATACCTCAACAAAGCGGGCCGCGTGAGCGTTCTGCGTTCGCTCCTCTCAACCCAGATCAATGACCCGGAATCCAACGTATACATTTTCGCGAAGCAGGCCTTGAACGCAAAAAGTTGGTACCACGGCAAAGACCCCGCTAAAGCGGAAGAGGCGTTCAAAAATATGATTGAGACCGTGGTGAACGGCACGGCTGATTATGAAACAAGTCTTGGGACAGCCGCAAAGGTCATTGACCTGACGTTACAAACTCCATGAAACGGGTCCTTACACTCTTAGCGATTACGATAGTCGCGTTTGGACTTTTTAGCGTTGCACTGCAAGCAAATGCGCAGGCGCAGCAGAACCAACAAACGGCACAAACCACGAACGATGCGTGTGTAGAAAGTGCCTATGAAGACTATGCCGGATGCACGGGTCAATCATCGGATATTTACAACGTAAAATGTTTGCGCGTTCTCCCGCCATGCTTCAAGTGTGGAGCCTGCCAGCTTGATGATTTCATCTGGCTGTTCGTGAACATGGGCATGTGGGGCGTGCGCGTCCTGCCCGTCGTTGCGATGCTGTTTTTCATTTGGGCCGGGTTCGGTCTGCTCACGTCCCGCGGCAATCCGGAAAAAGTCCAAGGCGCGCGCCGGTTCCTCGGCGCAGTCGTCTGGGGCGTGATCGTCGTTCTCGTTCTCGGCTACGTGTTTACCGCCTTCGTTGTGCAAATACTTACTGGATCCACCAACGTATTCGGCAGGCCTTGGTACGGTGAATCCACTAGCAAAGAATCGACGGCGACCCAAGGATGTTGCGTCACTCTTCTCGGCTGTTTCGACCAAGTGAGCCAAACCGAATGCACAACATACGATCGCGACCCGTTCAAGCCTGCCTATTGGCAGCAAGGCCAATTATGTGGCCAAATCACACTATGTCAAAATCTCGACCGCGGCTGTTGCGTTCCGCTTAATTATCGTCAGCAAAAATGTGAAGTACCCGAGGGGTCGCGTGGATGCGTGGCGTATCCCAACACATTTTTAAGGGAGGGGAAGGCCTGCTCGAACATTCCGGAATGTTCTATTGGATGCTGCGTGCCTATCTGTGACCAGGGATACGAGGCTTCTCTTGCTAGTTGCGATGCCGCAAACGGCACCTGGCATGCGGGAGCTTGCCAAGGCCTGGAAACAGAGGTTGGGTGTTGTCGAGTTGCATCTCCAGTTGGGCAAGGCAATTGTTTCGATGTCTACAATAAGCAACGATGTGTTGATGGCGGTGGAATTTGGGACGATCAATCTTGTGCATCCAGTGGATTAGAATGCAATTATAATATTAGCATCTGCAGAGACTAATAAAATTTGTGCACCGAAATTCCCAGATGCATAAAGTAGGTTCTGGCATTTAACCCCATCAGGCTTTATACTATACGTATGAAACAATCACGATTTTTCCGAATTCTCGCGGTCCTCATAAGTGCTTTCTTGCCATGGCTCGCCAATGCGCAAACCCGACCAAAGCTACCTAATCCCCTTGGCCTTGAAGGTGCAAACTTGATTGATGTCATTCTCCGTGGACTGCAGGTGATTCTCGGCGTCATCGACATTTTCGCCTTGTTTATGTTTATTCTTGGGGGATTTGAACTGCTGACATCGGGCGGCAATCCTGATCGGATTAAACGAGGTAAAGAAACGCTCGTTTGGGCAACAGCCGGCATCGTGGTCATCACGTTGAGTTATGCGATCCTCAAATTCGTATTCGAAAGTCTTACCAAAGTGAGCGGCTAAGGGTCTCGTGACGCTATTGCAGCGAACGCATATGCGTTCGTTTTTTTATTTGTTCCGAGGTACAATATATAAATCAATGACTAATGACGAATGCTCCCGCCCGTCCCCAATCCTTACCATTGTCATCCTGAGGACGCCGAGCGGGAGTCGAGGCGGACGAAGGATCTCCACGCTCTATAGTAAATCGCCAGGAGATTCTTCGGCCGCCGATGGCGACCTCAGAATGACAGGTTGGGAGCGGGCGAGACAATAATTGGTCATTGTTACTATATGATTCGGATCCTCGAACAAAAAGCTGCCCTCATACTCATTGTCATGATCGCGCTGTACGTTAGCATGTTCACCGCTTTTACTTTTATTAAGTACGACAATTTTGGCTACAACGCCCTTGACCTCGCGATTTACCAGCAAGTATTCTGGAACTCGAGCCATGGCAACCTGTTTGGCATGTCCATTCACCCACACCTATATCTCGGTGATCACTTTGAACTGTTCATTCTTTTACTCCTGCCATTCTTTCTTATCTGGCAATCACCGCTTTTGCTACTTTTTCTCCAAACTGTTTTTATCGCGCTGGCGACATGGCCTTTGTTTCTCATTGCCAAGCGTGAACTATCAAAACCGTGGGCGCTCGGGATTGTCACACTCTTTTTGGCAAGCCCGTTCATCCAAAACGCGAACATGTTCGAATTCCATATTCTGCCGTTTGCGATTTCCCTTTTGCTCTGGGGTTTTTATTTTTACCAAACCAAGCGCTTTTGGCTTTTTTTTCTTTTCGCCGTGCTTAGCCTTACCGTTCGAGAGGATGTTTCGCTTGTTATTTTTATGTTCGGCATTCTCGCACTTCTTGACCGAAGAGGATGGCGATGGGTACTTGTACCGATCATTTTTGCTGCCAGCTGGTTCAAACTCTCCACGGAACTAATCGCTTACTTCAACAGCGAACATCTTTATAAATTCCAACTATATTTTACCGGCACTGGCGAAGGCGCGCTGGGTATTGTACAAAATATTTTTATACACCCGGTTGACTTCTTAGCTAAGCTGCTTACATTCAATAATCTGCTTATTACGCTCGGCCTCTTGTTGCCACTCGCTCTTTTGCCACTGCTTAAGCCACGCTACCTCATTCTTGGCATTCTTGTCGCGCTACAGCTTTTCTTAACGGGATTTGGCAGCGAGGTCGTTCTGGAAACTCATTACACGTCGCTGCTTATGCCCATTTTGTTTATCACGAGCGTTTTTGCAATTCAAAGAATAACTCAAAATAAAGATAGAATAGCGTGGTTTTTGCTACGCTGGAAAGGAATTTTTCTGCTTACATTAGCCGTTTCCGCGATCTATTCAATGCTTGTTCTTGGACCGATCGCACCATCGATTACCTTTGTTTTTAACCAACCCTCGAGCGATCGGGTCGCATACGATGAGATTGTGAATGACGTGCCGCTGGATGCTCCAGTTGCGGGAAGTTTCGCACTACTACCACAGCTTGCGTCACGTCCGGAACTCTACTCACTGCATTATGCATTTCTTGGAAGACAGCAATTTTCGTTTCAGCAGTACACACTGCCGGACAACGTGCATACCCTCGCCTTTGATAGCCGTGATGCACTATTATATCAGCTCGGTCGGAGTATACAATCTTATAAAGAACAATACAGCACGGGCGATGATCGTCTACGCTCTTTAATAGATGACCGCAATCTTAAACCAGCGCTCATACGCGATGCTTTTGCTTTATTCCGTGGCAATGCGAACAACACTATCACGCTCTACGAAGCGCTAGACTCGCTACCAGGGCAAGTAGAAACGAAATTAATTCATCTTGGTCCGCTTACTCTCGTGGGTTGGGAAGTTGGGGAAGTTTCAGAGCACACAACGAACAGCTATCAGATGATTGATTTCTACTGGAGCGTACAAGAACCGGTTGCTGACGACTATCAATTGGCAGTTTCCTTCCTGAACAATAATGGTGTTCAAATAGAACAACGGCTTTTCCCCCTGGCATACGGGCTTCTGCCGACGACCGAGTGGCAACCCGGGAAGGTCATCCGCACGACCTACGCATTTCGTTTGCCGGAAAGGGATACCACCGCGCATCTGCGCATCGCTCCCGTGCTCATTGACGGCTACCGCGGCTTAAGTGGCATACGTTCGGCAGTACCCGTGTTCACTTCCGTTAAAAAAACCGTAGAAGCGACCATTGATTTATAATACCTTGTAAAGCGTGACGCTGCCTTGCTGAAACACCTGATGTAAATAACTTTTTTCTTGTGGTTGAAAGTAGCCGAGCGCTTTCTCAAACGGGCCATACCAGACAAATTGGGTGCCCGCGTTTTTTAAAAACACTTGTTTTTGATCATCTTCATCATTCGTTTTGAAAAACCATTCCTGAACAAGCAAGTACTTTTGTTCTGCGTGAATGGTTTGATGCCTGTGACCTAAATAAACAGGGCGCGCGACAAATGCGGGAATGCGATTGCCCTGGACGAAGCTTGATAGGATAATATCTCCTTCCTGTGTGTTGTTTTTGAGCCATGCATAGGCCGCCAACGATTCATTGATCTCGTAGAAATACGCGCGGTCGCTTTTTGTATCAATCATCTTCCAAATAATGATGGCGTTGGTTGAAAAGAGTAAGACAGCGAGTACAATGGCAGGCAGGATATGCCAAAAATATGGCTTATTTTTGAAGAATTTTAGATATAGAGCGCGCAAACCAAAAGCGGCGAGCAGAACGAGCGCAATGTGCAGCGTGTTCGAATACCGGCGCTGAACCTGCAAGATCGGTAGATACATAAGAAGCAGTAGTGTACCCGCCCAAGTCAAAAGAAAAAAGTACAACCGGTTATTAAGTTTGTGTGAAAACAACGTGCCGATCGCGGCAAAAGCAAACAGCATGCCATACCCGAGAACGTACTTTGTGAGATGCGGGGACATGGTAACGTTTTGTTTGGCCCACAACCCAAGCGCCGGTTCAGTCAAAAAAGCAATCGCATACCAGATCAGGGGCACGAGCGAGAAAAGAACAACCACGAGTGCGTTTCGAATATAGAATCGTGCCTCTGCGGTCGTGCGGGATGGCTCGGTAATGATGCGAGTAAAGAAAAGAAAGAACAGAAACGTATAAATAGTCAGTAGGTCATATGGATGCACAAATCCGAGCACGAGCATTAGTGCGCCAACATACAGCATTGACTTAATACGCGATTGGTCGAGATGACGAAATAGAAAAAAGAGAATGCCAACAGTCAACAACTGCGCAAGGATAAACAAAGGAGAGTGCATGAGCGTTAAGAATGTATTTGATTCAGGAATCCATACGTCGGTCGGCAACTGAAGCGTCCGGCTACTATCATTCAAAATACTAAAGTAAGAAAGATGCGGGTAGAGGAGCAGGAAAAAACCTCCTACTCCGGACGAAAAACATAAAAGAAGAAAGGCTATTCGCCTCCATGCTATCTCACGAAAGAGCTGCGCAATCAAATAATAGAAAAACCATAAAAATGCGATGCCCGTGAGAATGCGAGAGAGATGGAAAATAATCACCGGGCTTAAGGACATGCTACGCGAAAACACCCCAAGCACGAACCAAAGCGGATGAAACAATGCGGCATGTTGTGGTTCGCTCGTATACAAATTTTTCACTAAGACGTGGCCTTCACGAGCCTGTTCAATAAGCGAGAAATACACAGGCATATCCGTGAGTGCAAGTGTATTGATTCCGAGAAAATGATCAGTGTCTGTTTGCTGCACGTACCCCGTAATGTAAGGAAACGACGCGAGTATGAGGGTTACAAGTGAAACAAATAAAACAAATCGCCATTCAAATGGCGCAACAGGATTATATACCAAATCGCTGTCCTTGGCTTTTTTATCTACTAAAAAATTCATAGTACGCGAAAGACAGCAATACCCCCGGCATCATATACCTTTTCTAAATATGGTTTTATAAAGGGATTGTATGTTCCAATCGAATGTTCTCGCTCTCCGTAATAAATATATGTTATGCTGTTTTGTTTTAAGAATTGGTACTTTGCGTCGTCAAGGTTATTATGAAAGAAAAACCGTGTAACTACAGCGTGTTTGTCTCGCCAATACAGGGTTTGTGGTCCATGTCCAATATACACGGTCCGACCAGTATATGCCGGAAGAAAATTTCCTATTTCCATGCGCGAGAGAAGGACTGCGTTGTCTGGGGTGTTATCCTTGACCCACGCAAGGGCTGACGCTTCCTGCCCTGTCAGATAGTAAGGGAATTCTTTTTTTGTGGCATACGTATAAAGATCCTGGCTAAGGATTTGAAAATTCGTCAGAGGCAGAAAAACAACCAGAAACGCTCCAACGATCGATCCAAGGATGAATACAGTTCTTGGCTGCACAATAAAACGATAGCTGATCCAATCCAGAATACGGACAATCCCCCATCCCGCGAGTATTGATACGGGAACGTGCAAACCTTCCACGAGCCGCCGTTGAAAATCAAGCGGGCTATAGAGGAGCGAAGACGAAACAACGACCCATGTCAGAATGAAAAGCGCTTCTTTTCTTTGCGGCCAGAGCGATGCTCGACCGCCGATGAGAGCCAACGGAACAAGCAAACCGAACCCCGCCAAATACATAAGAATACTTGGTGAAGGCAGAAGATTTTGGGATTCCCAGAGCGCGATCGTCGAGTCGTATGCACGAAGCCAAAAAAGATAGGCGAACGCGGGAAGCGTCAAAAGCCCAAACACGGCAAAATGGAGAAGTACGCGCCAGGGAATGCGCTGCTCCAGAATTGCGTGAATAAAAAGATACACGAACAGCACGGCAAACACAGTGGCAGCATTAAATGGATGAAACCATACAAGCAACAAACCCGCCAGACCAGCAAACACGCTTGCCCACCATCTACCGGTACGGAATGCAATGAGCATAAGAAGAAAGATGAGGAGAACCATGATCAAGGAAGCCAAAAGGTGCGGCGAATGGTAGATGGTAAGAAACGTGTTTGACTCCGGCACCCAAAGATCCGTTGGGTAATCGAGAGTGTCGTCGTGGTAAAGGCGGATGAATGGGCCAACGAAAAGACCTATACCGGACGAAAATAAAATTACCAAAAACGTGATGATGCGTTGTCGAACGGATCGTAGAAAAAAAGAGAGAAAAAGCATCAACACAATCAAAAAAACAGCAAGAAGCAGTATGCGCGCTACATGCATGGCAAGCAGATTCGACATGGAAAAAAATTTCGCGAACAAACCAATTGATTCCCATAAAGGATTTGTGTATGCAACTTTTTGCGGCTCAGTCGTGTACGGGTTCTTCAGCAAAAGCTTTCCCTGTTGCACTTGTTCCATCCACGAAAACCACGCATTGAAATCTCCTGGGGTTAGGTTACGAATACCCGTGTAGACGCTACCTTCCGGCCGGGTTATATAACCATAAAGATATGGCGCGGACGTTAGTAATACCAGTACGACGTAGCATACAAGTACAACGCGCCATTCGCGTTTCGTGATCGATTGGAGTAGCTGTCGGATCATATGGGCTGTGGTTGGTTCATCTTCATTTCCAATTGTAGTTTTGTAACGAGTCGGTACGCAAAGATCGTCAGGAGAAGAATCAGGGCTCCACTTGCAATATAGAGAAGCGGCGTATCTTTGCCTTCACTCAGATTCCATAGAATGGGATATCCTAGATAGCTGAGGAGGTCATAGGCAATGATAAGCAGCAGGTCATACGAAGAGTCAATGACAAGCGCGAAAAGCGGTATGAACCAAATGAGCCACTGAGGTGAATAAAAACGAGAAAAGAAAATGAAGACCACGACGGCCAAGGCGCACCAAAGTATCAGACTACGCTTGCTCAAGGGGAACCGCGACATCTTCTTCCAGTTGATGAGAAAAATGATCGGGACAATAAACTGAGCCAAAAATAACAAGGCAATGGCAAAATAATTTAAGGCGTCCAAATGGTAAAATGTCAGAACATTCTGCAGAAAATACTGAAAGCTACCAATACCGGCAAGGCGACTACCCTGAGTAAGATACGGAACAAAATACTCATGGCCAAGGGCGAGAATGCCCCCGACCGTAATGACGACATGCGTGATGATATAGATACATACGGCGCTTTTCACTTTTACACGGTCCTCCGTTGTTGCGATGGAGCGATACAGGTACACTAAAAAGAATGGCAGAAAAAGAAGTGTAAACCACTTCACGTAAAAGCTAATTGCAAGGAGAAGAAAAGCGAGCACGAATTTTTTCTTGAACAAGCAAAGGATGCTGGCAAGCACAAGAACTTCCATCAGAATGTCAAAGCGGCTCAATGTGAAGTATATAAATGCCGGCAAGAAGAATAACCATAATAGTCGAGTGTCTTTTTTTTTATCCTGAAGTAATCCCTTGAGAAGGAATAAAAACACAATCCACAAAACCGCGTTGCACCAAATAAGGATTGCTTGATAACTGATGGCATTGGTGGCAATGAGGCTGGGCAAAAGAATATAGAGCGTACCGAGCACAGGGTAACCGGCTAGAACGGCACCCTGTGTCGCCGTGCGGTCTAGAAGAATCAAATAATGATCAAATTCTGCGTTGTCGCGTAACAGTGCCACACCGCTCAAGGGATCGCCCCTGTGGGTAAAATATTTCCCCGGTGCGTGCTGTACGAGAATCGTGACGACAATCACAAGGGCGATCATTACAAGAAGTTGCCAATGTCGTTGTATGTATTGCTGCATACTAATCCTTCACAATATACACAGTAGCCTCATTGTCCTCATACGCTTTCAGAAAACCTTCGCTGGCCTCAATATTCTGTCGCATCAGGGCGTGGCTTTTTTCAATAAAAACAAAACGAGCATTAAAGAGTCCACGAATGTCCGCGTGCAGATTCGACGCTTGCTGTCCGGTGGTAATATCAACGACCTTTTTATGGCGGTTCTTGTCCGCCTCGTAGAGGAACGTCGGATCAAGGCCAACGATGTAGGCGTTATGACTGTTGTAATAAAACAGCATGGGAAATTCGTCCCAGCTCGAGTGAAATACAATCTCGCCTTCGCTGGAATGATCCTTCATCCACTCGCTCGCCTGCTGGAATCTCGTATAGGGAAACCATCGGCCAAGATCCTGCTTCGTAGCGTGCAAATCGCGCAGGATAATGGTCGGAATGCTCACGAGAAAATACACCGCAAGCACAGTCGCGAACACTTTTCTTCGAACATAGAACTCGGTGACGGAGCGCCACAGGTTTTTCCAGTCAACAGTGCTCAACGCACGATCCAATGCAAACGCGCAAAAAAGCAGCGTGAAGGGAACATAGTATTCGATATATCGCCGAGACTTCAGGGTGAACGCAAAAAAAATGACCGCGAGCAGAAACAGACTGATGGACTTTACCGTTTGTCGACGCAGAGAAACCACAAACAGAATGAGCGTGATGGAAAGCAAGATCGAAAGCAAAACGGTGCTGGACATAAGTTCAATGAATTTGTATGGATACCACTCATTGCCAACGCCGATAACATTTTGATAATTCACGATACCTATTTTCACCAGTTGGTTCCAGTAGAACGCAAGGTTTTCTGGAAAAAAAGGATTAATGACGAGTCCCACAATGGTGCCGCCAAAAACGGAAAAGAGCACTGCCGCAACCTCCGAAGACACCAGTCGGTGCGGAATGCTGTGGTGGCGCATCCCGGAGCGCTTCCACATGTTACGAAAAAAAACTACGCAGGCATATAGTGCGGCGAACATCGGTAAAACGATAAACCCGCCATATGCCCACACATACAGAAAGGACAAGATAAACAGCCACGCGTATTTTTTACGGAAAATAAAAAAAATGCCCAGGAGTAAAAGCAGGACGGAAACGCTCGGCGCTTTCACGAGCGCAATGCGAAACGTGAACGGCGTGATCAGAAACAACAAAATACTGAGGGGGTACGCAAAGCGCACGCGCTCTTTTCGTAAAAGCATATAAAACGTTAGGGCAACTGCGCTGCCAAGAAGCGCAGCAACGAGCTTTGCGCCCACCATTGGCTGCAAAAAAGTGACAAATGGTATGAGCAAGACATGGTAGAGAAAGTGTTGGTCGATAAAAATATCACGAAGAACCGTGAATGGCAGCCACGGAAAGCCCTTGATGATGCCTTCATCGCGTATGAGCATGGCCATTTTCATATGATAAAACGAGTCGGGATCCGCAAATGAATCGTTCGCTAGTAGATACGTGAACAAAACAAACGTAAATAAAAAAAGCGTGAGTGGAATGATCCACTCTTTATGCTCCAAAACGAATCGATGCGCTCGCCTCATACCGCCTAGTATACCATGTTTGATTTGGTCGAGAAAAAAGCTGTTGGCGCAATGGACGCTTTCTTCATGCGAGTCGTCGCTTTAAAAAATCGACGGTTGGAATTGGCGTTGGATCAAGGTTATTCAAAATGCCAAGATAAAAACTTGCATAACTTGAAAATGCGAGCGTTTCCATCGCTTCGGCAAGTCGCGCACCTTCGCCTACAACGTATGACGCCGTCGAAAATCCTGCTCGATTGATAATCGTCTGCGTTACCTGATAACGCTGGCGAAGCTTTGCAGCATAGCGCTTGGAAACGAAAAAGAAGAAGCGCGTGCGCGTTCGAAGCTCTTGTGACTTCCGAAGTCCCTCGAGCAAATGGTGATTCATTTCTGGCATGCTGAAAAACGCTGCGAGCTGTTTACCGTTTTCATTCACCTGGTTCGCAACAATGTGCGCGTTCCCAACAAGGTGATCCGACGCAACGAAAAAAATAAAACGATTTTTCGTGTCTTCCGCAAACTGCTTTGCGGGGTTACGACGTATTGGCGTTTGAACATTGAATCGCCGATCCGCGCGCCGAATAGCAGCCACCGATTGTGCAAGTTCACGCTTGGTCACGCGCAGGAAACCTGTGCGGTCGAGTAGTCCAAGCGTCCCAACAATACCATATCCAAGGCCCATGCGCGGTGAACCGCATGGATTGTGCACGGGATTGAATTGATAGCCAAGCAGTCGCTTCTGCTTCATGAATTGTGCAAGAGCGCCGCCAGAGGTCAGCACGAGAACGCGAGCACGGCGGGCAATCGCTTGCCGAACTGCATGGAGCGTTTCTTCTGTATTCCCGGAGTAACTTGAGGCGAGATAAAGCGTCTGCGGCCCAACGCTCCCCGGCAACGTATAGCCGTGGAGGATTTCGAGCGGTATGCGAAGTTCCGTACCGAAAACATCTGACAACAAATGCGCCGGCAATCCCGACCCGCCCATCCCGTGAATCACTACATGTTTCAGCTGCTTGTACGCTTTGGGTATACGAATGCTCCGCGTATCGAGCCACGCTTGGGCGCACTGATCCGCAAGCTGCCGAATGGAATCGAGCATGCCGGACCGATCAAGGCGACTGACTGATCGCAGATTGTCGAGAATGTTCGTCATTTTTCTCACTCAAGTATACGATGGTCTCTACACTCGAGCAAGTAGTGAGCCTTAACCGTTATCACGCTTTTTTTGTATAACCACTCGTTGATTTTTTAACAAAATTGTGTTATAGTAACAACCAGCTTTATCAATCTTTTTACCATTCTTATCTGTCGGAAAGACGTTTTTGTTATGTCAGGACATTCCAAATGGGCGCAGATCAAACGTCAAAAACACAGTACGGATCAGAAGCGCGGAAATCTTTTCACAAAATTTGCAAATATCATCGCTATCGCGGCCCGTGAAGGTGGTGGCGACCCCGATACAAACATCAAGCTACGTTTCGCAATTGAGCGGGCGCGCTCGGCAAACGTACCAAACGATAATATTGAACGGGCGATAAGAAAAGGGACAGGCGACGGTTCTTCGACAAAGATAGAGGAAACCATGTACGAAGGGTTTGGTCCTGCAGGCAGCGCGTTCCTTGTCGAGGCAATCACCGACAATAAAAATCGGACGTCTGCGGACATACGTAGCATCTTTACAAAATACGGAGGTCACCTTGGTTCAACCGGCAGCGTCGCTTGGACGTTCGAGCGCAAGGGCGTGATTCGCATCAGCAAAGATGCACTCACCAACTTTACGAATCGCGAGGAATTTGAGTTGGCGCTCATTGATGCAGGCGCAGCAGACATACAAACAGAAGAAGAAGGACTCACGATTTTCACCACGCCAGACGCCCTTCAAGCGGTAAAAGAACATCTACAAACCCTGGGCGTAACGTTCGATTCTGCTGAGCTGGAATACGTCGCGAAGGAACCATTGCTCATACAAGATTCTCATGCGGCGCGTCAGCTCGAAGCACTCTCAATGGAGCTTGAGGATCACCCTGATATCAATAACTATTACACCAATGCGGCCACTTAAAGGGGCGCTTGTCATCTTGGGTATTGACCCCGGTCTCGCGCGTACTGGCTACGGGGTTCTCCGCGCGCAAGGCCGAGGAGTTACGTATGTCGCGCATGGGTGCATTACGACCCCGGCGAATCAACCATTTTCCGCAAGGCTCTATACAATCTTTGACCAGATGCGCGAAGTATTTGAAACGTATAAACCAAGCATACTGGCCATGGAGCGCCTCTTCTTTGCAAAAAATATGAAGACGGCGACCAGCGTGGGGCAATCGCAAGGCGTGCTTTTTCTTCTCGCTCATATGTATGGCGCACCAGTGTACGAGTTTACGCCGCCAGCCGTCAAGATGACCATCACTGGTTCCGGTGCCGCATCAAAAAAACAAATGCAAAAAATGATCAAAACGCTCTTAAAACTTCGTGAAATTCCCAAGCCGGATGATGCGGCCGACGCACTCGCGGTTGCGTTTTGTTACACGCGCACGAAAAAAGTTTAGCGCGGTTCCTATGCAGACAAAAAAAATAATAGGTCCAAAAATTCAAAAATTGCTCAAGGTGTCCCGCACCGTCATCCAGGACTGTGCGCTGGAAAATGGTGCCATTGTCGCGGCAAACTCCGATAAACCATACTTCCCGAAAGAAGCGTACGACTACCGATACGTATGGATACGCGACGCATCGTTTGTGTGTGTAGCCGCGGATATTTTACAAATACCGATTCAGGAACCTTTTTTTTCGTGGCTATACAAGAACCCGGAAGACTTTGACTGGGATCATTTATTATACGCGAACTATTCAACCAATGGCCGGGTGGCGACCATGGGTAAGCTTTTTATGGCGGACCAAACCGGCACGCTCCTTTGGGCAATCTATCTCCACTACCAACGGAATTTGAAAAAAGCGCTCCAGTATAAAGACCTTGTGAAACGACTTGCTGACGGGCTCAGCGTCACATGGAATAAACAATTTTTTTCGGTGACCACAGCGGACATTTGGGAGGAGCTTGGCAGAAAAACGTCCATTCGAATGCAAAACAATTTCACCTATTCGCTTGCCGCATGCGCTCGCGGGTTGCTGCTCGCAAATGAAATTATGCCCAATCTCCAGTGGAAACAGGCGGCGATGGAAATGATCGACCAAATTAATGAAGCATACAATAAACAAGAAAAACGTTTTTATCGAAACGTCGGCAGGCTCGCCGATCCAAACATTGATGCGTCACTCTTGGGCCTGGTCTGGCCGTTTAGCATCTTCGAGGCGAAGGATGAAAAAATAATAAACACGGTCAAAAAAATGGAGGAGCTAATTGTAATCAGCGGCGGTGTGCATCGATACCAATTTGATTACTTTGATAGTGAGGGGTCCGCGCAGGAAGGTGGCGGTGCATGGCCAGTGCTGAACTTTTGGATGACAATTTACTGGGTGCTCGCGGGGAACAAAAAAAAGGCGCTCACCTATTACCATTGGGTCGTCGACCGAGCGGATAAATTCGGGGGGTTTCTCCCCGAACAGTTTTTCCCAGACTTTCGAGTTGGGATCTACCCGCTCGCGTGGTCGCATGCGATGTTTGTCATCGCCAGCCACTATCTTGGCTATATTTGACGTGAATGAAAAAAACGTATCGCATCGCCCTCGTTGCTTCCGAAATTGACCCATACTCAAAATCCGGCGGTCTCGCCGATGTCACGGGCGCGCTCGCAAAAGAGTTGATGCGCCAAGGACATGACGTTATTGTCATCACGCCGTACTACGGTTTTATCAAAAAACAAGAAATCCCGATCAAGTCGGACGAGCGGGGTTTTTCGGTACAGATTGGGTACAAACAATACAACTGGGGATTCAAAACCGTAACATTGAACGATCGACTGCGGATCCACTTTGTTGCGAATCAAGATTTGTTCGGAAGCCATGCGCGCATGTACGGCTACGAAGATGACGCGCTCCGTTTTATGATATTCAATCACGCGGCCCTGCGATTGCTCGACGTTCTCGATTATAAACCGGACGTCATTCATTCGCACGATTGGCACGCCGGACTCATTCCGAACATCCTTGCGTTCCAGCGAGCCGCGTTTCCAAGTCTGGAAAAAACCGCTACGGTGTTTACCATTCATAATCCATCGTACCAGGGCGGCGGCGACTGGCCCTTCCGTAAAAGTAAGTTTGCGGACGATGGAAAAGAGCAACCACCGGTAACCGCAAGCGGCATACGTCATATGAATTTCGTCATGCGTGGAATTATCTACGCGGACATTCTCAACACCGTGAGTGAACGATACGCACAGGAAATCCTCACGCCCGAATTCGGCATGGGGTTGGAAAAATACCTTTTAAAACGAAAAAGAGATTTTTTCGGCATTATTAACGGTATCGATTATGCCGTGTTTAACCCATCATTCGATGAAAATATCCCGGTTCGATACGACTGGAACTCCCTGGGGAAGAAAAAGAAGAATAAGCTTGCCTTGCAAAAACTTGTCGGCCTTGAGCAAAATGAACAAATTCCGGTTATTGGCGTGGTCAACCGTTTGACCGAACAAAAAGGATTCAATCTCATTATGGAATGTATCGGTCCGTTGCTGCGCATGGATTTGCAAATTGTCGTTGTCGGCAGCGGTATGCAAGAGTATGTGAAGTTTTTTACAAAAGTCGCAAAAGAGAACCCGAAAAAATTCGGATTCTATTCGCCCTTTACGAATGAGATGGCGTCGCGCGTCTACGCGGGTTCCGATATGTTCCTTATGCCCTCACGATTCGAGCCGTGCGGCATCTCGCAAATGATTAGCTTACGCTACGGCTCCATTCCGATCGTCCATGCGACCGGCGGGCTTTCGGACACCATCAGCGACTTTAATCCGAAGAAGCAAACCGGCAACGGCTTTGTGTTCAAAACCTTCACGCGCGAAGATTTTATCGTCGCAATTGCGCGCGCGCTTGAATCCTATAAATACGGTCAAGTGTGGGAATACTTAATATGGCGGGCTATGCAACAATCGTATTCTTGGGAGCTGCCAGCAAAGAAGTACGTGAAGTTGTATCAACTCGCAATCAAAAAACGGACGTAATCTTTATGCAACTGGCTGTTCTTTTGCACATCTACCAACCGCCGGGCCAGGATCCGCGTATCATCCGCAAAGTACATCGTGAAAGTTACGACAAAATCGTTCGTATTCTTGAACACAATAACAGCGCGAAAATCACACTCAACATTCCAGGATCCCTGACGAAACAATTAATCGCTCTCGGGCAACGAAGCTTTATCCGACGTATCGCTGCACTGGCGAAGGCTGGACAAATCGAGTTCACCGGAAGCGCCATGTATCATCCGATTCTCCCTCTTTTGCCTAAGCGCGAAGTCGTGCGTCAAGTTCACGAGAATGAGCGTATGAATCGCAAGGCGTTCGGAAAAACATTCGTGCCAAAAGGATTTTTTCTGCCCGAGCTTGCATATAGTCATGGTGCTGCAAAAATCATTCAGCTGCTCGGCTATCAATGGTTAATTCTTGATGAAATTGCATTTGCCGGGAAGTTACCTGATCACGGCATTCAATTTAATGCTCCATACCGGATCGCGGGCACAAAGCTTAAGGTATTTTTTCGCAATCGAAAAATGAGCGATCTCTTTTTCGCCAAGGAGATAAAAACAAAAAACGACTTTTTTCGAGCAATAGAGCCCTCGCAAACAAGCCAAAACATTGTTACAATTGCATGTGACGGGGAACTCTTCGGGCATCACCACCCACGGCTTGATCGAGTCCTGGCGGAACTGTTTTCCGACGAACGACTCCAGCCCATTCTCTACTCTAGCTTGCAAAGAACACACCGAGCGCCAATACGTCCAAAAGAATCGAGCTGGTCTGCTAAACCGTCAGAGCTGCGCCACGGCACACCATTTGCCCTTTGGAAGGACCCGGCAAACCCTATTCACACCGTTCTCTGGAAAATAACATTCTCTTGCCTCCAAGCATTTCAACGTGCGAAACGCGTGACTGCGGCCGCGCGCGCTGAACTCGACCGCGCGCTCCATTCAGACCAGTATTGGTGGGCATCCGCCATGCCATGGTTTCATGTCGACATGATTGAACAGGGAATGGATATGTTTTTACGAAGCCTTCGCCTCCTCCCAGCATCACCATCGACCATCGCACGCGTCCTCGCTCTTCGGAAAGATGCAACCCAGCAGGCACGATCGTGGCTTAAAAGCGGCTACGCGCAAAAACGCGCAGCGCGGTATCTTAGAGCTGAACCGTATACAAGAATGTTTGGAGGTAAACAGATGAAGAGTACTAAGAAATAAATCCAATGTATTGGGCAAACTTCCTCCATATTTATCAGCCGCCAACGCAAAAGGAATTTTGGGTGAAAAAAATTGCGAACGAAAGTTATCGCAAAATCATTGACGGGTTCAAAAAAAATCCCCGCACAAAGGCTACCTTAAACATTAACGCGGTACTCACCGAGTTGTTTGCGAAGTACAACTGTCAAGACGTGATTGACGGGTTGCGCGCACTTGCGGAAAAAGGCCAGATCGAATTTACAGCGAGTGCAAAATACCACCCTTTTCTTCCCATGATGCCGAGGGCTGAAATCGAGCGGCAAATAATTCTCAACACGAAGACCAACAAAAAATATTTTGGACCGGTGTACAATCCCATAGGATTTTTTCCTCCGGAAATGGCGTACAGCAAAGCGGTGGCTGAGGTCGTCGCAAAAATGAAGTTTCGCTGGCTTATTCTTGATGAGCTCGCCTACTCCGGAAAAATCAAGGATATTGACTGGCGCAGTCTCTACACGATCAAAGGGTTTGATGGCCTAAACGTATTCTTTCGAGAGCGTGAAGCGAGCTTTCGTATTCTCTCCGCGGAAGTGGGCATGAGTGTTTTTACGGGCAACATGTTAGTGAAATTGCTCGGTGACCGCGTCCGCCAAAACGAATACCTTATTACGGCAATGGACGGCGAAACCTTCGGCCATCATCGTCCCGGACTCGAGATGCTGCTGTTTGATCTGTATACCGTACGAGAGCTCGAACCCATTACCATCTCCGAATTGTTAAACCGCTTCACGATGACCAAAGCTGTTGAACCGCGCCCATCAAGCTGGGCGCTGATGAAGCGTGACATCGAACAAAACACGCCCTATTCCCGGTGGAAAGACAAAGACAATGTCATTCAGGCACTCCAATGGAAATTGACGAGTCTTGCCATAAAGACTCTGCATCAACTGCCAAAGACGAACCGTCAATTTCCAAAAATTCGCGCTGAACTCGACCGCGCGCTCCATTCAGACCAGTATTGGTGGGCGTCCGCCATGCCATGGTGGAGTATTGAAATGATCGAAGCAGGAGCAAAAGAGCTGCGCGACGTTGTTCTGCACTCACCCAAAGCTTCAAAAAGTGATAAAGAGCGAGCGAACAAATTGTACCAAGACATTTTGTACAAAAGCTTTGACTGGCAGCGATCCGGTAAAGTAGAGGTTCTTGCGAAACAAGCCGACGAAGACGTAACGCAACGCATTACCAAAGACATTCCATACATTCCGATTGACGAATTCAATGCCATGGTGGAAAATCTTGAAACGCAAATGAAGCAAGCAGCGTCCAGCAAAGAATATGAACGAGCCGCCCAAATTCGCGATCGCGTGAAGGAACTCAATGAGAAAAAAGATCAAATAACAAAACAGTAATACCATGCGAAAAGAAACTCCGGCGTTGCGAAAAAAACGCCTGGCTGAAGCTCAACGCGTTATTGAAGGTATCATCGCAAGAGAACACGTACGCGTTCAGGACATCATGCGCAACGGCCCGCGCTATTACATCGCCTGGGGGACGCGCGGTGCGCAGCGCGTCGTTTTTAAAATATGTCTGTTTACAGACACGGTTGATCATTTGACCAATGAAAAATTCAGTCGGGAAATTCTCTTTTTACATTTTCTCGCGACATCGCATCACGCAACTGTCCGGGCTGGCGCACCACGACTCATGAACCACGGCATCCGTCCGCGCGCATGGTATGTTCGAGAATTCCTGTCTGGCAAACAGCAAAACCGAGGCGGAAGCGTGCGATACGCCCCGTCGTTTTTCCAACTATCAACCGTGCGCTGGATAGTCCGATTCTTCTGGTCATTGCAAGCGATTCAAAAACGCGAGTTACCCGCGTCGTTTCTCCGGTTGCTCTATCTTCCAGACTTAACGCACGACCTTATGAAATTTATGCGGCCGCATTGGCGCCTCATCGGGCAATTTGTCGGCCAACAAGGCGTGAGTAAACAGATTATTCGCTACCTTCAAAGCAAAGGCGCGCGCTACAACAACGCGCCACGCGTTCTGGCGCATCAAGAGCCGTACGCCGACCACTTTTTAAAAATCCGAGGTGGCTTTCACCTTATCGATTGGGAAAATATCGGCTGGAGTAACCCGCTCCATGATATTGTAACGATTTGGATGCGTGCTGCATCACGGCCCGATTGGCAACGCGCTTTGTATCGTTCATTCAAGAAGCGATCCGGAAGCCCAGCGTGGTTTGATGAATTATGGGAAATCGAAACGATGATTCAGTCCGTATTCAATATCATTAGCTATCATTTCTATCCGCACAAAAAGGATCTCCGGGAACTTACGCTTTTTTCCAAAAAGAATGTTCATCAAATTCTTTCCAACGCATTTCACCCGACACCATGAGTAGCATTGACTTGCATATTCATTCTGTATATTCCGAAGGCGCGCTATCGTGTCGTCAAATCGTTGAGCGCGCAAAACAACATGACATCTCCGTGATTGCGCTCACGGACCATAACGTCCTTGATGGAAATCAAGAAATGATGGACGAAGGCGAGCGGGCCGGGCTAACGATTCTCTCCGGCGTTGAGATTTATAGCGAGTTTGAAAGTAAACAATTACACCTGCTCGGCTACAATTTTCGCCTGGAGCAATCACCACTTACAGATGCTTTGAGTAAACTGCAACTGGAGCACGCGTCACGCGTACGCGTTGCGCTCAATCAGTTCGCATCACAAGGCTTTCGGGTCGAACCAGACCACCTCTTTGATTCGCCATCAAAGTACCTTGGCTTTTCGCATATTTTTTCTCATCTTGAGCAGTGGCCGGAAAACGTGGAACGAATCGCCACGGACATCGGTTCTCGTCAAGCGACATTGTTTCAAAAAATTGACGCCTACTTTGGTCCGGGACGTCTTTGCTCACTACCGCAATCAACGCTCCCCATCGAACAAGCGATTCAACTCGTGCACGGCGGAGGCGGCATTGCGGTGCTCGCACACCCTGGGCAACAATTGCTTTGGACCAACGACCATATCATTGCGCAGCTGAAAACAAAGGGTCTGGATGGAATCGAAGTGTTCTCACCATACCACACCTGGCATCACATTGAACACTACCTGAAGTTAGCAAGCGCCTTGGGACTTCACATAACCGGAGGGTCGGATTATCATTCCAACTTTTTCCCTGTCGACGCGCCTATTCAAAATCAATGGGACTATTTTCGCGTACCAATGAGCGTTTATGAACAACTAAAGCCATCATTACAATGAGCTTGCGTGTTCTCTTCATGGCCGCGGAATTAACGCCGCTCGCGAAAGTCGGTGGGCTTTCGGATGTTGTGGGCGCGCTTCCTCAAGCACTGCGAAAAATTGGCGTAGACGCGCGAATCGTTATCCCGAAATACAACAGCATTGAGGTTGATCAGTACCCAATGAAACGTCTCGGCGTCGTGTCCGATATTCCATTTAACAACCGGCGAGAGTTTGTGACAGTGTATGAAGCCCAATTGCCTGGGACTGATGCGCCCGTATACCTTATAGATCATCCGCAGTACCTGAGCGAAGGCGGAATCTATTTTGAACATTCACCGAAAAAAGACGATCCCGCAGCGCAAATCGACCGGTTTCTCTTTTTCAGCCGTAGTTGCCTTGCGCTCCCGAAACTTATTGACTTTTCTCCTGACGTTCTGCATGTCCACGACTGGCACGCGGCAATCGTCCCCGCATTGCTGCCATTCGTTTGGGGCAAAGCAAAACGCCCGGCGTGCGTCCTGACCGTGCATAACCTCGCGCTTCAAGGAGTCTACAACGAGCAGTATGTTCGTACTCTTCTCGAGCTGCCGAAACGCGAATCATTACATCCAAAGAACGGTGAAGTGAATTGTTTGCGAGAAGGTATTTTAACCACCGATATGCTCACCACGGTTTCACCAACATATGCGAAGGAAATGCTTACGCCCGAGTACGGATGTGGCCTTGAGCAAACTATTGCTGAACGGCAAGATGCATTGGTAGGAATTCTCAACGGCATTGATACCACGCGCTTTAACCCCGCGACGGATCCTGCGCTCGCGGCGCGCTATAGCGCGGTTGACGTATCGGGGAAGATGCAATGCAAATCGCAACTGCAGAAACTCTGCGGCTTCCATGTGCAAAAAAATACGCCCCTGCTTGGCATGGTGTCGCGCCTAACGGACCAAAAGGGCATTGACCTTATTCTCGTCGCCATCAAGTCTCTCGTCAAACGTGGAGCACAAATCGTTCTCCTTGGCAGCGGCGAACAACGCTATGAGGAGGCGTTCACCGTCGCTGCACAGAAATACCGATCGCAAGTGTTTGCCCGCATTGGGTTCTTCGCGCCATTTGCACAAAAAATTTACGCGGGCGCAGATATACTTCTGATGCCATCCCGATTCGAGCCGTGCGGGCTTAGCCAAATGATCGCTATGCGATACGGCACCGTACCAGTCGTCCGTGCTACTGGCGGGCTACGCGACACCGTATCGAACCTTACGGCCGACGGAAAGCGGGGCGAAGGCTTCTCGTTCGATAAATATGACATTTCGGCTTTTGAAGACGCACTCAATCGGGCGCTCAAACTATATGCAGACAACAAGGCGTGGTATACTATTCAACAGCGAATTATGAAACGAGATTTTTCCTGGGAGTCTTCGGCGAAGCAATATCTCAGCGTGTACCATCAAGCAATCAAGAAACAATGAAGTTGGATTTTTTGAATGTAAAAAGCGAGGTTCGACGTGATGAAATTCACGACCGATTTGTTATTATCGTGCCAAGCCGTTCAGAGCGACCGTCAGACGTGTCATCGCGAGGCCCGGATCCTACGAAAGAGACTCAGTGTCCATTTTGCCACGAGGAACTTCTACCAAAACCACCCTTATTGATCGTAGGCCCGAAAAAGCAGTGGGAAGTAATGGTCGTGCTCAATAAGTTTCCGGTGGTTAGCCCCAGGAATGAAAAGGCGTACGGCTATCAAGAGGTAATTATTGAAACTCCCCAGCATAACCGCGAGCTTGCCGATCTGCCGCTCGACCACGTCCTGAAGATACTCAAGGTGTATGTCAGCCGCGTCAAAGCAATCATGAACGACAAGAGAATTAAATACATGATTGTGTTTAAAAACCACGGGGGCAAGGCTGGCGCATCGTTCGCGCACTCTCATTCACAAATCTTTGCATCGGAATTCATCCCACCCCACATTATAAACAAGCTGACGCGCGCGCAAAATTGGCGCATCAAGCACGGCGAATGCTACTACTGCAATCTGCGCAAGCGTGAACAACGCGGGCCGCGGCGTATTTTCTCCGATAAGTACTTCTCTGCCTTTACGCCATACGCCTCGATCTACAACTACGAAGCGTGGCTCTTTCCCCATCGTCACATCGACAACATTACGCGGATGAGCGAGCCGGAACTGAAAAGCTTGGCGCAGGCATTGATTCGCATACTCAAAAAGGTGAACGCCATGGGGCTGCCGTACAATTTTTACTTGCACCAAGCAGCAACGGATTATGATGAGCATTTTTACCTGCGCATTTGTCCACGACGAGATGTTTGGGCTGGCATTGAGCTTGGTTCGCGTTTAATCATCAACACCGTATCCCCAGAGGCCGCGGCGAAATTTTACCGATCATAAACCAAAAACAGGCGGTTTGGTAGGCCTGCTTTTTTTGCAATGTTACGCAATGCGTACAAACTTGCGCTTGCCTACTTTGAGGATTGCGCCCGGCGGTGGATTCAGGCTTGACTGCCAATCAGTAATTTTCTTTGCGTCGAGGGACACGCCACCTTGTTCAATGAATCTTCGCGCTTCACTCTTGCTGGACGCGAGTCCGGTTTCCACAAGGAGATCTACGGCTGAGAGTGTTTTTTTCTTCAATCGGACGGACGGCATGCTCGTCGGTGCTTGTTTCTTATGAAATACGGTTGTGAATTCCTTTTCCGCCGATAACGCTTCTTTTGTCGAATGCAGTTGAGCGACAATCTCGCGCGCGAGCATTGCTTTGTTCGTCCGAGGGTTTTCGCCCTTTTGAAGGCCGCGCTCCATGGCCTGGATCTCTTTTGCTGTTTTGTCGGTCAGAAGCGTAAAATACTTGAGTATCAACTTGTCCGGAATAGACATAACCTTGCCGTACATGTCATTCGCTGGCAGGTCGAGGTCGATCGTGTTGCCTAGGCTCTTGCTCATTTTGCGAGATCCATCCACACCCTCAATAAGAGGACACGTAAGAATATCTTGTGCCAGCTGATTATAGTAGGGCTGAATGGTTCGTGCGGCGAGCATATTAAAGGTTTGATCCGTTCCACCAATTTCCACGTCCGCCCTCAACGCGACTGAATCATATCCCTGGAGCAAAGGATAGAGGAGCTCATGAATCCATAATGGTTTTTTTCGCTTCAACCGTTCCTGGTACATATCGCGTTCAAGCATTTGATTCACGCTAAATAAACTTGCGAGTTGGAAAAGTTCCGCGAAATCCATGTTGCTGTGCCACTCGTTATTGTAACGTATTTCTATTTTTGAGAGATCGAGAATTTTGCCGACTTGCTTGCGATACTGTTTCATGTTGTGCTCGATCTCGTTGTTCGACAATGGCTTGCGTTCGGTCAACTTGTCCGATGGATCCCCAATGCGCGCGGTAAACGAACCAACCAAAAAAATCGCTTGGTGCCCAAGGGCTTGAAACTCACGGAGCTTGCGGAGCAAAACAACATGTCCGAGATGGAGCTTCGGTGCGGTTGGATCAACGCCAAATTTCACGCGTAAGCTTCTGCCGGATGCGAGCTTCTTCGCTAAACTCTGACGTTGGATAATTTGATCTGTGCCGCGTTCGAGCAACCCATCGATTTGCTGTTGTTTTCCCATAGGATTTGTTTATAGTATATCGCATTTCTGTTATAATAAGAAGCGCTTTTTGCTATCTATGCCAAAACAATCCATCTTATCACTTGACATTGGCGGCACAAAAATTTCTGCCGGACTTGTTGTCGACCGCAGTACAACCGTCAGAGGCAAAACACCTACAACGGTACGTTCTTATCAGTCTCGCAAGGCTGACGTTCTGGCGGCTATCCACGCAACAATCAAACGGTATCCGCGTGGTGCGTATCGCGCCATCGGTGTCGGCATTACAGGACAAGTGATCTACCCGGCCGGCGTTGTAACCCAAAGCCCGAACTTACCGACTGACTGGCGGAACGTGCCCTTACGCGCGATACTTGAGCGCAACTACCGCGTGTCTGTACGGATTGATAATGATGCGCACTGCATGGCGCTTGCCGAGGCGATTGTCGGCGCTGGCAAGCGGCACGCGATCGTGCTCGGTGTTACCCTCGGCACTGGCGTTGGCGTCGGTTTCATGCTACACCAACGTCTGTATCGCGGCGGCCGCGACGCGGTGGAATTCGGCCATATGATTGTGGCCGACACGTCAGAACGATGCAGCTGCGGTCGTCGAGGTCATTTAGAAGCGCTCGTTTCCGGCAGAGCACTGGAGCGAGCATATGCAGTGCGCTCAGATGAGCGGCGATCAGCAAAAGAAATTGTCGCGCTTGCCCGTCGTGGCAATAAAATAGCTAAGAGCGTTATGGAAAGCGCCGGAACATACCTTGGCATTGGCCTTGCCAACTGGGTGAACATGCTCAGTCCAAACATTGTCGTGGTTGGCGGCGGTCTGGGTCAAGCCGCATCGCTTATCGCCCGCGCTCGACGCACAATGAAACCACTTTTACTATTCCCCAATCTCCGCTCTACCCCAATCGTGCCGGCGACGACCGGAGAAAATGCGGGCCTGCTTGGCGCGAGCCTGCTCTTCAAGCAACGCTGATCAGTTTCTATGCCCATTCCCTATCTTCGACCAAAATTCACCGTCCGTGCGGTTGGCGACCGCCTCAAGAAAGCCAAACAACGCAGGTGGCGCCGGCGACTGCTCGCATACGTTAGATCTCATCTTTTACCCATAGCCGTCATCGCAGTCTTGCTTGGCGGCGTTTTCACTGTCGGCGTTTTTGCTTGGTATTCGCGCGACCTGCCAAACCCGGATAAAGTGCTTGATCGTACATTGCCGGAAAGCACGAAAATCTTTGCGCGAGACGGCACTACGCTATTGTACGAAATTCACGGCGAACAAAAAAGGACCGTCATCGGACTCGAAGAAATTCCCGACTATATGAAACAAGCAACAATCGCGGTTGAGGATAAAGATTTTTATCGCCACCCGGGGTTCAGCGTTACACGAATGATTAAGGCAATTATCGTGAACGTGCTTCAAGGCAGAAAGGCCCAAGGCGCCTCCACGATAACACAGCAGTTCATTAAGAATGCTCTCCTGACGTCCGAAAAAAGCTACGCTAGGAAAATTCGAGAAATTGTTCTCGCATATCAGCTTGAACATAAATTCTCAAAAGATCAAATTCTCAAGCTGTACCTTAACGAGATCCCGTATGGTTCAAGCGCGTATGGCGTTGAATCTGCGAGTCAAACATTTTTTGGCAAAAGCGCGAAGGACCTGACCCTTTCGGAGTGCGCCCTGCTCGCCGCACTACCACAGGCGCCGTCATTTTACTCTCCCTACGGAAGCCATACGGATGACTTGGTGAATCGGCAGAAGGTCATTCTCAACCTGATGGTGGAACAAGGCTATATAACAAAAGAACAGGCGGAAGGGGCGAAAAAGGATGACGTGCTTGCTCGCGTCCAACCGAAACGAGAATCCATTCTCGCCCCGCATTTCGTATTCTATGTGAAAGAACTTTTGAGTGAAAAATATGGAGAAAAAATTGTTGAACAGGGGGGCCTCAAGGTTATCACGACGCTCAATATCGACAAGCAGCGGATAGCGGAAGAAGTAATTGCAAAGTACGGTGATCGCAATGAAAAACAATATAAGGCCCGCAACGCAGGCCTCGTGAGTATTGATACGAAAACCGGGCAGGTGCTGGCGATGGTTGGATCACGCGACTACTTTAATACAGAAAACGACGGCAATGTGAACGTGACCATTCGACCTCGTCAACCAGGCTCATCGTTTAAACCATTTGTCTACTTAACCGCTTTTAAAAAAGGGTACACGCCGGAGACAATTCTTTTTGACCTCGTGACGAAATTTAAAACCGACACGAAAGACTACGAACCCCACAACTACGACTCAAAAGAACATGGCCCGCTTACGATGCGCCAGGCGCTTGCTGGGTCGCTCAACATCCCCGCAGTTAAAACGCTTTACCTTGCTGGCATTAATAATGTACTCGATACGGCCGAAGATTTTGGCTATACAACCTTTGCTGACCGCTCACGATACGGATTATCGCTCGTCCTTGGCGGCGGTGAGGTGACATTGCTTGAGCACACCGCGGCGTATGCAACGCTCGCGCGCGAGGGCATGCGCCACCCAACCGCTGTTGTTTTGAAGGTCGAAGATAAAAACGGCAAAGTGCTTGAGGAATTCAAGAACGATGAAACACGCGTCATTGACGAAGAATACGTCCGCAAGCTCAATAGCATCCTTTCGGATAATGATGCTCGATCGTTTATTTTTGGCTCGCGTAATTACCTCACCTTGCCTGACCGGCCAGTTGCCGCAAAAACAGGAACAACCAACGATTATCGAGATGCGTGGACTCTCGGATATACGCCATCAACGGCAACCGGGGTTGTTGTCCTGAACAACGATAACTCAGAAATGAGTCGCGGCGCCGACGGCTCGGTTGTTGCTGCGCCCATTTGGCAAGAATACATGAAGCGTACCGTTGGGGGGCCAGCAGAACCATTCAAGGCGCCAAAAGCCAATGAGGCAAAAAAGCCTATTCTGCGGGGCCAGCTTGAGGGCGAAACAACCATAAAAGTTGATAAGTACACGGGCAAGCGGATCCCGTCGTCGTGCATCGATTCATACCCAGCAGATTATATTGTTGAGAAAACTGTCCGGGTCGTGCACGACATTCTTTTTTACGTCAATAAGGACGACCCGAACGGGCCAGAACCATCCAACCCGGCTGCAGACCCGCAGTTCGAGAGGTGGGAAGAACCTGTTCTACGGTGGGCGAAAGAACACGGCTATCTTGATACAATGCCGCCCGAGGAGGAATGTTCTCTCCGCACGAAAGAAAAGAAACCAACCATATCAATAACAAGCCCGCAAAGCGGCGAAACCATCACCACGTCCTCTCTTTTTGTAAGCATTTCCGTTTCTTCGAAGCGACCGGTAAAAAAAGTTGAGTACCTCGTCGACGAACGCGTAGTCGGTGAATCTACTAACTCGCCGTTTACCACAACCTTATCGCTAGAAGGAACAACCAATGGTTTTCACGAACTCACGGCAATTGTGCATGACGCAATTGAAAACACTGGGTCCACTACCATCAGTTTCAATTACTTGGTGAACGGCTCATCTCCCGTGCTGTATATTATTTCACCCGGGGCCGGCGCTACGCTACACATGTCAAGCTTTCCCTACACTGTTTCTGGATTCGCATATGATCCGTCTGGAGTTAGCCGCGTTGATTTCTTTTTTTCCAAAGAGGGTGGCGCGGCGGTCCCTTTTGGCACCATCAATAACCCGCCTGACAACAGCGTTTCTACTTCCTGGCTGGCCGCTCCTGGTCCGGGTAGCTACACTATTTGGATGACGATGGAAAATAACAGCGACAACAAAACAGTGAGCGACGTTGTGCCGCTCACTGTGGATTAGTTCTTACTGATCCTGGCCTTATTGCTTTATCGGCATGATCAGGTACAAATAATCTTTGGCGCTTTTCTGCCGCAACACTCCGGGCGTGCCGCCATTGTTCATTTCAAGCACCACATCAGCTTCACCGATTGCTAGCAGTCCATCAAGTAAATATCGATAGTTAAAAGTAATGGTATTTGGCTCACCCGTCACATCGCCGGCCACCGTGGTCTCGCTTTCTCCGGTTTGGCTGTTTGTCGCGGCAACGGTCAGCTGCTTTTTTTCTTGATCAAAACGTACGATAACGTCATTTACGCCAGGTTTGCAAAAGAGGCTGGCGGTTTTTACCGCATTGAGAAGTTCGGTGGATTGAACTGTCGCTGCTGTCTGAAAATTTGTGGGAATTATTTGTTTATAGTCTGGAAATTGTCCTTCGATTATGCGGGAGGTGATTGCTGTTTCTCCGGCGACAAAGAGGATTTGGTTTTCTGCTACGCGTATGCGAACAATCGCCTCTGCGTCGCTTTCACTGAATAGTCGAAGGAGTTCATGTACTGTTCGTATGGGGAGAATGACTTGCTTGTTTTCGCTGCCCTTCTTCAGTGGCACGCTCCGCTCTGCAAGGCGATAGCTGTCCGTGGCGACCACTGTTGCTTGCTCGTTGTCAAACCTTATCAACGCGCCGCTTATTTCGGGGCGGGATTCGTCTTGAGCTGCCGCAAATGCCGCTTGTTGAAGCGCTTGTTTTAGATCTTTTTCAAGAAGTTCGAACTCCACTCCGTCACGTATTTCCGGAATAACAGGATATTCAGTGCCCTGGAGACCTTTTATTTTTACCTTTGTGTTTTTTGAGGTAATATATAGCTCTTGATCGTGGAGGTTTACATCAACACGATCGCGCGCAAGTAGTGTTACGGTTTCTCCTAGAAGTCGGGCGCTTACCGAAAACACACCCTCTTGCTCCACCTTACCTCGTATCTCTGTGGTGATCGCCTGCTCAAGGTTTGTTGCAAGAAGTTTTATTGAACCCTTTTCCGCTTTTAATAGAACATTATTAAGGATTGGCAATGATACATTTTTAGCCGCAAGGTGACTGACCGCAGAGAGCCCCGAGTTAAAGTTCTCTTGTAGACAAGAAAATTTCATATAATTATATAGTAATAGTAATAAGCGTGTGTATAAGAGAGGGTTTTTTGAAAATTTTGGTTAGTATTAAAGAGAGATGGGGGGGATAACTTGTGTTACCATGGTGTGTGGCTGTGTGTAGAAAATGTGGGGACGCGGAGCGAGAAAAAACAGAAAGGGTGGTTGTGTCCGACGGGGAGGTTACTTATTCGTTCGGTGTCCCCAAAATATCGCGGTTTGCGGGTGCGGTATCAACATGCCGCGCACAAGCTAGGTGTACAGTTTTTGTTTTATCAACATTATATCTTGCCGCATCTTCTCGTCTTGTTCAAGTAGTGACCTGATTTTTTCATAAGCGTGCATCGCGGTAGTATGATCGCGACGACCAAGCTCCTGGCCAATTAAAGGGTAGGAGCTACTCAACTCCTCCCGCATAAGATACATAGCGATTTGACGCGGGACAACAAGCTCTTTTTTTCTGCTACTGCCCTGTAAATCATCGACGGAAATGTCGAAAAACGCCGCAACACCGGTAATAACTTGTTTTGGCGAAAGAGAGGCGCCCCGGCGCCGGCCCTCAAGGCCCGTCAATACCGACCGAACGGATTCAAGCGTTGGTTGGGAGTTGTTCAGCTGATGAAACGCCACAATTCTATTAAGGGCGCCCTCAAGTTCACGCACATTACTTAAGATAACATTAGCAACGTGGGTTAAAATCTCATCTGATAAGCGTAGCCCCTTTTCATTGCACTTCGCACGTAAAATCGCAATCCGCGTTTCCAGGTCTGGTTGACCAATATCGGCAATCATACCCCACTCAAATCGAGAAACAAGTCTATTCTCGAGCGCGGGGATTGCTTTGGGCGGGCGATCGGAACTAACGACAATTTGTTTGTTGTTTTGGTGAAGCGCATTAAATGTGTGAAAGAACTCCTCTTGCGTTCCTTCTTTGCCAGCAAGAAATTGGATGTCATCCACCAAAAGGACATCGGCCGTCCGATACGCTCGCTTGAAGTTCTCCATACCACCACTGATTGACTTAATGAATTCATTGGTAAACTTTTCGCAGGTGACGTAGATAACCGTTTTATCCGGGAATTTTTGGTGAATTTCGTGACCAATGGCCTGCATAAGGTGGGTTTTGCCAAGGCCGACGCCACCATAAACAAACAGAGGATTATAGACCTCTCCAGGTTTATGGGCAACGGTCAGACAAGCGGCGTGAGCAAGCTCATTGCCTTTTCCAACAACGAAACTTTCGAATGTGTAGCGAGGGTTAAGGCCAAAGCCGTTCGAAGCCTCCTTTCGTGGCGCTTCTTTAACCGAAGATGACCGCTGACGAGCCTGAGCCTGGGGCTGAGCAGTCTCAACAGGACGCTTGAGCGCGCTCACAGTGTACGCAACCGACTGAACGGCGTTGCTGGTCACGCGCTGAAGCGCTTTCATGACTTCCTTGTGATATTTGTTTTCTAGCCAGGCCTTTGTAAAGGCATTCGGCACGCCAACAACAACTTGCGTCCCTTCCTGAGATAAAACGAACGTGTTTTTAAACCACGTCGTAAAATTCGCTTTTGAAATCCCGAGCTCCAAGTCGCCCAACGCAGCTTGCCACAGCTGTTCATTCGTCATAGGATGGTGCTACGTTAATAGAAAACTTTTCTCAGCTAGTAGCGTGTATCGTAACATAAAAACCATACAAAAAAAATATCAAAAAATAGAACTTTTGTGAATAACCTGTTGATGACGTGGGGATAACGTAAAAATGACAAGCCGGAAATTGACCATAGCGCCACTTTATGATACACTCAACGGACAGGAACAATCTTGCGATATGCCGAAACGAACATACCAACCGAACAAACGGAGACGACAACGCAGGCACGGTTTCCGGGCGCGCAGAAAAACGAAAAGCGGGCGCGAAGTACATAAACGGCGCATCCGAAAAGGACGCAAGCGAGTAACGGTGTAACGTAATGCTTTCTCGCCCCAACAGGCTTCACCGCGAGCGAGACGTTCGGCGTGTGTTGCGAGCCGGTGCCCGCGCGCAAGGACCAGCAATCACCATGCGCATGAGCAAAAGTCCGAATGCGCCGACGCGCGTCGCTGTCGTGGTGAGTCAGCGAGTAGAAAAAAGTTCGGTGAAACGCAACTTGCTGAAGCGGCGGATACGCGCCGTCGTACGAAAAATGCTTCCCCAGCTTACGGCCGGATACGACGTTGCGCTGATCGCCCGACCTGGAAATCACAGCCACCACACAAAGGACATAGAAAAAGAAATACGGCAATTGTTTCAAGGCGCAAACATACTTCACGTAAAATAACGACGATGCGAATTCTCACCAAAGTATTGCTGATGACCATACGCGCGTATCAGCGCACGCTTTCCCCTGACCACGGGATTTTTTCGTATCGGCACCCGCACGGGTATTGTCGGTACACGCCAACGTGTTCACAGTATGCATACGATGCCATTGCGCGCCATGGCCCGTTTCGAGGAACAGGGAAAGCGCTCTACCGCGTCTTGCGATGCAATCCATTCTCCCGCGGCGGGTACGATCCGGTACAATCATGATTGGAAACATTTTTAATTTAATTCTCTTCGAACCAATTTTTAATGGGTTGGTCTTGCTGTATCGATACGTTGGCGATCTGGGACTGGCCATCATCTTACTGACCATTATCATAAAACTGCTGCTCTACCTGCCCAGTAAAACATCCATTGTAAAACAGCGCGCACTTCAGGAAATTCAACCAAAGATACAAGAGCTGCAGAAAAAATACAAAGATAACCGCGAAGAACTCGGGCGACAAATGATGCAGCTCTATCGACAGCAGAAGGTTAACCCCCTATCGTCATGCCTGCCACTTCTTTTGCAATTACCAATTTTGATCGCGCTTTATCAGGTATTCCTTGCTATAGCAAAAACTGACCCTGGAACACACATCTTGATTGATCAGCAATTGCAGCATTTGTATGAACCGCTTCGAGCCCTCTATGTCAGTACGCCGATTCAACCGACTTTTTTTGGCATAATTGATTTGTCCGTAGGTAAAAATATCATTCTCGCGTTGCTGACCGCGGGACTTCAATTTTGGCAGTCGCGTATGTTGATGGCACGCACGCCGCAAGTGAAAGATAAAGGCGCGCGCGACGAAAGCATCGCCGCAGGCGTTAGCAAGCAAATGACGTACCTTTTTCCACTGCTCACGGGTTATATCACCTACCAATTTCCTGCCGGACTTGGCTTATACTGGGTCGTGTCAACCGTCTTGACGATTGGGCAGCAGTACTTGGTGTTTCGTCAGATGAAGAAGCCAACGGATACAAAAACGCCCATTGCTCTATCGTAGTCTATGACCATAGGACGAAAAGATTTGAGTAAGTTGCCAGTTCAAACGCAAAGCGGGCAGAAACTTGGTCACGTCGTTGACTACGACATTGACGAAGGAACGCATCGCATACTTCGTTACCACATCAAGAGCTCCAAGTTGCTCCAAGAATTATTTTCGGGTGAGTTGATTGTTCCAGTCGAGCGTGTGGTGTCTCTTACGCGTGACCGCATGATCATCGAGGACGCCGTAGTGAAGGAACAAACCGAGCAGAAGTCCGTGAAAGAAGGCGCGGCAATCCCATTCGCGGATTAACGCCGCGAAACAAGAATCGTTCTCACGTCGTCGCGACGACTGCGCATAGTGACGTTGATGAACTGCCGCGGAGAAATAGCGGGTCGAATATTCCTTCCCCATTCAATTACAACAACGCAATCTCTTTTTCCGACAACGTCGCGAAGCCCCAACCGTATGCTCTGCGATGGTTTTTGCAGTCGGTAGACGTCTACATGGATAAAAAAACGCACACCGCCCTTTCGTGTGGGGTAGACTTTCACGTAGGTAAACGTCGGGCTTTTTATAGTTTTACGCACATTGAGCCCTCGACCTAACCCGCGGGCAAAGACCGTTTTGCCCACCCCCAGGTTACCATTGAGAATAATCGTTTCGCCACCGCGAAGCTTCTTGGCTAACGTGAGAGCAATTTTCATTGTCTCTGCCGGGTTTTTCGAGAGGTATTGTTCCATAGTGCAACCTATACACTATAGCAAATATTGACCCCACACCAATTTTGCCGCTGGCTTTCTGGAAATGGATGAGAGGGTATTACTGACTCTTTTACGGGCAAAGTTGATGCGGTGTTGACACAAAAACGCCGCCTCGTTATACTAGTGAACTTATATTTGGCCATAGGTAGCAAGCTTTCTTATTATGGAAGATGAACAAACAAAAAAAGCCATCACGGAATTAATCGGAAAAAGCCGCAATGTTTTGATTGCATTGCCCCAAAACCCCTCGACAGACGCGGTTGCGTCCGGCCTTGGGCTGTATGCGGCACTCCAGAAAATCGGAAAAAAAGTCCGCGTTGTTTGTGCGGAGTTTTCTTTACCGCCTCACCATCAATTTCTTCCAAAGAGTAAAGAGATCGTATCCGATTTAACGGCATTGCGCAAATTTGTCATTACGCTCGATACGAACCGCACAAAGGTTGAAGAATTGAGCTATGATATGCATGAAGATAAGTTACATATTTATATCAAGCCGAAAGCTGGGTTCTTTGATCAGCGCGACGTTTCGACGTCGGCGACAGACTACGAATACGACCTCGTTTACGTTCTGGATGCGCAAACGCTCGAGTCGCTCGGCAAACTGTTTGACGAAAACGCGGAATTCTTTTACCAAACACCAATCATCAACGTAGACCATAAGCCGACCAATACCTACTTTGGGCAAATTAACATTATTGATCTGGTCGCAACCTCTACTTCTGAAATTCTTTTTGAGCATATTCGAGGTCTTGGACAAAATGTTCTCGATGAATATATTGCGACGAATTTGCTTGCCGGCATCATATCCAAAACGAAGAGTTTCCAGAGCATGACGGTAACCCCGCGCTCGCTTGCCATAGCGAGCCACCTAATAGAGCAAGGCGCGCGTCGCGATGAAATAATCCGCAACCTTTATCAAACGAAGTCTATCGCCGCGCTCAAATTGTGGGGACGTGCGCTCGCGCGTCTGCGAACCGATCTTGATGGTCGACTCGTGTGGACCGAAGTCACGCGACAGGATTTTGAAATATCCGGCGCCGCAGAGCGCGACCTTGAAGGCGTAATCGATGAACTGATCATCAACACACCAGCCGCAGAGGTCATTGCCTTGTTCTCGGAGCGAGCGGGAGGCGAGGTTGGAGTCCTCGTAACAACCGTACAAAAGGTTGACGCCCTACACCTTTTCCGCGATTATAAACCAACAGGAACAAAAAACTTTGCCAGAATGACGCTGCGTGGCACGACCATGCAGCAAGCACAGGATGCAATCATCCAGCGCGTTCGGGAATATTATCAAGCACATTAAACCAGGAGGAAGCGTGGTAACAAAAGAAAGAACGCTCGCGTTGATGCAAAAAGCCGGCGCGAACGGATTGCACTACACGGACCAAGGTTGCCGTTACGCCGTCCTTGGTATTATGAGCATTCCAGATGTTTTGGAAGGAGATCAATTATTCCTTGTGGAACAATTAGGTAAGGCCGAGACACAGTACATACCTCTTGCATCGGCTTGCGAGGATCAGTTTTCCGCATAATGTGTCAGGCGCTGCGCAATAATCACGCGTAGCGCTTTTTCTATACGTGTTAAGGTTCATTTGATATACTGCATGCAGAATATGGCCAAAAACGAGGACACAATCCATCCAACAACCGATCAGGGAATTGCCGATCTCATGGGTGAAAACCACGCAAGCAAGCCAGCGGTTGCGTCCGAAGAGCAACAGCAGAAATTCAAAGAAAAGATGCAAGATATCGAGATTCGCGAAAAAGAGCGAATTGCGCGAGATCGTGCAAACGAACTTGGTATCGGTTATATCGATCTGAAAGGGTTTCCCATAGCGCCGGAAACTCTTTCCTTGATTTCGGAAGAGCAAGCTCGAAAGTGTAGAACGGTAGCGTTTTTGCACAGTGGCAATGAGCTCCGGCTCGGCACCATAGATCCGGAAAACCCGGACGTTGTTGCGTTACTGCATGAACTGGTTGAGCGTGAGCATGTGAATGGCGCGCTGTATTATATTTCCGAACACAGTTTAGAGCATGCGCTGAAAAATTATGCACGTTTGCCAAAACATATGCAGCAGATCGGCGGTGTTGCAATAAGCGCCGCTGACTTGCAGAAGCACCAGGCGAAGATCGGTAACTTTCGCGACATAGCCGATAGCGTGTCACGTGTCTCTTTATCGGACGTGATGACCGTCATCATCGCCGGCGCGGTACAATCACGAGCGTCCGACATTCACATCGAGGCCGAGCAAGACGACGTGAAGGTTCGCTACCGCATTGACGGCGTTCTCCATGACGTCGCTAGCATGCCGCATGACCAGTGGCCTAAAATTATTAGCCGGATAAAATTACTCGCCCATTTGAAAATTAATATATCGGACGTGCCTCAAGATGGTCGCTTCACCATTACGTTACCTAAGGAAGAAATCGACGTCCGCGTTTCATCGGTGCCAACTGCGTATGGCGAAAGCGTTGTGATGCGGTTACTCATGTCGTCGTCCGCACGCTTAACATATGATGATCTTGGCATACAGGGCGAAGCGCATCTTCTTCTCGAGCGCGAGTTAAAACGTCCGAACGGAATGATCCTTGCAACGGGGCCAACCGGATGCGGAAAAACGACAACGCTCTACGCGCTACTCAATAAACTCAACAGCCCGGAAACAAAAATCATAACTCTGGAAAACCCCGTCGAATACAAAATTAAAGGAATCAATCAAAGTCAGGTGGACACAAGTCGCGGCTATAATTTTGCAAAAGGACTACGTTCCATACTTCGTCAGGATCCGGACGTCGTGATGGTCGGCGAAGTGCGCGATCCGGAAACAGCCGAAATCGCGATCCAGGCAGCGCTCACCGGACACCTACTGCTTTCGACCATGCATACCAACAGCGCGGCAGGAACAATCCCTCGCCTGCTCTCGATGCAAGTCAAACCCTTTCTGCTCGCACCCGCACTCAATGTTATTATCGGCCAGCGGCTTGTCAGAAAGATATGCGAGCACTGTAAGGTTGAGAAAAAAATAGATAAAGAACAGTCATCCCGCGTGCAAGAGGTTATTGCATCGATGCCGGAACACGCAAAAAAAGAGGCCGAATCTAAACCATTAAAGTTTTACGAAGGGAAAGGCTGTCGAATATGCAGTGAAATCGGATACCGAGGCAGAATCGGCGTTTTTGAAGTATTTGTGGTTGACGAAGACGTGGAAAAAATGATTCTCGCAGGACAAATATCCGAGCATGAACTGCAGGGCCTTGCTGTCAAAAAAGGGATGTTGACGATGGTCCAAGACGGCATCCTGAAAGCGATTGCCGGCGTAACGACCGTCCAGGAAGTGTTTAAAGTAACCGAATAGACCTCACGGATAAAAGACCGCGTGCAAATCAAGCGGCCTTTTGTTTTCCCTCTTGAAGCTTTTCGTAATGTATTTTATAGAGCTGCTCTTCCCCCACCTCGCCGGGTTGATCGCCGTGAACACGCAGCAGGAGCAGCCGAGCGTCTTTAGGGGAAATGTCGCCGCTGAGAATGAAATTCCCTTCTTGATATTCGAGCGCGCCTTCAGGTACGTCTTCGGCTGTCATTTTTGACTTCGCCGGCGTAACGCGCATGCGGCCTTCGCCCGGAAAAAAACCCAGCGCCGTGTTGGCAGGGAAGTCAGACTGTTCTTCGTAATAGGAAATAGCACGATCCGGATCAATCGTTGCGTTCGGCCACTCTGATTCCAGCCGGATGGGTGATGAATCGCCTATCAAGTTCTCAATGGATTCGCCGGCCATACCCCGCCACATCATTTTTTTCTGCTTCATTCGCTCCGCCTCTTCGCCGGTGAGACGTTCGAGCACGTCGCCATATTTTTGTTCAAACTCCTTCACCCAACGATCATACTCTTCTCGTGAGAGAGTAATGTGCTCCGGCCGCGGCACCTCATATTGTTTATGCGCGGGCATATTATTGATTGGTAATGATCGCATACTGCAATTCCTCCAAGGAACCGTCCGGCTTCAGATCAGTATTGTTGACTATCTGAAGGCCCTGGAGGCGCGCCATAGTCTTTATCCACGAACCGTTTTGTTGCACTAATCCAGCGTTTTTGCCCCAAACGGTAAGTGACACACTCGTCTCTTTACTAAGGTTACGTTCTTTGCGGTCGTTGCGCACGCGAACAATCAATGCCTGCAAGATCGCCATTTGTTCCTCTGATTTTTCATCAAGTAGTTTTTTTTCGGACTTTGGCCAGGGTTGAATTAAGAGCAGTGTACTATCCTGTACGTTCCCCAGCCGCGACCAAAGCTCCTCCGTGACGTACGGAGCAAATGGATGCAGGAGCGTCAGAACGGTTTTGAGCGCATGGAGCGCCAGCCCAAAGTTCTGTTCAGACTTCGAAATCTCAACGTACCAGTCAGCAAATTCGTGCCAGAGAAATTCATAGATGCGCGTGCCCGCTTCCGAGAAGCGAAAACGCTCAAGATCTTCAGTCAATTCTCGAACTACAGTTTGCAGCCGGCTCATGATCCACTTGTCGGCAAGCGTATGAACTGACGGCGCTCTTTCCGCCCGTCCTTGGTCTTTGCTTACTACGAAACGGGCGACGTTCCAGAGTTTATTAATGAAATTGCGGTAGCCCGCGATTTTTTCTTCGAAGAGTCGAAAGTCCTGACCCGGTTTTGTACCGAGCACGAGAGAGAGGCGTATCGCGTCCGTTCCGTATTTTTCCGTCATAGGGATCGGGTCAATGCCCGTGCCTTTGGATTTCGACATCTTTTTTCCGTCCTTGTCGAGAACGAGGCCGTGGAGATACACGGTACGGAACGGTACCTCTTTAAGAAGATATAAACTCATCATGATCATGCGGCTCACCCAGAAAAAGAGAATGTCCCACCCTGTTTCCATAACCGACGTCGGGTGGAATATTTTCAGGTCCTTGGTTTTTTCCGGCCAGCCGAGCGTGGAAAATGTCCAGAGCCCGGACGAAAACCACGTATCTAGGGTGTCCTCGTCTTGGATAAATTCATGGGTCTTGCAGCGTGGGCATTGAGTCGGTTTTTCCGCAGAGGCAATTGGTTTACAATTGTGCAGCGGTTTTTTGCAATACCAAATTGGAATTTGGTGGCCCCACCACAGTTGGCGCGAGATGCACCAGTCGCGAATATTCTCCATCCAGTGAAAGTATACTTTTTCGAATCGCTCTGGGATGATGCGTATTTTCTTTTTTCTGACCGCCTTGATCGCGCGTTCGGCAAGTGGCTTCATTTTCACGAACCATTGCAAGGAGACAAGCGGTTCAACCACCGCACCGCACCGATCGCATCGTTCGACATTATGAACATATGGCTGTTCTTTTTCAACAAATTCCCCCTCCTTCAGCTGGCGGAGTATGTTTTCTCTGCAGGCCTTTATGCTTTGGCCGAAGAATTCGCCTGCTTCTTTGGTCATTTTGCCGTCAAAGCCAATGACCGACGTGATCGGTAATTTGTGCCTTACGCCAATTTCATAGTCGAGCGGGTCGTGGCCAGGTGTTACTTTTACTGCGCCAGTCCCAAAGTTCATATCCACCTGTTCGTCGGCAATAATGGGTATTTCTTTTTCCTTGATAGGCAAGAGAACTTTCTGGCCGACAAGATGGCTGTAGCGCTTGTCATGCGGGTTGACCGCAACCGCCTCATCGCCGAGCATAGTTTCCGGACGCGTTGTCGCAACGGTAAGATATTTCGTTGTGCCAAAGAGCGGGTAGCGAAGGAAGTACATCTTACCTTGTTCTTCTTGGTGCTTTACTTCCAAATCAGAAAGCGCCGTACGGTCATGCGGACACCAGTGGATGATCCGATTGCCGCGATAAATTAATCCATCGTTGTAGAGTTTGATAAATGCGGTCTGCACGGCCTTCGTTAATTTCGGATCCATGGTGAAATGTTCACGCGACCAGTCGCACGATGCGCCAAGTTGGCGGATTTGTTTTGTAATATGGGATCCGTATTGCTCCTTCCATTCCCAGACTTTTTCCAGGAATTGTTGCCTCCCAAGTTTGTGACGATTCATTCCCTCTTTTGCGATCATCTTCTCTACCATGATTTGTGTCGAGATCCCAGCATGGTCCGTGCCCGGCAGAAATAGTGTTTTATCGCCCGTCATCCTATGCCATCGCGTCATAATGTCTTCAATGGTCAAACCCGTGGCGTGCCCCAGATGCAAATCGCCAGTCACGTTTGGTGGCGGCATGCTTATGGAAAAGGACTTTTTCCGTTTGCCAGGTAGTTTATCAGGATTAAAAAAACCGGACGATTCCCAGCGTTCGTAAATATTCTGCTCCACTGCCTTTGGATTGTAGGCTTTTTCAAGATCCATGCCACTATTGTAACATGTAATCCGTTACCCGTAACCGGTAGTACGAACATTGACACACATTCATGCTACAAGCTACCAGCTACAGGTTACGAGTTACCGTCCAATCTCCCAATTCGGATCCGCGCTTAAGGTTTCGAGTCGTGCGAACCTTTTCGGTTTGTAAGCGAATGAACCGGCCATCGCAATCATTGTTGCGTTGTCCGTGCATAACGGCAGAGGCGCAACATGGAGCGTGATTGAGCGATTGAGTTTAGACATGTTCGTCTTGAGCGTCGTTCGGAGTAAGTCGTTTGCGGCCACGCCACCAGCAAGCAGCACGGAGCGCACTTTTTCTCGTTGCGCAGCGCGAAGGGTCTTGGCGACGAGGACGTCAACCACGGCTTGTTGAAACGACGCACAGAGGTCAGCCAGAAAACGCTTATTGCTTATGGCGTATTGTTTATTGTTTTGTAAAAAGTAGAGTACCGATGTTTTGAGCCCAGCGAAGCTGAACTCGAGATTCGGCTTGTCAATCATTGGCCGGGGAAAACGCAATGCGGTCGAGTTGCCGTGCTTTGCGAGTTTTTGTATTATTGGTCCGCCGGGGTATGGGAGCTTGAGCATCTTGGCAACCTTATCAAACACTTCGCCAGCGGCGTCGTCGCGCGTGGATCCAAGGAGTTTGTATTTGTTCCACCCGTGCACATGCAAGAGCTCCGTGTGTCCGCCAGACACGATTAAAGCCAGCGCCGGAAATTTTGGCAGACTTACGTTGCGAAAGCCAGGACCCTTCACTGGCCATGTCGAGAAAATATGCCCCTCGATATGATTGACAGCTATCAGGGGTTTGTTCCACCCGAACGCTAGCGCCTTGGCCGTTTCGACGCCCACCACCAGGGCAGTCATAAGTCCCGGGCCGGCAGTAACTGCGATAGCATCAATGTTGTTGTGCGCCACCTTTGCCTTTTGCATCGCAAAGGCAATCGTAGGTATAATTGTTATCGCGTGCTCGCGGCCGGCAACTTCCGGCACGACGCCGCCATGCTTTCGGTGAGTCGGAATCTGTGTTGCGGACAGATGGCTACGCGCAACAAAATGGTCGCCGGTTCGCTCTACAACGCTTACCGCGGTTTCATCACACGACGTTTCAATAGCAAGAAGCTTCATTTTATGTTGACTAACAGCCAATTTTCAGTTACAATCGCACTGTAAGTTTGAGAGCGTTGAATAATTATGAAACGCTCTCATCCCGAGCAAAGCGAGGGATCTCATGGGCTGACCTAACAGACCCCTCACTGCGTTCGGGGTGAAACTGTTGAATGATTCAACAGTTTCAGTTTAGTCATTTTCGCCGCCATCGTCTAGGCCGGTCTAGGACGCCAGGTTTTCATCCTGGTAACCCGGGTTCAAATCCCGGTGGCGGTACCAAACATCGTATCAGCTTTTTGACCCAGCGGGTCATCCTCCGATGGAGGACAATTCCCCGCGCGTCGTCCTAATAGCCTAGTTACAGCAGCTTGAAAAGTCAGGATAGACGAAGAGTAGCCACTTATGATAAACTAATTTTCGTATGCCAAGATATCTTGTTGAGGTTCAACACGAAGACACGGTGGGTGAGTGTGATCGAGCGGCGAGACTGCTGCTTGAACGAGGATCACATTTTCTGACGAACGCTGATTTCGGCTGTGAGGATGGGGTACACTGTGCGTGGATTATTTTTGAAGCGAAAGATAAAGATGAGGTACGCAACACGCTGCCGCCGATCTACCGCCCCCAAGCCAAGATTATTGCGTTGAACAAGTTTACACTTGAAGAAGTAGACCGACTCAAAAAGAAACACACATAGGCCGACTTCAGAAAAGATCTCTACGGGAATGGAGAAACTTTTTGTTGGCCGATATTAGTTGTTTCTGCGGTGTGCCGGGGAACGTCCGCCGACCTGGTCCTAGACAAGACCCAGGATGACTGGTTGGCGCTGTCAGGACCAAATCCAGGTGGCGGTAATGAGGAAAAACGTTGGCCGCAAGGGTAAATTTTAGGACTCTATGTCCAATAAAGTCTTTCTTAACCAGCAGGGATTTATTGAGGTTCACTCCATCGGAGATCAGACCCCCGATGTGGTCACCAGTACGAAGCAGGAGTTGGCAGTGTTGGCCAAGACACTCAGTGCCAGGGGCAAGACAGTTAACATCCTGACTGATCTTCGAAGGATTGGAAAGCAGACGGGCGCCTCGCGTGCACTGGCTAAGGATATTATGGATACCATACCGTTCCGCAAAATCGCCATCTTTGGTGCCAACCGATTCCTGAAGTATGTCGTGAACTTCATTATCACAGGTTCTGGCCACGGCCACCATGTTCGGTACTTCAATGACCATCAATCTGCCGAGACGTGGTTAAAGACATAAGTCCTCCCCTGACGTTCTTCTGTAGCCTGGGCAAGGAGGAATCCCGTTCGTGCTACCAGCCAGTCTTACTTCATTATAGTGGGCACATGAATCCTTTCTGAAACGTTTTTTGTTTTTTAACGGTTTAATAATAAATGATATCTGAAGACGATATTCAGGCCATTGTTGCTTCCGCACAAGGAGGTGACGCAGACAGCGTGGCAAAGCTCTTTGAACTGTTCAGTGATAGGATTTTTCGATTTTTTCGGGTACGCATCTCGGATACTAAAACCGCCGAAGACCTTACACAAACGGTTTTTCTTGAAATGATTCAGGCCTTGAAACGGTATAAGAGACAGGAAGCAAAATTTTCTACATGGCTATTTCAAATCGCACGCTTTCGCCTGATTGACGAGTATCGAAAAAATCCGCCACCCCTCTCTATCGATGAATCGTTGCAGAATCATCCATCATTAATCGTTGATCCTCCGGGCGAAATCAGCTTGCCACGCAACATTGATAGCGCATTTGCAAAACTCCCAGAGCGCTATCAGACAATACTCCATTTGCGGTTTCGTGAGGATTTTTCCTATCGAGAAGTAGCCTATAGCATGAATATTTCGGAAGTGCATGTACGCGTCTTACAGCACCGTGCGCTCAACGCCCTTCGCAAATTATTAAACGAACATCATTAATAAATAACGTATGACCTTATTTCGCCCACAAGTAAAAAAAAGCGAGGAACTGATTGCAGCCATTCGCAAGTCCGGAACGCATACCCTCAATCCAGATTCAAGAATGAATATACGCTCTGTTGTGTTGCAAACAAACCACACCGTAACAAAGAGCGACCCCGTTCGGTATAAGAAGCACCCAATCATGGGGATATTAACTCTTAAACTTCGACCTATGACCTTAGTGCTTATTATCATGGCGCTTATTGCGCTCACCGGAGGCACGGTGATAGCAGCTGACGCAGCGAAACCCGGTGACTCGCTTTTTGGCATCGATCGCGCTGTCGAACGTGTCCAGCTCAATTTAAGCTTATCCGATGTCGCTAGAGCTCGAACACAGGCGGAAATTGCCGAGGAACGCTTGCGCGAACTCCAGGAGCTCCAATCTGGGGAGGATACGGACGAAGAAGATATTGACACCGCGGAAAACGAGGCGGACACGGCGTTAAATCAAGCGCAAGATACGCTGGATGATGTCATTGAGAATATGGAATCAAAGGATAATGAACAAGCGCAGGAACGATTAGAACAAGTTCGGCAAAAATTAGAAGATCTTGATCAGGAACGCGATACTTCCCCCCACACAAATACAGAGGAACCAACCGAAACAAATACGGAAAACGATCCATCTTCTTTCCACTCAAACGTGAACGCTCACCAGGAAAACTCAAACAGTCGATAGGCAACTAAAGAAGGCAGTGTGCAAACTGCACGGTTAACAATACCTGAACATTACAAAGAAGTAAGAAAAAAGCAGAACATTTTAGAAGGAATATTCCGCGTACCTAGAAAACGGCGCTTGCGCCGTTTTTTAGATCCTCGACTACATGTCGTTGCAAAAGGAGTCGGGATTTTTTACTTGTGCTAGACAGTTCCTTTTATTATACTGACTGTGTCTCCCAACAAAAAACATATGCCCAACGATGTGAACGCCAATAACAAAACAAACGCTGAAGTCCAGGAGAACAAGATTTATCTTGGGGACGAAGATATTATCTATGTAGAATATCATGGACCCCAGACCTACGAAACCATACATCGCAATTTTGTAAAAATCGAAGAGATAGCAAAGGAGTTGAGGAAAGCTGGAAAGCCAGTAAAACTTTTGAATAATATTGGCGGTGTTACCACGCAAACGATCGGTGCGCGTAAAGCAGGGTTGGAAACCGTACGAAAGATGAAGATAGATGCCATCGCACTGTGTGGAGGCAGTCGATTCATCAAATACTTGGGCAACTACTTTCTCAAAGCAATTGGTCATCCGAACTCTCGTTCGTTCGACACCCAAGACGAGGCATTCGCATGGCTACGAGAGGTTTAATACTATGGCCCCGCAGTCAAAGCAACTGCCCGCAGAGGAATATCGTAGCTATGTCGTTCGCAGATTGGCTGGCTTAGAGCATTTATTCACGAGAGCTTCGATCGGCGATTTTTCACAAGACGTCCAATTGCCAAAAGAAGACGATGAGTTCACGACGCTCTATGCAGGTGTCCAAGTGATGATCGAAGCCGTACGTGAAAAAGTTGGCGAGCTACAAGAGCTCAACCGACAGTTAACGGGCAAGGTTGGTGAATTACGAGAATTAACAACTCGACTCCGCACAGAACAAGCGCGGGATCGGGCAATACTGCTCGGGATGGGTGAAGGCTTGGTTGTTGTTGATGAACGCGGGATAATAACCATGGCCAATCAGGCCTTTGAAAGCATGATGGGTTGGACCAGTCAGGAAGCGATGGGAAAATACTTACCCGACGTGTTACCAGCCCAAGATGAATCTGGCCAGCGTATTCCAAATACTGAGCGGCCATTATCAAAAGCGTTCAAGATGCACGAAACGATTATGACGGGCGTAGGCGTGAATCCGTATTATTACGTCCGCCGCGATGGGACAAGATTTCCTGTCGCAATTACCGTCAGTCCATTCATGAGCCGGGGCCGCGTGATTGGCTCCATCAATGTTTTTCGTGATATCACCCGCGAACAGGATATCGACCGAGCGAAGAGTGAATTTGTGAGCTTAGCGTCGCATCAGTTGCGAACCCCCTTGACCATTATTCGTTGGTCAGCGGATATTTTAAAACGGTATGCCGGAAAATTAAGCCCTCAACAAGAAAAATACGTCACTGCGGTTGAAGAGGCGGGCCGACAAATGGTTAATCTTGTGGATGCGCTCTTGAATGTTTCTCGAATTGAGGCAGGCAGTCTTCGAATCGAGCCAAAACCCGTTGACGTAAAAAAACTTGTTGACGGCATTTTACGAGAACTCCAGCCACTGATTGATACGCAACAACTGCGCATGCGAACGCGAGTAGCAGCGGACCTTCCGAAACTACAGGTCGACCCTGAACTCACGCGTGTCGTCATTCACAATCTCATCACGAATGCCATAAAATATACCAAGCAGCGCGGTCAAATTTTCATTACCGTGGCGCGCGACGCCGCAAACATTAAGGTTAGCGTCCGAGATACGGGAGTCGGCATACCGGTCGAGGACCAGCCAAAGATTTTTTCCAAGCTTTATCGTGCTGAAAATGTTATGCAACTCGAGCCACACGGCACCGGGCTTGGCCTTTATATCGCAAAAGCGGTGGTTGAACAATCAGGCGGCCGCATCTGGTTCGAGTCAAAAGAAAATTCTGGGACAACGTTTACCTTCACCTTACCGCTTCGTGGCGTGCAGAAAAAGACTGGAACAAAAATAATCTCTCCGGGCTAGCAAGCTGTTGCCCACTGCTTGTAGCTTTGGTATTATAATAACATGAAGGACAATGGGAGCAAGTCAATATTGATCGTGGAGGACGAGGTCTCACTGCTTCAGGCATTGGTTGACGTCTTTACCCTGGAAGGGTTCCATGTGTTAAGTGCTGCGAATGGGGCGGAGGGCGTAGAGATAGCAAAACAAAAGCACCCAGATTTGATATTGCTCGACATTGTCATGCCAAGACTCGACGGGCTGGGCGTGTTGAAGAAACTTCGCGAAGATTCATGGGGCAAAACCGTACCGGTTATTATGTTAACGAACCTCTCCGATTATAAAAGCGTCGCTGACGCGCTGAAACACGGCGTGCACGACTTCCTTGTAAAAAGCAATTGGGAGATCGATAAGGTGGTTAAACTTGTCAAAAGAAAACTTCACACAGGGTAAGTGCGTCTAAAACATTAACCTCTATACATATGGACAACCAACCAGCACAACAAAATCAAGCGCCGCCGCAGGAGTATCAGACTCCCAAGAAGGGCTATGGCAAGCGCCCGCTATGGCAGTGGATTCTCATTTATGTCGTCGTCGGGGGTATTATCTACGCCGCAATCTATTACTTCGTCATTGCTAAAAACGGCAGCTACAATTCGTCAAACACAAATTACAACTACACTACGAACAGCAATTATTAGCACAGCCGGAAATATTTGACCGAGAGGAAAACTTTGAACAGAGAAAATATGCCAAAGAAGAAAATAACCATTGATGCGACCGCGGCGACGAGAGAGATTGCTGATGATGTCATGCAGTCGCCAGACCCGATCCGCGATGTTCAACAGGAAAGCGATTGGATGGACGAGGACTTCTCCGGCCAGCTTGCGGTTGACGTGTACCAGTCGAAAAACAGTATCGTCATTCGATCAACGATCGCTGGGGTGCGACCTGAAGATATTGACATTGCCATTAATAACGACATGGTAACGATTCGCGGCGTCAGACAGGTAGATGATGAAGTATCCGACGATCAATACTATTATCGTGAGTGTTACTGGGGCGGATTCTCACGCTCCATTATTCTTCCGGTGGATATCAAAGCCGACGAAGTACGTGCGCATATGAAGAATGGCGTGCTCACGATTGTGCTCCCGAAAGCCGAAAAGGTCAGCAAGGTGCGCGTCGTGAAAGTACAGGAAGACGAATAGCAAACAATATGACTGGCGAGGGGCAGTACTCACTCAACGTGCGGTTTGTTCGCTACGATGGTTCCTTTGCAATTTTGGAAACCGAGGGCAAGCTTGAATTCCGTTGGCCAATTAAAAACCTGCCAGAAAACCTCATGGAGGGCGCAACCGTGCGACTGGTCCTCTCAACCGAGCAAACGGAACAGGCCGAGCGCGAATTGATCGCGAAGACACTGATCAACCAGCTGCTCGAGTCAAAGTAATTATGCCAAGAAAAAAGAAAACACCTGAAGTCCATCATCCGCGAGGTCCGCTCATCGCGGGCGGCGTTGTTTTTCTCTTGGGTTTGCTCGTTCTTGGTTTTGCATTAGGGCTGCATGCAGTGTATGCAGGTCGAATCCCTCCGGGCGTGGTCATGGGAGATGTAAAGCTCGCAGGCATGGGATACGATGATGCGCGCAGCGCAATCGAGAAGCGCATGAATGAGATCGTGAACCATGGGCTCGTGTTTTCCTACCAGGGAAAAACATTTACCGTTCCTTCGACCGACGAAGATCCCGCGAACCCGGAACTCTCGGTCCGAATCTTTTCCTATGATGTTGACGCAACAATGCAAACATTGCAAGAATTCGTTGAACGTCGCGACGCATTCGATTCGTTGATGGCATCGTTGGCCGGAGCGCAGATGCCGGCAATCGTGCAAGTGGACACGCAGCGTCTTGCCGAAGCAATCCAGCATGAGGTAGGCCAGTATGAACAGCATGCGGTCAACAGCCAGCTCATAGTCCATGACGACAACAACACAATATCTCTCACGCCGGAAAGATACGGAGTCGCGTTCAATTATGACGCGATTGTATCTGATGCGATTAAAAATCTTGTCAGTTTCGTTAACACTCCATATGTGTTGGTACTTGAACAAGACACCCCGACCATCTTCGCCGCCGACGCACAGCGGCATCTTGAAGTTGCGAAAACAATACTGAAACAAGCACCCTACACTATTCATTACGAAGACAAAATGTGGGAGATTACCTTGGAGAATGTGCGTTCGTGGCTGGGGTTTCGGTACGCCGGCGACCCGCCGCGCCTCATCGCCGGGTTTGCCGAGGAACCGTTGCAAGCATTTCTCAAAGCGATCGCCCAAGAGGTGAATGTCGAGAAAAAGGAAGTAAAATTCGAAGTCGTAGACAGTCGCGTGGCGAGCTTCCAGCTTCCAACGTCGGGCCTTACTGTCGATATCAATGAAACGAGTCAGTTGGTCAACGAGAAAATCCGCCAAGTGGGCATTAAGGAAATTGATCTTATTGTGAAGCGTGATGATCCAGCAACAAACGCCGGCGACACGAACGACCTCGGCATCCGCGAGCTTATCGGCGTCGGACAAACGAATTTCAAGGGCAGTCCGAAAAATCGTCGCCATAACATCGCGGTCGGCGCAAATTCCCTGAACGGGATTCTCATAAAACCCGGCGAGGAATTCTCGCTGCTGAAAGCGCTCGGAAAAATTGAGGCATCAACCGGTTATTTGCCGGAACTCGTTATCAAAGGCAACCGAACAATTCCGGAGTATGGCGGCGGCCTTTGCCAAATCGGTACGACGTCGTTCCGCGTCGCGCTCAACGCCGGTATGCCCATTGTCGCGCGCAGGAACCACTCGTATCGCGTTTCGTATTATGAACCACCGGTTGGGATGGACGCAACGATCTACGATCCCGCGCCGGACTTTAAGTTTTTGAACGACACGGGCCATTATATTTTGTTCCAAACGGAAATCAAAGCCGACGACTTGATCTTTCGATTCTATGGCACAAAAGATGGCCGTACAGCCGAAACAACAACACCTCGGGTGTATAATGCGGTGCAACCCGGGCCGACGAAATACATTGAATCAACGGACATACCGGTCGGCACGCAAAAGTGTGTAGAAAAAGCGCACGTCGGTTCTGACGCGGAGTTTACGTATACGGTAACGTACAGCGATGGCCATCAGAATGTGCAAACATTCACCAGCCACTATAAACCCTGGCAAGCGGTATGCCTCGTCGGTGTTGAAAAACTTTCCGAGGATCAGGTAAATTAACGAATAAAGAAATCCAGCTTCTTTTTGAAAGCTGGATTTATTATACTTAAGAGAACGTGCCTCCTTATTTTCCGAATAGTTGTTTTACAAGCATGCCGAGATCGGAAAATGAAAAAAATAGAAATATAAACGCAATAGTAAATGGAACAGTCCGATTCGGGACAACGCGTGGAAACTTATACGCTAAGAGATAGCAAGCGCCGGCTAGTCCTAAGAAGAATAAGCCTGATAGCAAGTGGGGGTCAAGCATTCTTAGGGCGCTGAATGCATGAAAATCAAACATACTACCAGTGCGTTCGTATGAGCGTCCCCAGAAGAAGACGGCGAGGCAGAGTGGCACGAATGTTAATGCGGTGTAAACTGGGCCCGTGGCTTTTGGGAACCTTGCAGGTACGGCCCAAGCAAGAAATGCAATGGTTAAAGCAAATAGTTGCGCAATTGGATTCAGCATGAAATCCAGCATAACTCCCTCCTCATTTATTGGTTTTGAGTTTTCTTCGTGTAGCTAAAGATTGTCAGAATTTCAACGTAATCTGCGTACGTTAGTTTCTATTGGGTTTCCTCCTTTGTTATTGGTTGATGTCAAAGATCGCTATTGCAAGGATAGAGAAAAAAATACGTTTTGTCCAGAAATCTGCTCACCCACCATTTCTCAATTTTCGTCAGCACCAAACCCTCGCAATATCTGCAGTCAAGAGAGTTATTCTAAGGTACGGTTAAGGGATGAGCCTGAATCGTCCTCGGAATAACGCCCATGCTTGTCGTGACTGCAGGTAATTGAAAGGGTTGTTTTTAAAGAAATGGTGGGTGGGTTTGTCGTGCCTGTCCGCCGCAGCGTAAGCAGTGGCGGAACTGCAGGTTTACAAACAAAACGCCTCGGAGTTCATTTCAAGGGCGTTTTTTATTTGTATTTTTGTCGAACAAGACATCGTATCATACAATAATTATCTTGTCAAGGGTTAAGAGGAATGGTACGATGATGGCACGCTATGACCGTCATATTGGAACAATTGAAGAAACGCGTAGACGCTGGCAGTCTTTTTTTTCCATTGTTTGAAAAAGAAAAGCCTGAACAAGCAAGCGCATGGCAGATTCTTGACCGAGACGCTCGTCTTGCGGTCAAACGGTCGCTTGGCCATCATTTCACCGGAAAGCTCGGGGAATCGCACGACATTTTTCTGCGTAGCAAGCGACCCGAAGCTGTTGTTCTTATTGGTCTTGGCCAAAAGAAAGATTGGACCACGCGACGGTTTATTCTCATCAGCCGTAAACTCGTCGCGCTCGCAAACAAAAACAAGCAACAAGAAATCGCGGTTCCATTCGATCCAATGGTTCCGGCGAGCGCAGAGCAAGCTCGCGCCGTACAGTCCTTTGTCGAAGCTCTCCTGATGGCGCAATACGATTTTCGAAGCTATAAAGAACTGCCAAAGCACGGTTGGCCGGACGTTCGTCGTGTTCGCATATTGTCCGATCACCTCCATAAAGACCGTAAAGCTCAAAGCGCGGTGAAGATGGGAGCAGTGATTGCCAGTGCGGTTAATCATTGTCGTGACCTTGCGAATACGCCTGGCGGCGACATGACGCCCCGCTTGCTCGCCGAGGACGCACTCAAGACGGGCAAGGCAGCGGGCTTTCGCATCAAAGTACTTGGCCCAGCGGAGATGAAACGTCTAAAAATGGGCGCCATTCTCGGCGTGGCACGCGGCAGCGTGGAACAAGCGCGGTTCATTATCATGGAATATCGCCATGGCGGGTCACAATCACCCATCATATTCGTCGGCAAGGGCGTAACCTTTGATACAGGAGGTCTGAATATTAAGCCGGAGAACTCCATGCTCGATATGCACATGGATATGAGCGGTGGAGCAGCAGTGATCGGTGCGCTCGAAGCCATTGCGAAGCTCCGACTCCGCGTGAATGTCATTGGACTGGTGCCAGCAGTGGAAAATATGCCCTCAGGGTCGGGTTATCGGCCTGGTGACCTGTTACGATCCATGTCCGGCAAGACAATTGAAGTGAAAAACACCGACGCGGAAGGCCGGGTTATTCTCGCCGACGCCTTGACCTATGCAAATCGATACAAACCCTCGCACGTCGTTGACCTCGCAACCCTGACTGGCGCGGCAATGGTCGCGCTTGGGCAGCACGCGGCCGCGTTGCTCACATCCGATGAGCGCTTCGCCAGCCTGTGCCAGGAAACCGGTGAGACGAGTGGCGACTATCTGTGGCGATTACCTTTGTGGGAAGAATACGAGGACGAGGTAAAGGGAACATTCGGCGACGTGTCTAATACTGGCAAGACACGATACGGTGGCGCGATTACCGGCGCGATGTTTCTCAAGCAATTCGTCGGCAAGTACGTATGGGCGCATCTCGACATCGCGCCAACGATGACATCCGTAGATGGCCAGAATCTTGCGAAGGGCGCGACTGGCACGGGCGTTCGCTTCCTTGTTGAGCTTGCATCGAGACTGAGCCTCAAGTAAACGTATGCATAAAGGTTTATTGATTATTCTTATCACCTTTGGCCTTATTGGTACGGGGATTCTTGGATTTTTTCTTTTGCAGTCGCCAACCCAGCAATCAACGACAACGAACACCAACGGAAACACGTCCACACAGTTTACGGCATGTGCGACGGACGCGGACTGTGTCCTTGTCAATGAAAGTTGTTGTTCATGCGAGAATGGCGGATCAAAAACATGCATTCAGAAGGATTTACAGGCAGAGTGGGAGCGCCGCTTGAACTGCGACGCTGCGCAGCCTTACTGTATTACATTGTATCGTTGCGATAGCCAACCAACGTCATGCGACTGCATACAAAACACATGTCAGCCCAAAACAACCTAAAACCCGAACGAATTGTCCTTGGCAATGAAGGTCAGGAAGATACCGTTTTAGATGTGACGCTTCGGCCAAGCAGCCTGAACGAATTTGTCGGTCAAAGCAAACTCAAAGAAAATTTGCGTATTTTTGTTGGCGCAGCAAAGAAACGGAAGCAATCACTTGAGCACGTGTTGTTTTATGGCCCCCCAGGAATAGGCAAAACAACGCTCGCCCATATCATCGCCCATGAGATGGGTAAAAGCATTCGTGTCACGAGCGGCCCGGCTATAGAACGCGCCGGCGATCTAGGCGCCATCCTGACAAACTTGGAGGACGGCGACATCTTGTTTATCGACGAAATCCACCGTCTGAATCGTCTTATCGAAGAGGTGCTGTACCCCGCTATGGAAGAATACTCGCTCGATATTATCACCGGCAAAGGCCCGGCCGCGGATACTGTACGACTCGACCTGCCGCATTTCACGCTGGTTGGTGCAACAACCAAACCGAGCTTACTGTCGTCGCCACTGCGCGACCGGTTCGGTATGACCTATAGAATCGATTTTTACGATGATGCCGACATTGAGCAGATTCTGGATCGGTCGAGCCATATTCTTGGTATCTCGCTCGGCTCAGGCGCTTCCGAGGAGATCGCCAAACGCTCGAGAAAAACGCCGCGCATCGCAAACCGTTTACTCAAACGCGTGCGCGACTTCGCAGAAATGAAGCATGGCGGCGCTGTAACCGCTGCCGTGGCGCAGGACGCCTTGGCGCGCCTGGAAATAGATGAGCGAGGACTTGATGACCTTGACCGAAAAATCCTTCGCACGATTGTTGAAAAATTTGGCGGTGGGCCCGTTGGTGTCACGACAATAGCGCAGTCCGTTGCCGAAGACCGTGCCACCATTGAAGACGTCTATGAGCCGTTTTTAATGCAGCTAGGGTTTTTGGCGCGCACCTCGCGCGGCCGCGTGGTCACTGAATCTGGTTATCGGCATATCGGTAAGGAATCGCCCGGAGATTTGCAAAAACGATTGATATAAAAAACGCCAGAATGAATTATTATGTTCTGGCGTCTTGGTTACGAGCCGCGACTATTTTTCACTTTACGGTCCATGTCCTCTTCTCCATGTGCCCTCCTTTGTATAGTAGGCTGTTTAAGACTACTGGGAGACGTGGGAATTGGAAATGCGCACACGTGGCGTCTTCGCAGATAGAGATCAGCACTTCTTTGCCTTCAGCAATAATGTACCCAAAAAGAAGTTGCCGTTTATCGTTTTCGCAGTGCACGCACTTCGGTGGAACGAATGTAACCGCAAATATCTCGTGCGGTAACGTTCGGACTACTTGATTGTTGGGTAGGCCTCCATTGTAGACCACTGCAATGAATCTCAGCGATTCTTCAACGGTCATTTTCTCCTGCTTTATCATGGTGACCACCTCTTTCTCTCACGCGGCTCGTATCTTTCTATTATGAAAGAGCATATTCAACAGTACTCCTAGACCATCATCATTGTCAAACATACATAGTGGATAACTGGAAAGTGCTCATTCTTGTTATTGTGGCCCAAGAGGCGAAAGTTGCATCTTGTATTCAACCAGCATTCGTTTCCAACGCAACGTGCGTTTGCTATACTGAAGCCGTATGACCATTGCCTATTCCGTTTTTCTGATCATCTACCTCGCGATCGTGGCGTTTTTTTTATTGTTTTCTACGTTTAATATCTATAATATCGTCCGGTTCGGCTACATGCAGCGCACTGCCGTGATGGTTACGCTCGCTTACCTTCTCCTCGTCGCGGGCATCATGGTTGCTACATGGGGATTGTTACGTGAGATCAACTGGACGAATACATTAGAAATCGGATCACCATTCACGCAAATAACTGAGTAACTATGGAATTTCCCGGCCAATTACCGAATGAGCGCGTGATTCTGCTGGTGCGAAGGCACACCTTCGTTCTTATTCGTCAGGTGCTCCTTTTAGTTATCGCCATGCTACTTCCCTTGGTCGTGTCTTATTTCTTACAGAACTATACGACCGTTACACAAGATCCAACGAGTCTCTTGTATCTTTTGATCGTGCTCGGGGGCAGCGTGTATTATTTATTTATTATCTTATTTTTATTCTCTTCGTGGGTTGATTACTACCTCGACATTTGGGTTGTCACGAGCGACCGTATTGTCAGCATTGAGCAGAAAGGCCTGTTTTCGCGAACCGTCGGAGAGCTGAAGCTGTATAGAGTTCAAGACGTAACGTCAAACGTCCGCGGGTTTTTACCCACCATGTTTCGGTATGGGGACGTGCGCATAGAAACCGCGGGCGAGCAAAGCCAGTTCACTTTTGAGCAGGTGCCGCATCCTGAACAAGTCGCAAAAATCATTATGGAAGCGCATGACCGATCTATGCAAGAAAAAGGCATACAGGTTGATGGCATGGCGCAGGTTCAACAAACAAAAAAATAATGCGAAGAGTCACCGCAAACGTCGCTTAGCGTCTTTATTCTTCCAAAAGCGTCTTCATCCGACTGGCATGGGTCGCCCCGCCACATCGGCGGGGCCTATTTGGTATATTGAAGGTTATTTCGTCGAGAGAGCTTAATCTTCCAGTAAGGTTTTCATGCGACTGGCCTGGGCGGCAAACGCGCCCCAGTAATTTTTGTCGCGTTTTGCCTGTAATTCTTGTGCTATTTGTTCCCAGTCCCGGGCAGTTAAGCGCACGGCTCGAAACTTCTTCGGATCGATATGTTTCATATTCGCTGCGTGTTTCGTAAACTTGCCGGTAATATCCTGGTCTTTGAGGTCATTGAGCTTGCCAAGCATGCCTTTCCATTCTTTTTCGCCGATAGTAATTGTTTGAAAACGCTCGGGGTCAAGTCGTTTAAGATGCGTTGCGTGCGCAGCGTAATTTTGCCAGTTACTGAACACTGCGAATTTTTTTAAAGCGACCATCATTTCTTTCCAGTCGTTTTCCGCGATGGTAATGTTGGCGAACCGTTGTTCATCAATCGGTTTCATGCGTGCGGCGCGCGCAGTGAACGCGAACCAGTCCTTGTTGGCTTTGTATTTTTCTAACTCGCGCGTCATTGCGTTCCATTGGTCGTCGGTAATGGTAATGTCTTTGCGAAAACGTTCCGGATTAATGTTCGCCATGCGCGCGGCATGCCACGTGAAATCACGCCAAAACCTGCCTCGAAGGTAATTCTCCGCCTCGGTTTTCATGTTTTGCCAGTCCTTTTCCGTGATGTTGAATACGCTTGGTTGCGACATATCTTGTATTATACCTGTCCTGGCAGATCTTTTGAACTGCCGTGCCTGGGTACAGATGCGGTATCTATAAAATCAACCCAGAAGGTACTTGCCTTGCCTGGGGTGAGATTGCCGATGACCGAAGCGATCCCTCGTAACTTCAGATGCTTGATAAGGTTGGCGGAGAGACGGACTCTCCAGGCGCAAGTGAAGCAGCGCCGTATGAGCCAACAAAGCCGGTTTGTATGAGCACGGTCGGTGTTTGCGTATTCTGATATGATTCGCTTCGAGCTGCTCCGTCTGGGTTATCGGAAGAATACGCGCCTTCTTGGTTCAAGAGAATGAAGGCAGCGACAAGGAAGACCATCATAACGGTAAGGAGTGGGCTAATGTGCTTTTTGCGCATAAAAACGAAAAAAGTGTTTATCGATCCCCATAGATATAAACACCTTCATATCTGAAGTTATTCGTGCTGGTTTTTGTTTTGTGTTTTTGAGACCGCTTTGGTCTGAAAACTCCGTTGAAGGTCTTGGGAGTCGATTTTTATTTTTGTTTGTGGAACAACAAGTGTTCTACTATGTATGATAGCAAATTTTTTCCGCGTTGTCAATGGCATCGAAACATGATAGCATACAGAAATAGAGACGCCAGCTGTCATAGGATAGATTGCGTCTCTCGTTTTTCTCAAGGACCATGTCGTATACACGACGAATTGCGCATAATACAATCATTCAGATTATTGGTAAGGCGATTAGTACAGCAATCGGCGTTTTTGTTATTGCACTCCTGACCAGATATCTCGGTCGCGCCGGCTTTGGGCAGTACTATACGATTCTCGCTTTCCTCCAGATTTTCGGAGTCATCGTCGACATGGGGTTGTATATTATATTGATAAAGAAAATGTCAGAGCCTGGTACCGATCGCGACGTTCTGGCGAGCAACATCTTCACGCTCCGATTCATTTCCGCTTTTGTCTTGCTCGGACTCGCACCACTTGCCGTTTTATTTTTCCCTTACCCGGCAATTGTAAAAACCGGCGTGCTTATCGCAACGCTTTCCTATTTTGCCATTACGCTCAATCAAACACTCACGGGTGTTTTTCAGGTTCATTTACAAATGTATAAGACGGCCACTGCTGAAGTGGTCGGCAGGATAGTTCTTCTGCTCGGAACCATTTACGTCATTCGACAAGACGCCGGGCTTCTATGGGTGATGGTTGTCGTCGTACTCGGTAGCCTTCTGAATTTTTTCATAACATTTGCATACGCCAAGAAACTCGTGCGCATTCGCCCACGTTTCGACCTTCACCTTTGGAAGGATATTCTGCGTGAGTCATGGCCTATCGCGCTTTCGATTATCTTTAATCTTGTTTATTTTAAAGCAGATACGATCATCCTCTCTCTTTACAAAGGAGCGGACGAGGTTGGCATCTATGGCGCAAGCTATCGAGTGCTTGAAGTACTCATCACGTTTCCCGCCATGTTTGCCGGGCTGGTGACGCCACTGCTCGCCTCGAGCTGGGCTGCGCAGGACCGCGAACGATTCAAGCGAGTGTTGCGTAAGGGATTCGACTTCATGGCCATGATCGCAATTCCACTCGTCGTTGGCACGATCTTTCTCGCCACACCCGTGATGAATCTCGTTGCACCATCATTTACGAATGCAGATAAAGTCCTACGCATCTTGATTGTAGCGACCGCTACCATTTTTATCGGAAACTTATTCGGGAACACCGTTGTGGCGCTCAATAAACAAAAAACAATGATGTGGCTGTATATTGTCGTGGCAGTGGTGTCTCTCGTCGGCTATTTAGTGCTTATTCCACGTTTTTCCTATTTCGGAGCGGCAGCGATGACCGTTGCTTCAGAGCTGATGGTAACGATTGCAGCGCTCGTTATCGTTGGCGTCACGTCGCGCATCTGGCCATCATTTGTTTTATTCGGTAAATCGTTGATTGCCGCGGGCGTCATGGCGATTGCTCTGTCGTTCCTACAATCGTGGAATCTTTTCCTTTTGATTGTTATTGCATTAGTCGTGTATTCCGTTATGCTCTTCCTGCTTCGAGCAATTTCAAAAGAAACAATCTATGAAATCTTGCGACTGCGTGGTGGTGATAACCAGGCGACGCCCGTATGATGAACGTTCTTATCTTAAAATTTCCCTACCAGTCACTATTTGGCGGTGGCGAATGGCACACGTTGAAACTCGTGGAAGGGTTGCAACTCAAAGGCTACCGATTCTTCCTTGCTTCATCGTGTCCGGTGTTGTTGCGGGAATTCGCGAAGCGCCGCTGGCCGACAAAACGCTTCTGGGCTGGCAAAGAGCCGGTCAGCATGGGCGCGCTCATCTTGTTTCCGTTCACGCTACCATTCGTCGTTATTGCGCTCTTTGCTCTGCTTTTATATTACCGTGTGGCCAAGCGGGTCAAGGTGGTGTACTGTATGCAACTAACGGAAAAAATATTACTGGCGCCGTTCGCGCGAATGCTCGGTATGCGTGTTATTTGGATTGAGCACGTGACCCCTGGTCGTTGGTTTAGGGCAAATCCCCTCAAAGCACTCTATCGACGGTGCGCGCGTCTTGTAACCATTGTTGTTATCTCTGATATTATCAAAAAAGAGTATGCCGATCTGGGCGTGCCTGCGGATCGCATGGTCAGAATTTATCCGGGCGTGGATAGCGCGCACATCAAACAAAAGCAAGTTTATTGGGACAAGCCCAATCGTTTGATCGTGGGCGTGGTCGCTCGCCTTGTGCAAGAAAAGGGCATTGAATTTTTCTTGCAAGCGCTAAAAATCGTCCGCGACATTATTCCGAATGCTCAAGCCATTGTCGTGGGTGACGGACCGGAACGAGAAAAACTTGAATGGCTAAGTCGCCAGCTGCAGTTGAAAGAGCATGTGCAATGGGTAGGCTACCAGCAGGACGTTGAGCAATGGTATAGTTATTTCGATATGTTCGTGTTGCCATCGGTCGTGCGCGAGTCGTTCGGCATTGTGCTTGTTCAGGCGATGGCAGCGGGCGTGCCAGTCATCGGCTCTCGCCTTGGGGGCATACGTGAAATTATCGATGATGGCAGCACAGGCCTTCTGGCGGAGCCCGGCTCGAGCCAGTCGATAGCGGATTGCATCATGCGTTTGTATACAGACAAAGCGCTGACGCAGTCAATCGTGTCTGCGGCACATGAAAAGGTTCAGCAATCATTTAGTATAGATTCAATGCTTCGCGATTTTTCGATTATTTTTTCAGGCAAACACCATGGACCACGCGATTGAACTTCCGCATAAACAAAAGTATCTCTTGGTCGGTGCTGCGCTTCTGGCCGCTCTGATGCTTAGTGTGCTTAACGCGTTTACGCCCCCATTATTTTTTCTCGCGGGACTGGCGTTTATCGCGCTTGCCGTTCTGATATTCCGTTCGCCTCTTTTTGGCATCGCAATCGTTGGCTTTTTGCTGCCGTTTGAGCGTATAGGCGCATACGAACTTGGTAGAACGACAGTTCGATTAAGCCAGGTTTTTCTCATTGTTACTATCGCAGCGTTTCTTGCGTACGTAGTACGTAAGCGTGATCGCTTCATTGGCTCGAACCCGCTGCTCATCGCGCTACTTTTGTTTATCGCGGCGAACGTGTTGTCATTGGTGAATACCGTCAACCTTACTCGGTCCGTTTTTGTGCTCATATTTACTGCTTTCACGGTGGTTCTTGCCTGGCTTGTGCCGGCTATCGTCAAAACGCAGAGATCCATTCGAACAATCATTCTCGTGTTGCTCGCAAGTTGCTTCTTGGTAAGCGCGTTCGGTATTTTTCAATTTTTTGGAGACATGGTTGGCCTGCCGACGTCCATCACCGGCCTGCGTGATCTCTATACAAAAGACGTGCTGGGGTTCCCGCGTGTGCAATCCACGGCGTATGAACCACTGTATTTTGCCAATTACCTTTTACTGCCTCTCAGTCTCGCATTCGCACTTTTTTTATCGAAACGACAGCAATTGAAATCATCCTGGCTCCTGATCATACTTATTCTCGGAACGGCGAGCTTTGTCCTTACCGTATCGCGCGGGGGCTACATCGCGTTTACTGTCTCCATGCTCGTGATTTGTATCGCGTATTTTCGTAAAGTGTTTCGGCTGCGCAACATCGTCATATTTGTGGCTGCCACGACCTTCCTTTGGTGGTTTGTGGTGAAAGCGCTCGGTTTTGGCGGCGGCCTCTTTACTCTCGATACGTTTAAAGAACATGTGGGCAATGTGTTTTATGGCGCCTCATTTAATGAGCGCGTGTATACGCTCGAGCAAGCCCAAACTGCATTTCGCGAGCACCCCCTTGTTGGTATCGGCGTCGGCGCGTTTGGTCCGTATGTTGCGCCCCATCCATATTACATGCCGAAAGATGGCTGGAAAATCGTGAACAACGAGTTCGTTGAGATTCTTGCGGAAACGGGCTTGCTCGGTTTTCTTACGTTTTTTCTTGTTGTGCTCGTTCTCATCGTGCGCTCGATTAAGGCGATTTTGAGATCACGTGACCCGTACTTGAAAGCTATTATGGTTGCGTTGTTCGCGGCATTTATCGGCGTGCTCGTACAATACCAAACATTCTCCACGCTCTATATTATGCATGTATGGTTTTTGATTGGTTTGATGGTGGCGGCGCAGAATATAATCCTGGAAGGGGCAACCCTTCGGGTTTCCCCTTCCCACGCCTCCCCTTCCTCTCCCGAGATGAAAGCTTGATTGGCTCGTTTCGGGCACCCACGAGACCCGAAACATCGCGTGGTATGTTCACGCTTGTCAGCTCGATTCATGCAGCAGAAAATAAATTTTCTGCTACGCGACATGACGCTTGTTACGCAATCCATCCGTAGACGAAGATTTATCTTCGTCTTTGTAAACCCGTGGCTGATTTTGTCGATTAACCGATTAACTGATTAACAAGATCGTGTTACAATTCAACCATGTTTGAAACGATTTTGATTATCATTTTTACTCTGTTCTTCTTTTGGGTTGCTTGGTGGAAGCTCGATTGGGCGATTGCGCTCACCATAGTATTCCTTCCTACCTATCTTTTGCGCTTCCAAGTATGGTTCGTACCGATGACGATTTTGGAGATCATGCTGCTCGCGGTATTCGTCGTTTGGCTTATTCAATCCTTGTTACGTAAAATACCGATTCAATTTCCTTGGCGCTTCCTAATAGCATTGTTCGTATTGGCCGGCGTAGCCGCTATTGTGGTCTCGCCAGACACACGCCAGGCGCTTGGTTTATGGAAGGCATATATCCTAGAGCCCGTATTGTTTTTTATAGCGTTCGTCAATACGATAAAAACCGAACAACAGGTGCGAACGGTGATCTGGGCGCTTGGTGCGCTCGCCGTGCTCGTTGGCTATGGTACGTTCATACAATATCTCGGGCTCGCGCCGATTCCCGAACCGTATGGCCTCGAAATACCGATACGCGCCACGTCGGTATTCCCCTTTCCAACGGCAGTTGGCAAGCTTATTGGTCCATTACTTGGTTTGTTCTTGGGCCTTGCGTTTGTCAGAGGTACATTAGAAAGCGAACCGTGGCGACGAAAAATGTTCCTTTGGGGCGTGATCGCGTTTTCGATCATTGCCTTAGTGTTGTCTTTCTCGCGTGGGGCGCTCATCGGTGCGTTTGTTGCTTTAATCTTCGTTAGCTTCTTCAGTCAATGGAAAAAATGGCTGTGGTTAGGAATTGTCGGACTAATAGTGCTGACACTCGTTTTTCCATTTACGAGGAATGAGCTTGTGTCCGTGTTCAATGTGCGTGACACGTCTGCAGATGTGCATCGTGTGCTCTGGAAAGGCGCAATCCGTATCGTGAAAGCTAATCCAATTACCGGCACGGGGCTTGCGAGCTTTCCTATTGTGTATGAAAAGTATAAAGAAGCGTCGCATACTGAATTTTTTCCGAACCCGGACCACCTTATTCTCACGCTCTGGATTGAGATGGGGCTTGCTGGCCTGATTATTTTTGCTTGGCTTGTCGTGAAATTTTTCCGCGCGGGCTGTCTCGCGCTCAGAAATGCGCAGCCATGGCAGCGCTCCCTTGTGGTCGGCTTGATGGCCGCGATGGTGGCGATCATTGTGCACGGATTTTTTGATACGCCGTATTTTAAGAATGACTTGGCTGTCGAGTTTTGGGTGTTGGTGGGGTTGATGGTACTTATACGACGTTTACCAACATCCTCTTGACGGCTACATTATTTCTTTGCTAAGGTGTGAATATATGGATCTTTTAGAAGAAGCAACTTAACAAGAAAAAAGGAGGAAGTATGGCAGGAGCAGATGGTGGCGGTTTTTTTAACGTGTACGACACCGAATTGCCTTTTACGCTCGAACGCGATGAAGTAGAAGAGCTGCAAGATGTTGATACGCAGCTGCAACTTCTTCAGGAGGAGAGGATTCAACTGAAAGTCCGATTGGCCTATAAGAAAGGATTTGCCTCGAAAGACCTTAAGGCATTAAAAACGATTGATGGCAGCTCATTCATTAGGATAAAGACAAATCCTTGTTATGCAACTGCTTCAAATGGAGACAAGGCGTATCTCTGTTGTGACGAATTCTCCCAGGTCGTCCGTTGTGGCTGGGTTAAGGGTGAACCAAATACTTCAAGATATGCAGAAGCACTTCTCCGAAATAATGAGTCACGGCATTGTGTACTTTGTTGGAAAACCGTCAAGGCCATGATACGGTAGCAGTTTAAGCCCCCGCATTTCGTCAACTGACTTTGCGGGGTGTTTATTTTCCACTGTTCCACTGTCATCTCGAATAAAAAAGCCGCTCGGTTCATTACCGCGCGGCTTTTGGTTTATACAATGTCATTGCTTCCGACAGGAATTTTTCTCGGGTCAATTTGAATCTGCAAAAGGGGCGACCCGTCTTTCGTAATGAAGATGAGCGCTCGGTCGTTCTCGGTTTTGTCGAGGATACCCGTTTTGTATGGTACTAATGAAGCGCCATACGTTTTCCCTAGAATATCTTCCGTCAGTCCAAGCGGCTCAAGGGTAATAATGAGGCGGTGACTCACCAAATCGCTAAATTCCAGCTTTACGCCGTTTGGAACGAACTCATATGATTGCAGCACGTACACTGTTATTGCGTCACCCTGAATGGGCATCACAAAGAAAATGTAGAGCGTAAACAGCAGACAAATACATGTTAACAGAACAATGACGATGTTTTTAAGGTTCAAGAGCTTCTTCACTGCCTCCTCCTTTTTAGTTTTTATTTTTGAACTTACGATTGTAGCAAAAAGGAATCTTTTGTCAAGGGTTATGAAAGTTCGTATGTCATATCCTTTCGCTCCACCACAATAGTCCAGCCGCGGCGTTTTGCTATTTGGTACAAACTTGCGTTCGGGTTAAAAGCTATTGGTTTATCGACGAGCGTGAGAAAACTCGCATCCGGCACCGTGTCGCCGACGCCGATTGAATGGCGTAAGCTGTGCCCGGACGTTTTGATGTATGATAAAAGAAATTGTTTTTTCACCTTTCCAAGGTCAAGGAGCACTTTACCTGTGTAGAGCCCATTCTTTCCCACTTCATACATGGAGCCGAACGCATGGTTGAATCGCCAGTGTTTGTTGAATTCTTCCACAATTTCTTGCGGTGAACCAGAAATCGCGACCAGATGATACTTGTCGCGCAACGAATGAATCAAATCACGCGTGTAACGATACACGCGTTTTTTCATAGTGAGTATGACGCTCCGTGCCACACGGCGCACGTCGACAGCTCTTTTCCCCCGAATCGTCTTAGTAAATTGCCGAACAGCAGTTAGAATGTATTCTTCATAGCTTCCTTCGCGGTCCATCCAGGCGCGCTGTTTTCTTTTGATCGGTTGCAGGATGTTCCGCGGCAATACGCCCGCTCCCACAAGCGCAAAGCAAAGCTCCAAGGTTAAGCTCGAGCGAAAAATGGTACCATCAATGTCGAATATAGCAAGGGGTGGCTTCTTATGTTGTTTGCCGTTTGCTTCCATAGATGCGCAATGGGCGAGGATGGAGTCGAACCATCGCCCCCGTGTTTATAAGACACGTGCTCCACCGTTGAGCTACTCGCCCTCGATATTATTTATTATAATGATCTGCAATTGATTGTATAGTCATTATAATTTCTTCTTTAAGCCTTGCATCTCCAATTCCGATACCACACGTTCCGTGGTGAAATCCCTTATGCGTCACCTTGATCATTTGACTAGATTTGATATAAGGTTTAGCAAATTGTGACCTGGGCATCCTTAACACTCTACTCCAAAATACTATCTCCCTTTCAATATCCATGTCTTGATAAAGATGAAGATCTATTTTAATCTTTTTTCTAGGAATTTTTAAAACCTTTACCAGCCAATAGATGAAGAACTTTACTACATTTGGATCGGTATTATTAAGGTGAACGGAGCTATCAAATCCCTTTTTACCTTCCCCCCAATAAAGAAATAAACCCGCTAAAAATAATTCTCTTGCAGATAGTGGCAGCCAGCGCTCCCTCGATTTTTCATAGGTTTTGGCAAGACGTTTAGTTTTTTTAAGCTCCATTGTCTGTCTAAATTTCTCAATACGTACGGAATTCCAATCTCGCAGAGTACGCATTTGGTTTTTGCTAAGTGGGTATTTTTGTAACCATCGACTCAAAGTACTTTTACTGACACCTAAAAGCGCCTTTATTTGATTGAAGCTCATACCCTCTAAACGATGTTTTATCGCCTTCTCGCGAATGTCTTTTTTCATATTATAGAACTAATAAGTTGATTTCCAGGGAGCTTAATTCAATTGTACTACTTTTATCATTTTTTTCAAGTTACAAAAGTGGGGTCTTTTACAACACGACGTCCTGTAAAATTTCAACCAAAAAAAGCCTACGTCACAAGCAGGCTGTTAGGGCCCAAAGGTGAGCTATCCTTTACTTTTTTGAAAAGTATCCCGCTGCTTGCGTGAGAACGCGGACGATTTTGCTTGGCGCTTTTTGTTCAACAAGCTTGAGGAAGAGAAGCGTCCACGCGGAATATTGGAATGTTGCAAATGCGGCACCGAACACGCCGAGAAGAATGGTCAGTAGTAGGAGGCCGGCAACAATAACGGCAATGAAACCTGCTTGAGCCGCAAGGTAGAGAGAGATGAAGGCTAAGAGAACGAAAGGAATCGCAATGATTCCCGCGGCGAGGATAAGGCCAAGTCCGGCGATGAGGCCGATCGCCAAGACGAGAATCGCCATTTCAATGCTTACGAGCCAGTTTTGCAGAAACAACTTCCAGCCGTTTGCTAACGCTTCCCAGAACGTACTGCCCTTGACTACAATATATGCAGCCGCATATTTCACGATAAAGGAAATCATGACCGTGATGGGGACCAGCACCAAAAATGCTACCAGCGTATAGAGGAGCGCGCCAGTTACGTTATCCTGCACAAGAAATACCGTGAAGAGTGGCAAGGCGATGACGAGATAGATTGCCCAGATGAGAACTCTCCCGACGATGTTCACGCCCAAGACTGGCCCAAAGTAATGCATGCCGGCCTTATACGCGATATCCAAAGTCGTTTTTTGCCCGCGCTTGAGTTTATACGCGCTGTCGATGATCGCAGTCAGCGAGACAACCGTAAGCCAAACGACCGTAATAACGATGACCAGAAAAACAAAAAAGAGCAGAATGCCTTGAAACGGATATGCCTGAAAAACGTCCTTTATGTTCGCAAGGACGGTGTTAATGAACCCAGTTTTATATAAATCTTGTAAAGTAAATAACGTATCGGACGGCGTGGAGATATTCGTATAGTTGCGGAACAGAACTTCTGCTTCGCCGCCGTTGCCCGCGAGCGCCGCGAAAAAACCGAAAATCCAAAGATATTTATTGCGCCAGGTTAATTGCCACGCCTCTCTTAAAACAGTACGATAAAGCGGTTTGTCTGCCATACTTTCCTTCCTCCTTTCGTCCTTTAGTATACCACAGATCGCGGCCTTAGGCAGCCTGGGGTTTGAAGAGCGCTTCGAACTCCTCTTGTTCAAGCGTTTCCTTTTCCAGCAGTTTCTTAACGATGAGTTCAAGTTTCGGGCGCATGGTGCGAATGACCTTCCGGGCTTTTTCGTATGACTGCTTGATAAACGTCGAGACTTCTTGGTCAATCGCCTGCGCAACCTTCTCGCTGTAATCTCGCTGCTCGGTGATTTCCCGGCCAAGGAAGATTAGCTCGTCGTGGTCGCCGAATGTGCGGGGGCCCAAACGTTCGCTCATGCCATATTCCGTCACCAGTTTTCTCGCGAGCACGGTCGCTTGTTTCAAGTCGCTCGACGCACCCGTGGTGATGTCATGGAAAATCTCCTTTTCCGCAGCGTGGCCCGCCAAGAGAACAGAAATATTGTCGAGAAAATCCGCCTTGGAGTGCATGTGCTTGTCCTCTAGGGGAAGTTTGAGCGTGTAACCACCCGCCTGCCCGCGCGCGACAATGGAGACTTTGTGCACGGGATCTGAATGCGGCAGGATGTGCGCGACAAGTGCATGGCCTGCTTCATGATATGCGGTAATCTTTTTTTCTTTTTCATTCAACAACCTGCTTTTTCGCTCTGGACCGAGCATCACTTTCTCAACGCTGTCGAAGCACTCTTGCAAGCTGATAGTTTTTTTATTCCGCTTCGCCGCGAGAATTGCCGCTTCATTCAGAAGGTTTGCGAGGTCTGCGCCTGAGAAGCCCGGTGTTCGCTGGGCGATTTTACGAAGGTCAACGCTCGTATCAAGCGGCTTCTTCGTCGAGTGCACTTTCAGTATAGCTTCACGATCCTTGATGTCTGGCTCGTCGAGAAACACGCGTCGGTCGAACCGGCCGGGACGCAAGAGCGCCGGATCGAGCACGTCTGGTCGGTTCGTTGCGGCCATGATAATGACGTTTGTATCCGTGTCAAAGCCGTCCATTTCCACAAGGATTTGGTTCAACGTCTGTTCTCTTTCGTCGTGGGAGCCGCCCAAGCCCGCGCCGCGCCGGCGGCCTACTGCGTCGATTTCATCAACAAACACAATGCACGGTGCGGATTTTTTCGCGCGACGGAACAGATCCCTGACGCGGGACGCGCCCACGCCGACGAACATTTCGACGAATTCTGACCCGGAAATGTTGAAGAACGGAACGTCGGCCTCGCCGGCCACGGCTTTTGCCAGCAGCGTTTTTCCCGTTCCTGGCGCGCCGATCAGAAGGACGCCTTTCGGAATGCGCGCGCCTAATGCGAGGAATTTACGGGGATTTTTGAGGAAATCAACCACTTCCTCAAGCTCGGATTTCGCTTCTCTGACCCCAGCCACGTCTTTAAAAGTGACTTTATTTTTGTTCGTGTCGTTCCGGACTTCACGCGCACTGCTCTGGCCAAAGGAAAGCGCGCGCGTATTCGCTCCCTGCACTTGCCGCATCATAAACCAAATAAAGAGTCCGATCAGGAGAATCGGGATGAGGAATGGTAGAATCGCGCCAGCCCAAAACGCGAAGGCGGATTCGCGTGCCACTTGAATTTGCACGACTTTCAGTTGATCCGGGGTCACCCCATAGTTCGAGAGTAACGTCGGCAGGGAATCGGTTTGTTCCTTCCGGGAGTGCAGTACCTCGCCGTTCGTCAGTGTAATGACCAGATCTTCGCCGTTGATCACAATTTTTTGCACTTCTCCTGCTTCAACCTTTTGCACCATTTCGCCGATGTCAATTTCCCTTGGCTTATTGAGCGAGGTGTTAAACAACGAAAAAACGCCCATCAAAATCAGGATAAAAAGAAAAAAAATGATGAAATTTTTTGCAATATTGCGCATAGTGCGACGATCTTCTTTTGCAAAAAAATTATACAACAGTCGCCCCTCTCCTGCAACAGAGGGATGACTGTTTGATTGACCGAAGGTTTGGCTACGCGCTCTTTGGCTGCCCTTGCGGGATCGCTCCTTCCGCTGGAAGCTGTTCCTGTTTTTCCTGCTTTACGTTCGCTGCTTTGAGCGAGAGGCCAAGCCGATGATGATCCGGGTCTATGTTCAAAATTTTGAACTTGAGAATATCGCCAACGCGCACGAGTTCGGAAGGGTTTTGAACCTTTTTGTCTGCCAATTCCGAAATATGCGCGAGCCCGTGAATTTCTTTGTCCAGTTCCACAAACAAACCGAACGGGTTAATTTTCATGACCTTCCCTTTCACCACTTGACCCACACGATATTTTTCAATCGCCTTTTTCCATGGGTCTTCTTTCAGGGCTTTCATGGAAAGAGAGAATTTCGATCTGTCGATGTCGATAATTTTTGCGGTCACGCTGTCTCCGGTTTTAATAACATCGCGCGGATGGTCGATACGTTGCCAGGCAAGCTCAGATATGTGAACAAGGCCTTCAAGGTTTTCGCCAAATTCTACGAATGCACCAAAGTCCGCTACGCCGCTCACGCGACCCTCGATCGTGTCACCAATTTTGTAGCCGGCAATAACGCCTTGCTGCGACTCCTCCCACGCGGCGCGCTCGGAAACAATGAGTTTTTCTTCAGCTTCATCCACGTCGAGCACTTTCACGCGGAATTCTTTTCCCATGTAACTTTTGAGAATTTCAAGAATACGGTTTTTGTCGCCTCCTTCGACGCGTGGATAGTGTTCAACGGTCAATTGCGATACAGGGAGGAATCCTTCAACCTGGCCGATGCGAATAATAAGACCGCCTTTGTTCGCATCGAGAATGGGTACATTCAAAACCTCGCCGGTTTTTTTGAGTTCATTCAAACGATTCCAGGCCGCGACGTGCCCAGCTTCGCGAATCGAAAGTTCGAGTTCGCCGCGCTCATTCTCGAGTTCCAAAACCGTGGCTTGCACTGTGTCAGCAACACGTAACCCGCCGGCGTTCGCCGATTCATCGATGATTTCTTTTCCGCGCACGACACCGGTCATCATGCCATCTATATCGAGGTGAATTTCGTTTTTAGAAACGTTGAGCACCGTGCCCATCACAATATCCCCAACCTTGGGAATCTTTGGTTGGTTCGGCGTTTCGAGGAGAAGCGCTAGCTCATCTTTTTGTTTATTCGGTTTCTTTTTCATAATTCATTCTCTTGCGGGGAATAACAAAAAAGCTCCATTTGTTGCTTTCCCTTCTTTCTTCCTTATCCTACGCCCATGGTAGAAAAAAATCAAGGATTGACCGTTCTACCCTTGAAATGTGCTATAGTAAAGCCAGAATATGGCGGCCTATAGTTCAAAAATTCGAGCCGGAACGCTCCGTGAGCACGCACGCAAAATGATCCAAACGAAGTACGGCGGCAAGGTGAGCAAGGAGTCGTTCCAAAAATTCCTACGGCAGGACAAGGACCTGAAAGGTTACGCGTACAAAGGCGGCCAATCGTCTATCTCAAAATACAAGGCAACCAAGGCGCTTGGTCAGATTGCGCGAAAAGCGGCCGCAAGCGGGAAGTACAAACTAAGCTACGAGGCGCGCAGGATGGGAGTAAAAGTGAACTCAAAAGGCACGATCAGCGATATTGCCACGAAGCGAGCGTTTGAACGAGCTGCGCAGCAAGAAGCGCTGGCAACGCAAAAACCCACCGGTCCGACAAAAGAGGAGCAAGCGCGTGAAACGCGGCGGGGCGAGATGCTCAAGTCGTTCCACAAACGTGAGCGTGCCGATGAAGTGCGTAAAGAACAGCAAATAAAGCAAGATCCGCGCGAGCCCGGCATCCGTCAGTCAGTTCCTACGACGCAGATATCCAGCGTGGGCCGAGGCGGTCCGTCGTTGAGTTCTCTCGGGGTGCAAGAAGCCAGCCCGCGTATCCGACCAGCAGTGGAGAAGCCCGAACAGCCAGCAGGCACCTGCGCCGTGTTGCCATTTTGCATAAAGTTTCGCGATGATCAGCTTCTTGACCTTTCGCAGAAACTGACAAGCAGGGCTATGAGCGCGCTTGGTGGGGCCGTTTCGCTTCGGGTTATGACAAAGGACGAGCTCGTTTATCATGCAAAACATCTTGGCCGAGAGATGCCGGACATTGGTGACTATGAAGAGATGGAGGAGTTTGCGTCTTCACTGCCCTGCACGTTCGTTTTGATCGGTGAAATAAGGAAAGACGTGAGTAAGATTCAGGTGCTTGTATCAACGCTTAATCCAAAAACCAATCAAAAAATTCGTATCGCGGAACTTGCTGGAAGGGTCGAGAACGCGTTCGAACTCCAGCAACGTTTGGCATGGGAATTGACCGAGTTTTTTCACAGGGGAAAAGCGAGAAAAACCTAAGAAAATAGGGTACTTTTTCACTTTACGGAGACCCGAAATTATGGTACACTTGGAGTGTACGATTTTTATTTTTATGCAGATTACATGGCTTGGGCACGCCTGTTTTAAAATACAGGCAAAGGACGTGACAATCATTACCGATCCCTATGACAAAGAGATCGGATTCGCCATGCCACGGGTTACTGCAGACATCGTGACCGTGAGCCATGACCACCACGACCACAATAATGTGGGGGCGGTGTCCGGCAGCCCATTCGTCATTGCGAGCCCCGGCGAATACGAGGTGAAGGGCGTGTTTATTTACGGCATTCCCTCCTGGCACGATGAGCGTGAAGGCAAAGAGCGCGGTCCGAACACCATATTCCTTGTTGAGATGGAAGGAATGCGTATCGCTCATTTGGGCGACCTCGGCACCAGCTTGAATAACGAGCAACTGGAGAAGCTTGAAGGAGCGGACATTGTGTTGATTCCCGTCGGAGGCAAGTATACGATTGACGCAAAGAAAGCCGCGAACGTCATTAGCCAAATTGACCCCTCAATCGTTGTCCCGATGCATTATAAGCTGCCCGGCTTGAAGTTGCCGATTGATGGACTCGATGCGTTTGCAAAAGAGATGGGAGTGCGTGACCGGCAGGGAGTTGAAAAGCTGAAAATAACCAGGAAAGATTTGCAAGAAGAACAAACGAACGTCATCATTCTTCAAAAAGTCTAAACGCATATGAATCCAATGGACAGCGTTCAGCCTGCGAAAAGTCAAAAGAAAGTGGCCAGAAAAACTGCGCAAACGACGCGCCCTGTTTCGATGCCTGCTCAATCACCAACCGCATGGGCCGACCCAAAACGACGGAAGCTTGTCATGCTTGTGACAACAGTCATGGCGGTTATTGTGATTGGATGGCTTATTTTATTGAAAACCAACGCGATTTTTACTGACGGAGAAAGCGGGTCTGGATGGCTGAGAGTACGTACCAGTTTTGAACGTCTCGTGAATACTGTGAAGACCAATGTTCTGAAAATTTCTCCTCCCCAAGATTCGTCCAAAAGCGACGAGGAACGTATACAAAATCTTGAACAGCAGGTGTTCCCTGAGTTCACGAATCAAGAATAAGCATGGCAGAGCAAGAAACAAAAAAACCCGACCACATAGGAATGGTTGAGCCGCGGCCTATTACGAAAGAAATGGAGGAGTCGTATTTGGACTACGCAATGTCCGTTATTATTAGCCGGGCGTTGCCGGACGTGCGAGATGGTTTGAAACCCGTGCATCGCAGGATTTTGTATGCGATGTGGGATATCGGTCTTCGGCCTGGTGCAAAATTTCGCAAGTCCGCGACTGTGGTCGGTGAGGTTTTGGGCAAATACCACCCGCACGGTGACGCGGCGGTCTATGACACGCTCGTTCGTCTCGCGCAAGACTTTGCAATGCGCTACCCCTTGGTTGACGGCCAGGGCAACTTTGGGTCCATGGACGGCGACGCTGCTGCAGCCATGCGATATACGGAATCGCGTCTCGCGAAAATTTCCGAAGAAATGCTCCTTGATATTGATCGCGATACGGTTGACTTCATGCAGAACTACGATGGCACCCACAAAGAGCCGACGGTTCTCCCGGCAAAGTTGCCGAACCTGCTCTTGAACGGCACGGTAGGCATCGCGGTTGGTATGGCGACGTCCATCCCGCCGCACAACAGTCGGGAAATCTCCGACGCCATTATTCACTTGATTGACACACCGCAAGCGACCGTCGAAGATTTGATGAAGTTTGTCAAAGGTCCGGATTTCCCTACCGGCGGAACGATCTACGATCAAAATGAGATAAAGCAGGCCTATGCCACCGGCAAAGGTTCTATTGTGATACGCGGAACCGCGGAGATCGTTGAAGACAAAGTTGGTCAATTCCGCATCGTGATCACAGAAGTTCCCTATCAGGTAAACAAAGCTGCATTAATCGAGGACACGGCGAATCTCATTCGTGACGGCAAGCTTGAAGGGATTCGCGATTTGCGCGATGAATCGGACCGCGAAGGAGTTCGTGTTGTCATCGAGCTTAAAAAAGATGCGTATCCAAAGAAGGTGCTTAATAAGCTGTACACGCTTACGAATTTACAGACGACATTTCACGTCAACACGCTCGCGCTCGTCGACGGTATTCAGCCACGCGTCTTGACGCTTAAGATGGTCCTTGAAGAGTATATTAAGCATCGAAAAACCATTGTTGAGCGCCGCACAAAATTCGACCTTGAGCGCGCCAAAGAGCGAGCCCACATTTTGAAAGGACTCAAGATCGCCGTTGATAACATCAACGCGGTGGTGCGCCTCATTCGTCAGTCAAAAGATCGCGAGGAGGCGAAGCGTCAATTGATGAAGAGCTTTAAACTGACGGAAATTCAGTCGAACGCGATTCTTGATATGAAACTCTCTCAGCTCACGAACCTTGATCGCATGAAAATCGAAAACGAACTCAAGGAAAAACTCGAGCTTATCAAAGAGCTTGAAGCAATTCTCGCCTCGCCAAAGAAAATTTTAGGTGTGGTGAAGAAAGAGCTCGAAGAGCTAAAGCAAAAATACGGCGACGACCGAAAGACAAAAGTGAATCCGAACGCCGTAGGAGAATTCAGGCAGGAAGATTTGATTCCGAACGAAGCGACCATTCTCATGGTCACACGTGATGGATACATCAAGCGCGTGCCGCCGGAAACCTTCAAAACACAAAAGCGAGGTGGGAAAGGCGTCATTGGCCTAACGACGAAAGAGCAGGATGCAGTTGAGCAGCTCATTTCCACCATGACGCACGCCGACCTTCTCTTTTTCACGACAAAAGGCCGCGTGTTCCAATTGAAGGCATACGACGTGCCCCAAGCGTCGCGCACTGCAAAAGGTCAGGCGATTGTGAACCTGCTGCAGCTCGGGCCGAATGAAAAAGTGACTGTGGCAATGTCCATGCGGGAACTCGGTGACTATAAGTTCCTCGTGATGCTTACGCGCAAAGGGACAATTAAAAAAGTGGACATTAGTGATCTCCGAGACGTGCGCCGTTCTGGTTTGATCGCGATCAAATTAAAGGGTGACGACAGTCTTGAATGGGTAAAGCCTTCGACAGGGAAGGACGATATCATGCTGATAACCTCGCAAGGTCAGTCCATTCGATTCAAAGAAAAATCAGTGCGCGTCATGGGCAGAAACGCGGCTGGCGTGCGTGGTATGCGCCTCAAAGGCAGCGATACAGTGGCGGGCATGGATATCATTAATGAAGGCAAGGCGGAAGAATTTGAGCAACTTCTCGTCGTCATGGAAAATGGATACGGTAAACGTACGCCGTTGAAAGAATATCGCGTGCAAGGTCGGGGCGGTTCCGGTATACGCACGGCAAAGATTACGCCAAAAACCGGCAAAGCAATCGCCGCATTCATCGTAAACGCAAAGCTCGAAAAGGAAGACCTTGTTATTATTTCGAAAAAAGGTCAGGTCATTCGCCTGCCTTTAAAAACAGTGTCTGTCCTTGGCCGAGCAACTCAAGGCGTGCGGCTGATGAAATTTTCGGAAGCTGGGGATGGTGTCGCAAGCGTGACGTTTGTATAACGCTAGGCCGTAGTGCTTATGACAATAAAAAACGACCCATGGGTTTAGGCCATGGGTCAAAGGAGGTGTTTAGTTAACGTTTAACTAAACAGACTGTAAAGAACTATTTAGTTGAACCATCCGCGGGCTGAGTCAAGGAGCGATCCTCTGCTCAAGTTCCTCTACCTCTAAGATGAGTTCTTTCATGTGCATTCTCACCTCCCTTCTTGGCTCAGTATACTCAACCTTGGGAGATATGTGAAGACGTTTTGTCTGATGTAATATGCATAGGCTTAAAAATACTTGTCATTTCGAGGAGGCCGAGTTTGTCGAGGCCGACGAGAAATCTCCTTGCCGGCATTCGCTAGGAGATTTCTCCTCCCTACGGTCATCGAAATGACAACAGTAGGGCGAAGGTAATAAAACAGGACAGAAATTCATTTCCGCCCTGTTATGACATGTTGTTGGCGTTCGCCAACTAAACTCCTATTTGGTGAGAGAGAACTTTTTTTGTAATACTTGGTTAACTACCTCAATGAACTTCTTTCCATTCAGCGCTTGTAGGCTATAGATATGCCAACACGTTTTCCGTGGCTTTCCATAGGATGGTTCCCTCACTCCCCGTCCTTTTTTGCTTTCTGGCGCTTGATTAAGATTGGACACGTCCCCCTCCTCTTTTTTAGTTTGCTTTTTTTGTGCAATAGAGGCTACTGTACCATAATAAGAATCCTTGTCAAGTGCCCGTGAGTCATTTATAATGGAGCTTGCTATGGGCCTTCCCGGACAAAAACGAAGCAAATCATCAAAGCGTCGGCGCGCGGCTCACTTTGCGTTGAAAAAAATTCAATTTTCGAAATGCCCGAATTGCAAGAAGCCGTCCTTGCCTCATCGCGTTTGTCCTTTCTGCGGGTATTACAAGGGCCGCGACGTTCTGCAAATGGGCGCGAAAGAAGCGCGTAAACGCAAAAAGCAAAAAGAACAGGAACAAAAAACTAAAAACGTTTAGGTTGTTATGTCCAATCGCCATCTCGCACGTACGATTGCCATGCAGTCGCTCTATGAGTGGGACTTCAACAAGCTCACAGAGCAGCAATTACTGAAACTCGTTGATTACAATGTCCGGGAGTTTGCACCCGGTCTCGACGATCATGGGTTTATTTTGCACCTCGTGAAGGGCGTGCTGCGCCATTTACCAGAGATCAACGCGCTCATTACGAAGTACGCGCCTGAATGGCCGCTTGAGCAGATCACGGTTGTTGACCGCAATGTGCTCCGGATTGGCATTTTTGAATTGAAACTTTCAAGCGGTGCAATCCCTCCGAAAGTGGCTATTAATGAAGCGATTGAACTCGCGAAGACTTTTGGCGGCGAATCATCCGGTAAGTTCGTCAACGGCGTACTCGGTACTATTTATAAAGAGATGGTTGGGAAGGGCGAAATTGCGGCCACGGACGGTAACGCTCAAACGTCCCAACAACCAACGCCGCCAGTGACGCAAAACTAGTAATCGTCGTTTTTTTGCATGAAAGATTTTTCTCAACTGGAAAAGAAAATTGGAGTGAAGTTTCAAAATCCTGATCTTTTGAAACAAGCACTCGTCCACCGTTCGTATTTAAATGAGCATCCGACCTTTGCTTTGCATCATAACGAGCGGTTGGAGTTTTTAGGTGACGCGGTCCTTGAACTGATCGTCACCGAATATTTATATACGCATTTTAACAATCCGGAAGGCGAACTAACGAACTGGCGCGCGAGTCTTGTTAATGCCAACGCGCTCGCTGAAATCACCAAACAGCTTGATCTTGAGGATTACTTATTTCTGTCCCGAGGAGAATCGAAGGACGCGAACTCCAAAGCACGGCACTATATTCTCGCGAACGCGCTCGAAGCGCTTATCGGTGCGATGTACCTCGATGGCGGATGGGACACGGCAAAGGCATTCGTTACAAAGCACATTTTGTCGAAATTGGATTACATTATCGAACACAAGCTTTACCTTGATCCGAAAAGCCGTTTTCAGGAAGAATCCCAGGAGCGATATGGTATTACGCCGACCTATCGAGTGCTGTCGGAAACCGGACCGGATCATTCAAAACAATTCGTTGTTGGATTGTATCTTGGCGACGAAGAGGTGGCTCGCGGCAGAGGTTCTTCCAAACAGGAAGCGCAAGTTGATGCTGCGGCCAATGGATTGAAGGTCAAAGGGTGGGATTAGCGCTTGACATTAAGTAGGCTTTTTGCTAGATTGGCTCATTAGCCCTTTTATAAAATAAACAAGGAACATAGTGGCCAAGTAATTTCTACATGTAAGGAGGACGCGTGAAAAACATCAAACGGCAGTTTTTTCGCCAACAAGGATATAACTGTGAGAACTCGGGCTGCGGATATTCTGCTCTTGCTGATCGTCGTACACTTCAATCGATAAGAAGTCGAGACACCATCCCAGCTCTTTGGGTTGATGTTCAGCAGGAGAAAGTGTACTGCTATCAGTGCAAACGACAGCTTGAATATCTCATCGGGAGAGAGCTCATTGCGCTTGTTGTCATTCTTGTTGAACAAGAAAAGATCCCGGCCGAAAAACGCCGACAAGTCAATGACGCAATTCACGTCAGAAACGGAAAGCATATTTTTTACCCATTCGCCTCAATGCGGCGATAAAGTGCCTTACAATAAGTATATGCCCAAGAAAAATTCTTGGGCATTTTATTATCAAATCCCGTTTTTTCAACCAAAAAGCTGAAGCGAAAAACCTCTTCAGCTTTTTTGTATGTTTCGTCCCTTGACAGATTTTCTGTTCCTGCGGTAAGATACACCACTAACCCAAAAACCTAAACAATGGTACGGAATAGCGTACCTAAGGAGGAATTAATGAGGGATAGCACTTTGACAGAGCAATCGTCAGAAAAGGGAGGAGGGATGAGACCGTTTACAACTATTTTTGCATGCCTGGGTATTTGTATAGCCTTGCTCGCCATTGCATGGTTTGCAATCCTCGGCCCATATATTGTCCGAGTAGAAAAGCACGTTATGGACAGGATTGATCAGGCGAGTGATTCAAGCCAGGCAGCAATCAAAGCTGTTTCCACCTCTCTCACAGAGTCTTGGAAAATGTTTGACTCTACCGCAGTAAAAAAGTCGGTACGGATGCTTACCAGCAAGGAATTGTCACATGATACGGCACTGGTTTCACTGCAGATGCAAAACAACACATTCACACAGAGTGTCCAACAAGCTGAAACGACTTTAGCGAAGCTTGAAAGGGCAGTTACCGATTCTAGCAAGGCTGTTCGCGACTATTTCCTCGGGTATCTCGACATGATGAGTCGCAGTCTCGAAAATCGTTTTGATAATTTGTTCCAGCTTGTCTACAATGTCGGAAAGGACCAGGAGACAATGAAAGCCGATATCCATGGATTGGCTAAGTACAGCAGCTCATCACTCCATCATTTCTGGCCATTCAGCTTAGCGCAGGGAAGCTATAAACCCAAATCGTCGAAGCAAGACACGACAAAGTTTCGTACACTTCCATCTCCCCAACCTCTTCAAACAGCTCCTTCAGATTGACCCTCTCCAGAACCCATCGTCTGTATATGACGGTGGGTTTTTCTTTCTGGTATAATAGGTATTGCATGGAACTCACGAAAAAAAAGTGCATACCCTGCGAGGGAGGAACTCCCCCGCTTACACCGGAACAGTACAAGCCCTTTCTTGAACAAGTGCCAACGTGGCGCGTGCAGAAGATCACCGTTGATGGGCAATCCGTTGATACGTTGCAAAAAAATTTTTCGTTTAAGAATTTCCAGAAATTGATGGATTTTCTCGTCGAAGTCGGCAAACTCGCAGAGGTAGAAGGACACCATCCTAATTTTTACGTACATGACTACCGATTCGTTGATTTTACACTCTACACGCATGCGATTAAAGGGCTTCACGACAACGACTTTATTTTGGCCGCGAAAATAGACGAAACCTACCGGCAGCCCAGCAAGTAGGTTTCTTTCATCGATCTTTTCCTTTCCAGAGCGGGAACTGGCAGGAATTTTTTTGTTCGGTCGCATATCTATTGACAAAGATTCATATGTTCTTTAAGATGACGCGAGCTGAACTTTGACAAAAAATAACATAAACAATGGAGGGAAAGTGACACAAGAGAAAGAACGCGCAGAGTTTACGGCAAAGGTGGAGTTTTGGAGTCGTTGCTTGAGCCATATTGAACGTAAGCGTCCAAATCAAAATACACCTGTCTTGCGCAGGTTTAAGGCGCTGTTACAACGCATAGCGTGCGAAAAAATACCTGACTGGCTTGCGTTGAGTGTTGATCCCAGCGATGAAGATCTCTATGACAAGGTATCGCACTTGCAAATAGCAGCAAGGCAGGAACTGGGCTTCATAAGCGTACCAGGCGTTTCCATTGCAGAACTGGAGGCACAGTATGCCTACGTTTCTTGAGAAGTTGAAAGCAGCACAGGAAAAGAACAACAGTTGGGTGTGCGTAGGGCTTGATCCGGATATAAGGAAATTGCCTAACTATCTGGAAAGATATCTCGATCGCGAGAACGCAATCTTCACCTTCAACAGGAAAATCATTGACGCCACCCGCGAACTCGTTTGCGCTTATAAGCCCAATATCGCATTCTACAGCGCCGAAGGTTTACCAGGGTTGACCGCTCTCATGAGAACCGTCCAGTATATCGCCAGTACATACCCGGAAATCTGCATCATTCTTGACGCAAAACGAGGCGATATTGGTCCTACTGCAGTGCAGTATGCAAAGGAAGCGTTTGAGGTGTTCGGCGCAGACGCTGCTACGGTCAATCCCTACTCAGGTTTTGACACGCTGGAAGCCTTTTTTAACTATCCGAATAAAGGCACGATTGTCCTTTGCAAAACATCGAACAAAGGGTCGAGTGACATGCAGGATTGCTGGGTAACGACAAAGAAAGGCTTTGTGCAGCTCTTCCACATTGTCGCCGAAAAAATACGAGAGCAATTCAAACGTACCGGCAATGTCGGTCTTGTAGTAGGCGCTACGTACCCAGCGGAGCTTAGGCAGGTTAGGGAAATTGTCGATTCTTATATGCCTATACTCATCCCAGGCATTGGTACTCAAGGTGGCGATTTGGCAGCGACCATGAAAGCGAATTGTGGCGGGCTCGCTCTCATCAATTCTTCCAGCGGCATTTTGTATGCTTATCAAAAAGTTCAAAGCGGCGATGAGTATAAGTTCGCCGAGTACGCAGCAGCTGAAGCGGAGAAGCTACGAGATCAGATCAACCAATTGAAATAGCATCTTTATGAAAGCCAGACGTTTTTGTCTGGCTTTTTTATTGCTTGACCCCGCCAGAGCTCTCATGCTACTGTGTTAATAATTTAGTCAATTGAACGTTCACAATAAAAACTTAGGAGGCCATCCGATGAATTGGAAAGAGAGATTTGAGCACGAAGGATTGACCAAAGATGGACACTTTGTCCTTCATGGGGGGATTCACGCCCCGAAGTATTTCGATTCCGCGGTCCCAACGACCCGGAATCACCCCCTATTTAACGAGATCGTGGACGCCCTGTGTCAACTCGTGCGTCCAAACATCGCACAACGGGTAACCGTGCTTGGTTGTGGAAAGGCTGCTTTCTATGCCCATCAAGTCGCCATGCGATTGCCCGGGATGCGCAATATTCGGACAAGATTTGCGTTTTTAACCCGCGAGCTGCACGGCCCGTTGTTGCTTTCGTATGATCAAGGGAGTCTCTTGCGAGACGAACGAGATCCGAGGAAAGGGGCGGATGTGATTTTCGTGGATGACGTACATACGACCGGCGCGACCCTCGACAGCGTTATCGATGTTACGAATCGGCGCGGTGCCAGTATTCGTCAGTACATCACCATCGTGAATCGTTCCAAAGAGCAGATACACAATTACACGTCAGAATACAACCTCTTGATTGAGTCATTAGTGAACCTTTCTGACATGAAGTTGTGGGAAAGTCGTTCTGTGTGTGAACTCTGCGCAAAAGGCATCCCGATCAGCACGGAATATGGGATGGGCCGCCAAGAATTTTCGCTCCTAGGTCAGCCAGTGGCAAAGGTAAGAAAATAGCACATTATGCCGCCGATTTATATACAAAAGTCGGCGGTTTTTCTTTGCGAAAATGCTAAAATTTGCTAAACTACATAAACGTAACAAGGGTTTTTACCTTTACTTATTCATATCTGATTAGACGATTAGCGAATCAACCGATTAACTAAGATGTATCTGCAGAAACTCGAAATTCAAGGGTTTAAGTCCTTTGCGACCAAAGTACATTTGGAATTTACCGAGGGTATTACCGCGGTGGTCGGTCCGAATGGTTCAGGGAAGTCCAACATCGCTGACGCAGTTCGTTGGGTGCTCGGAGAACAGAGCATGCGCCTTTTGCGCAGTAAAAAAGCCGACGACGTGATCTTCGCAGGGTCCGACAAGAAAACCAGGCTTGGGTTCGCCCAGGTCGATTTGCATTTCAATAACGAGGACCACAAAGCGCCCCTCGATTATCCCGAAGTGGTCATTTCGCGGCGCGTGTATAGGTCCGGCGAGGGAGAATATTTCATTAATAAGAATAAAGTACGACTCCAAGATGTCTTGCTCTTGCTTGCAAAATCAAGCGTGGGCCAGCGCACCTACTCCATCATCAGCCAAGGGATGGCTGATATGATTTTGAATCTGACGCCCGCGGAGCGGAAGAATTTCTTCGACGAGGCCGCCGGCGTTCGCGAATTTCAGATAAAAAAAGATCAAGCCGAGCATAAACTTGACGCGACAACCGAGAATATCAAGCAGGCCGATCTGCTCATTCACGAAATTGCGCCGCGACTTCGGTCTCTCACGCGCCAAGTCCATCGGCTTGAACGCCGCGGTGAAGTGTTGGCCCAATTGAAGGAATCACAACACCGGTATTACGCTTGGACTTGGCATGATCTCGCAAAGCACATCAGCGAACAGGAACGCAAACAAACCGACGCAACGAGCGCGCAAGAGGCGATTGCCAAAACCGTCAATACGCTCAAACAGCAATTGGAGGCTTTGAGTCAGGGGGGGTCGCGCACGCAAGCGTTTCAAAAACTTGAGCGCGAATATCGCGTGCTCACCGAGGAAAAAAGTAAATTGCTCCGCGATGAAGCGCGCTTGAAGGGTAAAATGGACGTCGAATTGGAGAAAACCGGGCATGCGAATCTTGGTTGGCTCGAGCGCCGTCTAGAAGAGTTGGAGGGTCGCCGCACGCAACTCGAGGAGGAGCACGCATCACTCGAAACCGAGCGCAAGGGCATGGCTCAAAAACAAGACGTGATAACGCGGGAATTGCAAGGCGTCATTCGAACAATCGAGCAGCTCAATAGCCAAATCGAGCAGCAGAAAAATAAAGTACACAGCCAGCGGTCAACCGCGGTTCGCGAAATGGCGAATGACGTCGCGCAGTTATATGAACGTCAGGAGGCGTTCTACGAAAAATTACGCGCAGCCCAGTCTACCGGCGACCTGAAACAACTGCAAGCGGAGGCGAAGAATATCACGGACGGCCTCAAAGACCTTTCGTTTAAACTCCGCGATCAGGAAACAATGAGCCCGGAAGAAGCGCTCGCGTTGCAAGCGAAGCTTACTGAACTGTATCAGCAGAAAGATCGCTTGACGCAGACGTTGCATGAGTGGAACATGAAGACGCAAGCGGTAGACGAACGCCTTTCGTTTGCCCGTGAAGAACTCGACGAAACGGAAACCGAGCGGGAACGCGCCAGCGGCGAATACACGGCTGCAAAGAGTCAGGCCGGACCGGGTGGACAAGGGGTATTGCGTGAAGAAATTGAAAAAATCGTTCAGCACATAAAAAAGGTTGATGCGCAGATACTGGATCTTTCGCAGCAGCTCGCGGCTTTCCATGACCAAGAGGAAAAGAAAAAAACGGAAATTGTGCGCATCCAGCGAGCGCTCTCTGACGCTCAAACAAAGCTCGCCGGCGCAATGACGGTATCGAACGATATCAAAGTTGAGCTTGCGCGACTGGAAACGCGCCGGGAAGATTTGTTACGCGAAATGCGTGACGAATTGTTACACGAAGAAATGGATCGAGCAAAAAATGTTCGCGAGGCGTCGCCGATCAAGGAGGATGCGTTCCAAGAGATTCAACGCCTCAAAGCACAGCTTTCGCAAATCGGCGGTATAGATCCGCAAATTGAAAAAGAATACACGGAAACAAAAGAACGCCACGATTTTCTTACAACGCAAGGCAAGGACTTGAAGAAAGCGATGGAGGATTTGGAAGTGACGATCGAGAACCTCGATAACCAGATGAAATTGCGATTCAACAAATCTTTTGAAGCTATTAATGAGCAGTTTGGTCAATATTTCAAAATACTTTTTAATGGTGGCAGCGCAAAGCTGGGCCTCATTAAAGAAGTACCCCAGGAAGATGTGGTCATGGATGAGGAACAGGGAGAGAGTCCCGAAGAAACGGAAGAGGACCTAGAGGAAGAGCAGAAGCCAAAAGGTGAAAAAATTATTACTGGTGTAGAAATTATCGCACAGCCACCGGGCAAGCGTCTCAAAGGGATCAGCATGCTTTCCGGGGGCGAGCGCGCGCTCACGTCCATCGCACTCATTTGCGCGATTATTCATAACAATCCCTCGCCGTTTATTATTCTTGACGAGGTGGACGCAGCGCTTGATGAATCAAACTCTATTCGTTTTTCCTCGATTTTAGGGCAGCTCTCCAAAAAAACACAATTTATTGTGGTCACGCACAATCGCGCAACCATGCAAAAGGCGAATATTCTCTATGGCGTGACTATGGGCGACGACGGCGTTTCAAAACTTCTTTCAGTGAAAATGGAAGAAGCGGAACGCGTGATTGAGCGAGGGACGAGGGGTTGACACGGCGGGCCGCGTGCTGTACCATCAACAATACTATGTTAATGATCCGCTTGGCAAAAATCGGAAAAAAGAAGTATCGCACGTTCCGCGTGGTCGTGTCTGAAAAATCGCGTGACGTGTTTGGGCCGGCGAATGAAATCCTCGGTTACTACGATCCGCACAAGAACGAGTTGAAAGTGAACGCTGAACGCGTGCAACACTGGATTTCCGTTGGTGCAAAGCCATCCCCTACTTTGCATAATCTTTTTGTAAGCCAAAATATCATCAAGGGAAAGAAGGTTGCGTTTGTTCGGGCAAAAAAGAAGAAGCAGGAAGAGGGAACGCCGGAAGCAAAAGCAGCGGAACCAACAAAGGAAGCAAAGGAAGAGCCTAAGCCGGCTGTACCGAAAGAAAAGAAGGAAGAACCGAAGGCTGTCAAAGCGGAAACGCCAAAAACTGAGGAGCCCGTGGACAAACAGAAGGCGAGAGCCGCATAAAATTGACAACAGATATTTGGTATGATAGGCTCTTTTGTAGAAGTAGCCTCTTCCTTGACGCAAAGAAATATTATCAAATCTAAAGGTCGGCAGGCTTGAAAGGCTATCTTTTTTAGAGAAACTACTTAAGAATTCTTGAAGACTATGGTTGCACGAGCAAGCGCTGGTACGCCAGCTGGAAAAGATCAAGAGTTCGTCGAGTACGTGGTAAAAGGGCTCGTTGACCGCCCCGAGGACGTCAAAGCCGAACGGACCGTTGACGAGATGGGCGTCTTGATTACGCTCAAGGTGAATCCGGCCGATCTCGGCCAGGTCATTGGCCGCCAAGGCCAAACAGCCAAAGCGATTCGAACATTGCTTCGCGTTGTTGGCGCAAAGAACCACGCTCGCGTGAACTTGAAGATCCACGAACCGGAAGGGTTCCGCAAAGGGCCCGCTCCGCGAGAACAAGTGGCTGAAGACACCTCAGCCGTTGACGATTTGAAGATTTAATTCGACTAATAGACAAAAGCCGCGACCTTTGTGATATACTTCACTCGCGGTTTTTGATTTACCTATGCGCATCGATATTCTCACAATTTTTCCCCACATTTTCGATTCTTATTTCCAAGAAAGTATTTTGAAGCGCGCGGTCGCGAAAAAAATTCTCTCGTTTCATATTCATGATATTCGTCGCTTCGCTCGCGATAAGCACCGCACCGTGGATGACCGTCCGTATGGCGGCGGGCCAGGGATGATTTTGAAAATCGATCCACTCTATCGGTGTTTGCAGGCAGTGCCAAAAAAGAAGAACCGTCGTGCGATTTTGCTCACTCCCGGAGGAAAGATATTGCATCAGGGGTCCGTGAAGCGGCTAACGCGTTATGATCAATTGATATTAGTGTGTGGGCGCTACGAAGGGTTTGACGATCGGATTCGACCATATGTTGACGAAGAAATTTCCATCGGTGAATATGTACTTACCGGCGGTGAATTGCCCGTCATGGTTGTTGTGGATGCGGTGAGCCGGCACATTCCCGGCGTCCTTGGCAATGAAGCGTCTTCGAAAGATGAAACGTTCTCCAAGGGCAATACCTTGGCTGAATATCCGCAATACACCCGACCTGAAAAATTCCTTGGGAAACGCGTTCCACCCGTGCTCTTGAGCGGTGATCATAAGAAAATTGAGGCGTGGCGCGAGCAACACCGGCGCAAGCGGCCGATTCGTCGGCACAATCCTTGACAAAGTCCACTTTTCGGTATACAATACGCGTGCCAAGATCGATAGGTTGAAATTGGCTAATTTAAAAGGAAAAGGAGACAAAAACTTAGCGGAGCAGACGATTATATACATCATAAATTAACGGTTTCGTCATTGTTTGAATCCCGCTTAAGTTCTGGGATTCTTTTTTGTCCCTTAAGTGACCTTTGACAATGAACATGTGACAGGAACCTGGTATGTAACCCATACCAGTCGGGAACGTCATAGTTGAAGCAATGAGCGATGGTGAATGCCATCCTTATTGTTTCTTTTTTGAGAGTTTGATCCTAGCTCAGGATGAATGCTGGCGGCGTGTCTAAGGCATGCAAGTCGAACGGATCAGTGCCGCAAGGTGCTGATGAGTGGCAAACGGGTGCGTAACACCTTGGTAACCTGCCCCCATCACGGCCATAACCCGCCGAAAGGCGGACTAATTGCCGATATTGTGCAGCGATGCTTTCGTTGCACGAAAGGTTTTCCGCAAGGAAAATCAGATGGGGAGGGGCCTAGGTACTATCAGCTTGTTGGTGAGGTAATGGCTCACCAAGGCGATGACGGTTAGCGGGTGTGAGAGCACGACCCGCCTCACTGGGACTGAGACACTGCCCAGACTCCTACGGGAGGCTGCAGTCAAGAATCTTCCCCAATGGCCGAAAGGCTGAGGGAGCGACGCCGCGTGCAGGAAGAAGCCCTTCGGGGTGTAAACTGCTTTTATTCGGGAAAAATTTCGATGGTACCGAAAGAATAAGGGGCTGCTAACCTCGTGCCAGCAGCAGCGGTAAGACGAGGGCCCCAAGCATTATCCGGATTTACTGGGCGTAAAGAGCTCAACGGTGTTCTGACGCGTCTTTGGTTAAATGCCGAGGCTTAACCTTGGCACCGCCGAAGAAACGGTCAGAATTTGAGGGCAGAAAAGGCAGACGGAACTGCCGGTGTAGTAGTAAAATGCGTTAATATCGGCAGGAACACCAAAGGCGAAGGCAGTCTGCTGGGATGCACCTGACACTCTACGAGCGAAAGCGTGGGGAGCGATACGGATTAGATACCCGTGTAGTCCACGCCGTAAACGATGGGTACTAGACATTGGGAGTATCGACCCTCCCAGTGCCGTTCAAGCTAACGCGTTAAGTACCCCGCCTGGGGAGTACGGCCGCAAGGCTAAAACTCAAAGGAATTGACGGGAACCCGCACAAGCGGTGGAGCATGTGGTTCAATTCGACGATAACCGAGGAACCTTACCAGGGCTTGAAATGCTAGAAGTAGGCTGGGCCGAAAGGTTTGCCGACCGTTAAATCGGAGTCTAGCACAGGTGCTGCATGGCTGTCGTCAGCTCGTGTCGTGAGATTTCGGGTTAAGTCCTTTAACGAGCGCAACCCCTATGATATGTTGAATTTTCATATCAAACTGCCTCGGATAACGAGGAGGAAGGCGGGGATGACGTCAAGTCAGCATGGTCCTCTGACGCCCTGGGCTACACACGTGCTACAATGGGTAGGACAATGGGTTGCAAAACCGCAAGGTGAAGCTAATCCCATCAAACCTACCCCCAGTTCAGATTGGGGGCTGCAACTCGCCCCCATGAAGCCGGAATCGCTAGTAATCGCAGATCAGCTATGCTGCGGTGAATACGTTCTCGGGTTTTGTACACACCGCCCGTCAAGCCAGGAGAGTCGGGAATATCTGAAGGTTGCCTTTTGGCGACTCAAGGTAGGCTCGATGATAAGGGCTAAGTCGTAACAAGGCATGCGTAGCGGAAGCTGTGCATGGATCACCTCCTTTCTAGGGAGAATAATGATTGTTTGTCGACATCAGCTCTGCTGATGACTTTAGTTCGTGGGCGTTCCCATTCTTGTCACATTTTCATTGCCAAAACCTCGACACGTTCGAGGTAAACCAAAACACATTGGCTTTACAATGCCAATGTTTTTTGTTAGCATGGAACAGTAATTGGCAAAATGACCCCGCATAAAAATTTGGGTGCGTAGCTCAGTGGTAGAGCACGTCACTGATAATGACGGGGTCGGAGGTTCGATCCCTCCCGCACCCACCAACCCCAAATTTTGTACGGGGCAAGTAATGACGAGGTTTAAGGTCTCAGGCCTGTCCCGTAAAAACGAGCATAGCGAATTTTGTGCGGGATTCGAATCCTGAGCCGCCCACCGAGGGTGAAAAGAGCGCGCTTGCCCCGCAGGCGAGCGACGTAAAGTCGCGTTGCGACCACGTCGCTCTACGCGAAGCGAATTGTGCGGGGTCACTGATAATGACGAGGTCGTCCCGCCAAGGCGGACCGTACCCACCAGTGAGGATTATTATAAAAACCACAAAGTGCCGAGGTAGCTCAGTGGTAGAGCGCTGCCCTGAAGAGGCAGGCGTGGCCAGTTCGATTCTGGCCCTCGGCACTTTGTGGTTCTTTGTTTAAGTAAGCATCTTCTCAATTCTGGCAGTTCATTGGGTCGAGGAGGCACCCCGACGTAAGGAGGGTAGCTTCGCAACTGTATAACAAAAAAGAGTGGGACTTTCCACTCTTTTCTTTATTCTTTAGAGAATTTCCATTTTAACGTATCGCGCGCCCCACTGTTTGGCCTGCTCTCGCGATGGCATCCAAATGTCTGCCATGTGATTATGTTTCGGAGCCATACGATCCGCCACCACAAAGATTTTATCCCCAAAGTTATCTGGAAAGCGGACGCGCGTGCCGAACGGCAAGGAGTTTGCCGCGATAATGCCGTCGCGAACCTTTTGACCGGATGCGGTCGTAAATGGGTCGCCATCAGTTTGGTCCTTGGTCGATGAGTACGCCGTGACAGTCAGGCGAATACTCCGTTTTGCCTCCGGACGCGGTATGCTTGGAATTTCCGGCAATCGTCCAGGTGCTTGATCGGTACGCTGCTCTGCGAACCTCACAAAAGAGGGGTTCACGGCCAACTCTACTGCGGCAGCATGCTGCGGGAAGCCAAATTCCCATAATACAATGACCGCCACCAGGAAGGCGACTTTTTGCATATCAATTTTGAGATGTTTTGGCATAATTTCCCTATTATTAGCCTAAAATTCCAATCAAAAAGCACCCTATCACAGGGTGCCAGGTTGGAATGGGCTATCTTAGCAGATAGCTATATTTTGTCAACCCATCGACAAGCTCACTTCGGGTCTGAGCCTCAGGGTCGAAGACAGGATTTCCTAGGCTAATTGTTACAGTATTGTCTAGTAGTTAGTTTTTTGATCCTGAACGAGGCGAAAAGCCGAGCTGAAGGATCAACCGAAGAGCTATAAAATAAAAAAAGCCACTGTTGCAGACTTATTTTATGGACTATTGATTACAAAGCTGCGCCAACGAGAGATTTGAGCGCAAAACCGACAACGTATGCAACCACCGCCGCGATGCCGCCCACGAAAAGCACTTTGAGACCGCTTGTAAACCAGCGCGCGCCAGTGACAACAGTACGTAAACTGCCGACGGCAAATAACGTGATAGCTGTTAAAATAGTTGAAGCTGCGAATTTGTTTTCAAGTGATGGAACAAGGTATGGGAGTAACGGGATGAGTCCAGCGACTGCAAATGCTACGAATGTGGTCGTACCATGCTTTAAAGCGCTTTTTTGCTCGCCGGGGATAATACCAAGTTCATGGATCATCATTTCATCCACCCAAACCTTCTTATTCGTTGTAATAGTTTGGACGATCTTCTCCAATTGCTCTCCAGAAAACCCTTTCTTTTTGTAGGCGCTGCGGATTTCTGCTTTCTCTTCTTCCGGCCACTCCTCCGCTTCTTTTTCTTCAACCAATCGTTCAAACGTTTCATAATCCTGCCGTGACTTTGTGCCTAGGTAATTTCCCGATGCCATGGAAAAGCCATCAGCCAAAAGGTTGGCAAAGCCGAGAATAATAACGATCGAGCTCGCCAGCTCCGCGCCTGCGACGCCAGATACGACGGCAAACGTTGTGACAATGCCGTCATTTGCGGCGAATACCATGTCGCCAATGTAGCCGCCGGCAACGCGTCGGTGCAGCTCGCGCCTTGAACGAACGTCATGATGAGATTGCGGTTGTTTCATTTACGATTTTATTTGCACGTTGCCCCCATCGATAATAATCACGCGCGCAGACAAAGGTTCTTCCGCCGGCCCTTCTTTCACAGAGCCATCGGGGTAATATTGTGAGCCATGGCACGGGCATTGCCAATTTTTATCGTCGCCGTTCCATTCAATTTCGCACATTTCATGCGTGCATAGCGGAGAAAAACCATGCAGTTCGCCTATTTCATCCCGGTAAATTGCAACATACTCGCCATTGACGTCGAGTATTTTGCCTTCGCCTTTTTGCGGGAGGTCGTTTGGTGAAGTCATATCTTTCTTGGAGCGGGTAGGGGGAATCGAACCCCCGGCAACAGCTTGGAAAGCTGTGGTATTGCCATTATACGATACCCGCCCGCCCGATTTTTCGAAAGTTCACCTTCATCTTTATTTCGAGCTTGACCCGAAAAATAAATTTGATGATGTTTAGAAAAATTGGGAGGACACGCCACTCTATTTTCTAATGAATTTGAAATAGTGACGTAACGTTTAATCAATATATCTTTTTCCCCAACCGCTTTTGATGTACTTTTCTCTCGCAATGGCATCTTCCTTCACAACATACGCCTCATAATAAATCAACTTCCATGGGCGCCAGGGTTTTGTGTACCTGACGAGCCCATCATTATGTTCCCGCAGTCTTTTCTTTAGGTCCCCAGCGAAGCCTTTATATAGTCGACTATCCTTCTTACTTTGTAAAACGTACACATAGTACATAACTTGTCGTTTATTATATCATATACTTCATAATAAAAAGTGGGAGTTTTTAGGCTCCCACTCGATCTTATGTTGCCAGCAATGCTGGCTGTACTGCGCCAATGGGCGGGAACTTACGGAAGTTGACTGGCCTACGAATGTTTCGCCGGTATTCTTCCATCTGCCTATTAAATTCTTCTATTTCTTCCTTGGTAGGCATTTTGATCTTAGTGAGATCAAATTGAATTTTCAACTTCGCGTCTGATGATTTTTGAATAAGTTCCCTATCCTGCTCGGCCTGAACCTTCTTTTTTTTCAAGAGTACACCTCCTTTTCACTAAGTTAAGGTTGCCACAAATACTTTTGTAAGTCAATCCAATATGTGCTGCTCCGTTCTGCGACCTTGATGCCCTCATGTTCAAGCACGCGTTTTTGAAGCTCGCGCGTGTGCTCTTCGCAGGTTGTGCTGATCATGCCCTGCCGATTAATCACGCGATGCCAGGGGATCTCTCTCAATCGATCTTCTTTCAGGACATGCAAAGCCCAACCAACCATACGAGCCCCTCGGGGAGAACCGCAGAACGCAGCAATCTGGCCGTAGGTCGCCACGCGGCCTCGGGGAATGCTCCTGACCATCGTATATACTCGTTCATAGAACGATGGCTGAGCTGTTTTTTGCGGTCGCTTTAGCATTCAGACCCAAGTCCGCCAACGCAATTTTCAGTAGGCGGAGATCCCCGTTCAGGGCATTTTTCGGAATAGATACACGCCTCGTCAGAAACACTTTTTGCTTGCTGTTGTATTTTTTCGTCCGCTTCCGAGCCATACGTGATGAGAATGCGGTCCAGGTCATGCGGCTTGTAATCAGCAAATTGGTCGTTCGCAGCGCCGTTTACCATAAGGCGTAGAATGTTCCCATTGCCCGTGCAATATTGTTTCCCGTCATCCAGCGTGAGACAGAGCGGGTCGAGTTTCATCCCGATTGATGTCAGAAATTGGCCAATGGTTACGTCTGCCGCGTGGATATGGACAATGTCTCCATTGCCGTCATGCACGTGAATTTCGGGGTCAAGCTCCGCTTCCTCGGTGGATTGGTATTTTGCTTGCGTCAGGTCAACTGTTTTTCCGTTGACGTACATCTTGAAGCCGAAGTGGGCGTGTACGGATCCGTCTGAAGAATGGATTGGGGCGTTTTGAGCCGCCTCATCAATCAGTTTTTTGAAGTCCTCAAGGGATCGCGGATTTTGAATTTTTACACCTTGAAGGAAAAATGACGGCGTCGCGTTTACTTTTAACGCTGTGCCGGATGCAATGTCTTCTTTCACGAGATCATTGATTTCCGAAGATTGCATATCCGTTTTAAATTGCTCGACGCTCAGGCCGATAGACTGCGCATAATTCGTAAACAGTTCGACCTCATTTGGCGCTGTTGACCATTCGGATTGTTTCTCGAATAATATGTCGTGAAACGCAAAGAATTTATCTTGCTTGCCTGCGGCTTCCGCGGCTCGTGCAGCCGGCATTGCGTTTGGATGGATGTTTACGAGCGGATAATGACGATAGACGATAGCGATCGTGTCGCCATAGGCCTCGCTGAGTTGTTTTACGACAGGATAGTATGCACCACACGCAGGGCATTGGAAGTCAGAATATTCAATAAGAACAACGTTCGCGTCGGGGTTTCCTTTTACCCAGTCGCCTGACTCAACTTTTGTTGATGCCGTATTTGTGTTTTGAGTAGAATTTCCGCCCCATATGACAAGTCCCCAAACGGCAAGACCGATCGCCGCAATCACGGCAACCCAGATGACGATTATTTTCGTGCGTTTTGATTGTTTTGTTTGTTGTTGTGAAGCGGCCTTTTCTTGTTTTTTTAACTCTCGACGCTGACGTTTTGTGAGGTGTTGTTCATCCATAGTAGTTTGTATTTTACCACACGCCAAGCAACGAAACAAATGAAAAAAGGCCATTTCAGTGATCAATGGCCGTTTTTCTGGTCGGCCTTCGTGGAACACGTTAGAACCTGGTGTAAAGAAAATGCTGGAAAATTTGAGGTTCCGATTATTGGCCAAAATACTCCTTAAGTGTATCAGGTGGCTTGTCCACTTTTAAGGTGGAAAAATTGCACATATGAGCAAGAACCCTAAAAGAGATGCCTTATTTCTTTTTGGCCACTGCTGACTTGAATGCCAGCAAAGCTGGCGTTTTTAATCAAACATGGTTAGTAACCGCCAGGTAGCAAAACCAAAAAAACTATATGCTGCACCACGTAAGGCTAAAATGTATACAGGAAAATCTATCCTTTCTTTAAAGTAAACAGAATCGTAACTTTGTTCTAATTTTGAATACAAAAGTGCAAGCTCGCCCAAATTAGACCCCCGCCATTTCACAATTTTATCAATCATTGCAATCAGGCTGTGCTTGATATTATCTTCTTCGTTGTTCTCCAGGTCCTTTTTAACAAACGGCAAAATCAATTCACCCAGTTGTTTCGTTTTATTTTTATTGGCTGAAGAGTCATCACTCCTTAGACCGTGAATCAAATTAAATACGCCCGTATTGAAGAGTTTTTCTAAATTAGCATTTTGCTGTTTCTTTAACACCCCAATCGCCTTGACTATTCTAACTTCATTGGAAACCAGTTCCTCTTCTAAGCCAATTAGAGGAAATTCCGACCTAATTTTTAAAATGATGTCTAGGCACCGGACAAAGACTTTTCGGGCTATAGGAAGATGGTGCCTATGGCCCTTTTTGCCTTCTGGGTGAATATATAGCAGTGGCTCTGGTTTAATGTCACCGTGAACGATTGAATTCCTCAGCTTCCAAAATTTATCAAGCCACAAACTTAAGTTTTTTGAATGGCCAAGGACATTCAACAAAGCCGTTTTTATCTGGGCCTTTACTCCACGCTCTTCTTCCTCTGGTCTTAATAATGCCTCAAGTGCTGTATGAACATTTAGAATTGCCTCACTTAAATCTACACCTCGCCCATAATGTGAATAAGAACGGTTGAACCACTCAATAGACCGTAAGATTCTTTTGTCTTCATCGTGTTTAAGAAGAAAGTTTCCGTAGAGATAAAAAGCTTTAAAGTAGTCATTTTCTTTTATTTGATTGGTTGTTAAGACCAATGAGTGCACCTCGGTTTGGGGCATGTAAGGATGGTTTGTTTTCCCTTTATGTAAATGGAAATTAAATGCACTTTCGTTATTCAAAATACCTTGATAATAAATGAAATCATCGCCTCCATTTAATTGCTCGCCAGTTATTTTAAATACAAAATAATTGAAATGGTCAAATTTACTGTTTTCTTTTAAATCGCTTAGCTGGGAAAATCTTAAAACAGCCGATATCTTTTTTAATTTATCTTTGAGGTTTTCCCATTGTTTGAGACTAGCCACATAAGTAATTGCATAAGACCATTGAAATATCTGTTGGCTTCTCCCAAATCTGAACAACTTTGCAATATTGAGTAGATGGCTTCCAACGTCCTCTATTTCTTTATCTACATTTTCTCTGTAGGAAGGTTTAATGCTGAAACCATCAATTTCAATTCCGTCCTTTTCATATATGAAAAGATATGGAAAAATGATTATCATTAAATGTTTAGGCCGCTTCCTCATTGTTTTCTTTACTTTTGGAAATGGGATAGCCCACCCCTATCTTCGGAACTGTCGCTCGTTAATAATCAGGAGTGTTTATTAGAAATCCCAGTTTATGATTAAAAAATACCTTTGCTTCTACTCCGTGTCAAGCTAACATGGTGAGGTCATATCATTGACCTCACCATTTATGTTACCTCAAAAAGCAATCGAGGACCTCAAAGAGACTTACCGGAAAGAGTTCAGACAGGAACTCTCCGACAAAGAGGCCTGCGAAATGGCATATCGTCTCTTGAGCTTCTTTGAGATTGTTCTCCGGCCGGTCCCCCAAGACAGTGAAAAGAAGGGGCCAGGGAAGAGTGAAGGGGCTGGCCAGCTTCCCCTATTCTCCTAGCAGAGGTTCTAACCTCTCACTTCCCCTGTGGATAGATAGAAAATCTTATCTCTCTGCGCAACTTTTCATCTACCAAAAAATGGCTCTTGGGTGAGCCACTTTTTAGACATTTCCACAGCCTGGTTGGAAAAATTGCGCATCTGGATAAACTATTTCGGGGAGACAGGATTCGAACCTGCGACCCCTCGCTCCCAAAGCGAGTGCGCTACCGCTGCGCCACTCCCCGATGTTCCTTAATGCCGCCGGTCGTAATCCCCGCCTGCACGACGTTTCGGCGGGGGAACGTATATTTTCACGTTCCGGGGCAAGCGAACCGACGTTATTTGTCACCGAAATGCCGAGGGTGGGAATCGAACCCACACGACCTTGCGATCACGGGATTTTAAGTCCCGCGCGTCTGCCTGTTCCGCCACCCCGGCTTGTTCTATCTGAGCGTGTATCTAGTGGAGTTCACCCAGCACATGGAGTGAAAACGAAATGGTGCCGGGCATGGAGCGGGAGACGGGATTCCTTCTCCCCTGTCGCCCCGCCAACGGCGGGGCTCCTCCTCCGAAGCCCGGGTCTCTCATCGACTGCCACCGGCAGTCGCTTCGAGTACCCTGCGAATCCCAAATAATGTTTAGCGAATCGCCTTTGTGCTAGTTATTATCTTTGTGCCAAAGGTCTGGAGCGGGAGACGGGATTCGCACCCGCGACCTCTTCCTTGGCAAGGAAGCGTTCTACTGCTGAACTACTCCCGCCCTCCCAAATTTTCGAAATATCACGGTTGACCTTTTATCGGTAAAACTCGATTTTACTTCGAACGTTTTTTCTACTCGAAAATTTGGGAGGGCACGCCACTCAATTATTGATGACGTCGCGAATAATGTTTTTATTTTTTGCCTCGATTTCTTCGAAATTTTGGAGGCCACGAGGGGAATCGAACCCCTGAATAGAGGTTTTGCAGACCTCTGCCTTCCCACTTGGCTACGTGGCCGTAAAGCATACACTCCACCATATCAGAAGTTTGTTGTTTATTCAAGCCGTTGTAATTCTTTAATCAGTGATGTATGAATCTTGCCGTTTGATGCCACAACGTCCGGGCTTTTTACGGTCCATGGTTTGCCTTGCCAATCAGTAACGACGCCCCCCGCCTCGCGCGTAAGGAGAACGCCGGCGACCACGTCCCACAGGGTAGTGGGACCCGAGATCGCAGTAGCTTCAATGCCACCGGTAAGCAGAAAATAATAGCCAATTGCTGCCGAACCGAACAGACGTACGTTGCGTACTTTTGGAAATAGGTGTAAGAATCCAGCGAGAATCGTCTGCATGGGCTCACGTTTATGCATCGCTGAGAGGTTAACAATGGATTTTTTCAATTCTTTCGTTTGATTGACGCGCACTCGTTTGCCATCGAGAAACGCGCCTTTGCCCTTTTCTGCGTAAAGGGTTTTATGAAAGACTGGCAAGTAAATAGCCGATGCGAGAATGTCGTCCCGATGTACGAGACTTACCATAACGCCAAAATACGGGCTGCCCATCACGTAGTTCGTCGTGCCATCGATCGGGTCAACAACCCACAGGTAATCGGAAGATTTTTTTGATCGTCCGCGCTCCTCACCCAGTATCGCGTGGTTGGGGAATTGTTGATAGATGAGCGTTCTGATCATTTGTTCGGTCGCCACGTCTACATTCGTTGCGATGGATTGTTTCTTTTGTCGAATAGTAATCAGCGCTCGCTTACCGAAGCTTTTCATGATGAGTCGTCCGGCTTCATGGCTAGCGTGAATCGCGAGCTTGGTGTAGTCATTCATAAAGTCGCTGCCTCAATTATTTCAAGCGAATCGTTTGACGTATTATACAACCCAAATGACGCGGGGTATTTTAGGTCCGCAAGGTTCCCAGGATTAGCGAGCAGCGTTCTGCCGATCTTTTTTTGCGCCTTCAGATGGTCGTGGCCATAGAACACGAGATCGTAGTCCCCGCTTTTCGCGAGTTTCTCAGCGATGATCGGATAATGAGTAATGGCAACTTTTTTACCAGCAATCTCAAATTCACCAATATCTTTGTACGGTTTGACATTTGCTGCATCACCTTCATAGATCCGTTTCATGATGAGGTACGGGTCCCCGTCCACATTACCAAAAATGTAGTGAATCGTGCCTGGGAATTGTTTTGCGATTTCGACAAGCGTTGCTGGTGCGCACACGTCGCCACAGTGAATGAGTATGTCAATGCCCTGGCTGTGAATGTATGTCAAAGCCTTTTGTATATTAGGCAAATGATCGTGGGTATCGGAAATGACGGCAAATTTCATATGATTAACTATATCCTAAGAGTATGTAAAGGATGGTTGCGCCGTATTCGCGGGCAATGGCTATAAAGCTATCCAATTTGTCACGAGTAGACGTTTGGTCGACAAGCGTCGAGTCAGCGGCAACGCACGTGATGTCAACACGCTGCGTGCGAAATACGCCGCATGCCCGCTTTGTGTGAAAGTCAGAGGTGACCACGATGGCGCTTTGCCAGTGTCGTTCCGGCATGCTTTCTTTTGTGAATAAGGCATTGCCGTGCGTGTCGGTTGAATGAACTTCCGTGAAAATTTCTTTATCGGAAACGCCATGCGCTAAGGCAAATTGTTTCATAACGGTGCTCTCAATATAGGACGTACCTGCCACCGGTCCACCACTCATCAGCAAACTGGGAGCCCAGCCGTCACGTAAAAGTTTTATGCCTGTAAGCACGCGTTCCTGCGCTTTTTTCGGGAGGGAACCCGTATCTTTATCTACCCCTGATCCAAGCACGACAATGATGTCGGCTTTTTTTGGCTCCTCGCTGATCGTGAGCGGTTTTGCGAGTGTTTCATTCAAGTTTGTTTTGAGAATGGAGACGTAGAGCGCTGCGATCACAATGACCAGAATTATGCCAAATCGTATGGAAAAAGATTTAATTCTCATCGCGCAGTTTTTTTAGCAGTTGAATATCCTTTCGTTCTTTTCCATCCTTCGGGGTTTCCAAAACGAAGTCGACGTTTTTTAGATCCGGGGATGTCAATAATGCACGAAACCCCTCTGTTCCGATTTTTCCTTCACCAATATGTTCGTGTCGATCGATATGCGTGCCTATGTCCGTTTTTGAGTCGTTTGCGTGGACAAGTGCAAGTTTTTCTTTACCAAGAACGCGATCAAGCAAGTGCAAGACTTTGTCCGCGCCCGCTTTTGTCCGTAGGTCATAGCCAGACGTAAACGCATGGCACGTATCGAGGCAAACGCCAATCTGTTTGGCCACCTTCGGCTTGATGAGTTTGAGTATAGCAGCAATTTCTTCAAATGTATCGCCGATGATTTTACCAGCACCCGCGGACATTTCAATGAGGAATTGCGTTGTCCCTTTATAGTCGGTTAAAATTTTCGTAATAGCTTCCGCAACTTTTTTTAGCGCCGTGGCATCGCCAAGTTCGCGAGCCGATCCAAGGTGGGTCATTAACGCTCGGACCCCGATTTTTGAACCGCGCTCAAGATCATCGCGAATCACAGATATTGAGCCGTAATAAATGCGGTTGTTCGTTGAGGCGAGGTTAATGTAATACGGCGTATGGACGTAATAGTGCGAGAAATTGTACTGCTTGCACGCATCGGCAAACGAGGCGACGCTGGCGGGCGTGAGGGGCGACGGCTTGCCACCGTGCGGCGAGCGCATGAACATTTGAAAACATTCGCACCCCGCCTCTGCCGCGTTATGCGGCGCATTCTGTATACCCCCGGCAATGGAGACGTGGGCACCTATTTTCATAATAGATTATGCATTGACTCGTTCTAAAAATTCGAACACTTTTTGGCTTACGAGGATATTCTTCAGATACTGCATATAATCATTCGACATCACATACTGTAACTCATCGCGATTCGCGCCACTGCGCTCGATTTGCCGTTTACGCTCGCTCTCGACTTCTTCTTCGGGCACAGAGATTGATTCGCGCTTGGCGACCTCCCGTAAGATCAACGCGGTTTGAATCCTTTTTTGAGCCGCTGGACGCAATTCCTGCTCAAATGTTTTACGCGTCTTGTTGCGGTGCGCGAGATAGTCTTCAAACTTCATACCTTGTTGGGCTACTTCATGTTCGAATTCATGAATCATTTTGTGGATTTCCGATTCGATGAGCAATTCGGGTATCTCGCCAAACACGGATTTTTTTAGTATTGCATCCATCAAGGCCGCTTCCCATCTTCTTCGTTCGTCGATTTCTTTTTCTTCTCTCAGGTTATTGCGCAATTGATCTTTGAGGGCATTCAATGTTTCAAACCTGCCAACACGACGCGCGAGCGTATCATCCAGTGGCTGCAGGGTTCGTTCGTATACGGTATTGACGCGCACTTTGCACTGAATCGTTTTACCGGCGAGGTCCTTGCGGTAATAGGTTTTTGGCATTGAAAGAAAAAACTCCTTTTCCTCTCCGGCGCTAAGGCCAACGAGGTGTTCCTCGAATCCGGGCAGGAAGACGCCTTTGCCCAGAATAATGGCTTGGTTTTTGCCACTGCCCGCGTCAAGCGGAACGCGGTCGAGCAACGTTTGCACGTCTGCCTCGATTCTGTCGCCGATTTTCGCCTTTCGCTTAACAATCGTTTCCGTCGCAAACGATTGGCGCAACTCCTCAAGCAGGTTCAAAATTTCCTGTTCAGGTACTTCAATCTTTTTTTTGGGAATCTTCAACTTTATGTATGGGCCTATTTGCACCGTTGGTAACAAAGGGACGATCGCAGTGTACGAAAACGGATTGCCAGGGGCGAGCTTGAGAATGCGAATGTCCGGCCTTCCCACCGTTGTTAGGTCGTTATCGAGAATTGCCTGGCCAAAGGTTCGCGCAACGGCGCGTTCCGCCGCTTCCTGGTAGATTTTCATTTCCCCGAGCTCGGCCTTGATCACTTCATAGGGCGCAAATCCGCGCCTGAACCCCGGAATATTCGTTTGATTGGAAAGCTCAACAACCGCTTCGTCAAGAAACGGTTTCAATTCGTCCGGACTCACCTCAATCGTAAGCTCGGCCATACTTTTCGATTTTTTGTTGACGTGGATGCTCGGCATTTATTCCTTCGGCCTATTGTCAACGATGCGCTTCTCTTTCACTTCTGTTTCCATACCAATCATTTCGAGAAGTCCCGGAAGGCCGTGCTGTTTGATGGTTACGGATACAAACATCTCATCTCGAAGACGCTTTGCCACTGTTTGCTCAACAGTTTTCCACGATGCACCAAATTGAGTTGCAAGGTGAATAATAAGTTCGTCCAAGCCATACGGATCGTCATGTTCTTTGCGAATCTCCACTTGCCATTCTTCGATTTCCGGAATACTGGTGAGAATGGGGTAGAGGTTATTGAGGTTTACAAGCTCGCCTTTTATTTTTGTGAGATGAAACTCCTTAATTTCCGAAGTACGCTGGATGTCCGGTTTAATGCGAGGGACTGTTTTACCGCAGTGTTCACAAGCGCCATATTCGATTCCCTGGGTCATGTCGCCGGTTCGATAGCGCACAACCACGGATCCACGCCAGTCGAGCGACGTGTACACAAGCTCGCCCGGTCCTCCATCCTTGACGCGCTTGCCGTCTTTATCTATCACTTCAAAATATTCCATGTCAGGGTATACGTGATACCCTGCGCCCTCGGCGCACTGAATCCATGCGGTCTTCCCTTCTGTAAATGCGTACGTCGAGTAGAAAATTGGGTTTTTCGCGCCCAACTGTCGCAACATCGCCTTGACCCGTTCACGCATGCCCGCGCTTACCCGCTCGCCGCCCGTAATAACATATTGGACGTTGGAAAAATCGCGTTTCTGGTTTACCGCTTCCCGCAGCATGTGATAGCCATAGCCCGGGATGAACAAGAGGAGGCTGGCTTTGAGTCGTTCAATGGCGTCAATAATTTTTTGTGTGCCCATGATTTTGCCGCCGCCGGTTTGCACGGAAGTCATGCCAACGGTCGTGAGCGCGAAAAACGCCAGCCAAAACGCAAGGTGCGGCGCGTACGGAAACGCGTTGATTGCCACAAGGTCTCGCGAGACGCGGGCCACATCCAGCATGCGCTCGCCCGATTCTTTTAACATTTCGAGGTCGCGCGCAGAATACACGAATGGCGTCGGAAGAGCAGTTCTCCCAGTGGTGAAATGCATGTGAATCGGCTTGTACTCCCATTCCAGCTTTCGTTTTACGTCTTGTCCTGATAACTTTTGCATGAGCATGCGTATAAGCTTTCCCTTTGGCGCGAACTGCTTGATCAGATGTTCGTCCGGCTGAAGGATAAACTGTCGTGGTTTTGCGCGATCCTCTTCAGTCGGCGCCAAGTCCACTTTCGACGTGAACGGAACCCTTTGAAGATCATCGAGTGTTTTTATGTCGGCAAACTGTATATGGTTTTTTTCGAATAATGCGCGATAAAACGGAGAGAATGGCAACTCGTGCTGCATGAGGAATCGCAGCTTCCGTTCTTGAATATTTCGGAATGCCTCAGTTGATAAATGAGAAAATTGAGTCCATTGCATATGTTTTAGTACGGGTACGGTTTATTACAGAGTGCGCCGATGGCTGTCATGACGCGCCTTGAAACGTCCTCCAACGTCAGTTTGGAAACCCCACGGTCGTATACATCATCAAAAGTTAATGGTTTGCCGATTTTCACAGTTATGGGCGCCCGCCGGAGCAAAGCGTTTTTTATTATTTCACGACGCGTCCACCCGGGTTTATTGTAAAACCCCACTGGCACGACGGGAAAGCGTGACCAGAGCGCGAGTCGCGCCGCCCCTGTTTTTGCTTTTTCCAGCGTCGCCAGTTTATTTGGTTTTCCCTCCGGAAAAATAGCTACGACATCGCCCGCCTTCAACCAATCCATGGCAATTCTCAAGCACTGTTCTTTGTTTTGTTCATCAAAGGGGATAACCTCTGCCCAATGCTGAGCGACAACATCGCGCCAAAATTTCCCCCACGGCGCGATTTTTGATATGAAGTGAATCATCTGGCGCCTCTTTGGCATAATTGCTGCCACAAGAAAAAATGCGTCCAGAGAATTCACGTGGTTGCTCGCAAGGATGTATGGCTTTTGCCTAGGAATATTTTCAAGACCTTCAATTTTTTGAATAAATAAACGAATGAACAGGAGGAATCCGTACCGCGTCAATACGATCAATGGCGAAAGTGTTTTTTTTATTACCCTGGTCGACGTTCTCATGTTGTCCCCCTATATGATTTATTTGCAAGGATTGCAATTTCTTTCATGATCACTGTCGTTCCTTTTTGCAGCAACTCATACGTCATTTCCTGGCCTTTGAACGCCGAGAGGTCCACGGGAGGGCCAAAACGTATGCGCGTTGTCGTGCCGGGCGTGAATAATCGAAACAAAGACCGCCAAAACGTTAAACCCATTTTATTGATAATGCCACACGGAATGACCGGTGCACCGCTTTGCATTGCGAGCCGCAACGCTCCAGTTTTGCCTTTTAAGAGCGCTTCGCTCGGGTTCCTTTGGCCTTCGGGAAAAATGGCAACGACGCGTCCTTTCCGTAAGAAATCCACGGCCATGCGGATCGATTCGTCTTTGTTTTTATGATCGAACGGAATCATGCCGAGCCATTTGAGCGCACGGTCCCTGCCCCAAATCTGCCAAAACGCTGGCGCGGTGATAAAGTACGTCATCTCTTTTCGATGTTGTTTAATGACGGCTGCAATCATCGGTCCATCGAATGATGCAGGGTGGTTGGCAGCGATGATGTACGGTGGACTTATGGGCACATGTTCTATGCCGCGCACTTCCGCAATCTTGCGTTTCAACAAAGGAAAAAATGAGTATTGGAAAAAGCGTAAATACGCCATTCCGTCTAAAGGGCTAGGATAAGTCCGACAATGAGTAAAGCAACAATATTCAATATTTTGATCATCGGGTTAATCGCCGGTCCAGCCGTATCCTTGTACGGATCACCAACCGTATCGCCAGTGACCGCCGCTTTATGTGGCTCTGACCCTTTACCGCCGAAGTGACCCGCTTCAATATATTTTTTCGCATTGTCCCATGCCGCCCCGCCGGAGGTCATGGAGATCGCCACAAAGAGTCCGGTGATAATTGAGCCGACCAACAGCCCACCAAGCGCGACTGGCCCGAGCAGAACGCCGACAATCACCGGCGTAATAACAGGTATCAACGCAGGAACAATCATTGCATGGATTGATCCTTTTGTGACGATATCAACGCAGCGTGCGTAATCCGGTTTTGCTTTGCCTTCCATGATGCCTTTGATTTCCTTGAATTGTCTGCGTACTTCCTCCACCACCTTGCCCGCGACTTTTCCGACGGCCGTCATAGCCTGACTCGCGAACAGATACGGCAGCATCCCCCCGATAAATAATCCAACGAGCACCAGCGGATCATTGAGTGAAAAGGTAAAGTCCTTGCCTCGATCAATCAATTCCTGCGTGTAGGACGCAAAGAGAACAATGGCAGCCAATCCGGCCGAGCCGATAGCGAATCCCTTGGTTACTGCTTTCGTGGTGTTGCCAACAGCGTCCAAGGGGTCTGTCACGTTGCGCACTTCCTCCGGCAGATTAGCCATTTCCGCAATGCCGCCCGCGTTGTCGGTCACTGGTCCGTAGGCGTCAATCGCGACAATAATTCCCGTCAGTGATAACATACTCATCGCTGCAATCGCCACACCATAGAGTCCACCGAGTTCATATGCGCCGAGCACCCCAAGCGCGATCACGATGACAGGCAACGCCGTTGACCGCATGCCAACAGCAAGTCCAGCAATAACGTTTGTTCCATGTCCGGTGGTAGACGCCTGAGCTATCGTTTTAATAGGTTTCCACTTGGTGCTTGTATAATAATCCGTGATGGCGAATATAAGGAACGTCACAATAATACCAATGGTCGCGTCCCAGAAGATATTCGATACGGTTGCGGGATACGCAATCCCACTCCAGCCTTGCGGCGAAAAAGCATAAAAACCGATCAACGCAAGCACCGCGGACGCAGTGAGTCCTTTGTACAGTCCGCCCATGATATTTTTACTTTTTCCGAGGCGGATAAAAAACGTTCCCAGGATCGAGGCGATAATCCCAATGCCGCCGATGAGCAAGGGTAGTTCGACCGCCGTTTGCGCAAATGATTCTTTGCCAAAGGTTAGATGGCCAAGCAGCATTGTGGCGACGGTCGTAACCGCATATGTTTCAAACAAGTCTGCGGCCATGCCCGCATCGTCGCCAACATTGTCTCCGACGTTGTCAGCGATCACTGCAGGATTGCGTGGGTCGTCTTCCGGAATGCCCGCCTCGACTTTGCCGACGAGGTCGGCGCCGACGTCCGCAGCTTTCGTGTAGATGCCACCGCCCAAACGGGCGAAAATGGAAATGAGCGAGCCGCCAAACCCAAGGGCGATCAATGCTGTAACGCTTTTGGTAATCGCATAAAATCCTCCAACACCCAATAGGCCAAGGCCAACCACGAGAATGCCAGTAACGATGCCGCTTCGGGTGGCCAAGAAAAACGCCGGACCGAATCCGTGACGCGCCGCCTCCGCCGTGCGAACGTTTGCGCGGACCGAGACGTTCATGCCGATGTACCCAGCAAATGCTGACAAGAGAGCGCCAAGGGCAAAACCCGCAGCCATGGTCATTCCGAACGAAAGCCACAGGAGGATAAAAATCACGACAGCGACAATTGCGACGGTACGATATTGTCTATTTAAATAGGCGGAGGCGCCCTGTTGAATCGCGTGGGCGATTTCTTTCATTTTTTCCGTGCCTTCTGGTTTTCGAACTATCCAAAAAATGAGCGCGACGCCGTACACGATTGCGGCGACGCCCGCTAGTATGGCAAAGAGAACGATCATACTCATAGTTCTATTCTTTCTTTTTTAATTCTACTTTTTGTTGTTCCTCGTCTGGTTTCACCTTTTGTTCCATGGGCGCCTCCTCTTTGTTGGCGGATTCTTGGTGCTTCGTTTCCGCCTCTTCTTTTTTCTTGCCTTCACCCACCAAATCGATTTTCCAGCCAGTTAGCTTTGTGGCCAAACGGACGTTTTGTCCGCCTTTTCCGATGGCGAGGGAGAGTTGATCCTCACGCACTTCGGCGAGCGCGATCTTTTCCTGTTCATTCAGCTGCACTTTAAGTACTTTCGCGGGCGAAAGCGCACTGATAATAAACTGGATAGGATCCTCTTCCCATTTGATGATGTCGATTTTCTCACCGCCGAGTTCCGAGATAATCGTTTGCACGCGCGAGCCGCGTTGGCCAACGCACGAACCAACCGGATCGATTCCTTTCTGATTCGTCGACACGGCAATTTTCGACCGCGACCCAGCCTCGCGCGCCACCGACTTAATTTCCACAGTACCTGCCGCAATTTCCGGTACTTCCATGCTGAAGATTTTTTGCACCATTTCCGGATGGGATCGAGAGACAATTACCTCTGGTCCTTTCGGCGTTTCGTTGACGGATACTAAAAAGACTTTCAAGCGTTGGCCCGGAGCGTAGCGTTCGTGATGAATTTGTTCCGATGGAGGAAGGAGCGCAGTGGCATGACCAAGGTCCACAAAAACCATACGGCCTTCCACTCGCTGCACTGTCCCATTGAGAATTTCTTTTTCTCTACCTTTGTACTCTTTGAAAATTGTATTGCGTTCGGCTTCGCGGATACGCTGGATGATTACCTGTTTTGCGGTTTGCGCTGCCATGCGCCCGTACGCGGTTGGCGGAAATAATTCTGTGCGTATTTCCTCGCCAACCTTCATACCCTTTTTTATTTTTTTCGCCTCGGAAAGCGTGATCTCTGTTTTTGGATTAAACCATTCTTCTTTCTGTTCTTCCGTGAGTTCGACTTCTTCGCCCTCGTCTTTCTTCTTCTGTAGCTCTGCCTTAAGCGCTTCCGTTTTTTCGGCTTTTTCGTCCGGCACAACCGTTTTGACGTCAAACACAAGCGCCTTCGCCGTTTTTGGGTCAAAGGTCACTTTGATGTTCTGATTCTTTTCACCGAAATCCTTTCGGTACGCAACGGCGAGTGCCGCCTCGATTGTTTCAACAATCGATTCGTAGGAGATATTTTTTTCCTCGCAAATCTGTTGAATTGCCTGCATGAGCTCACTCTCTTTTGCCATAGGTTCCTTTCGTTAAAATAAGAGACTGTTTCTTTTCTCTAAAAGAACCAGTCCTCATACTTTTGTAGTATACATGATCCCTAGAAAGCAAACAAGGACGTCTCCGGAAGGCGGACGTTTTTGATATGACGGATAGTCGCCTTGCCGTTTTCCCGGTACTGAATCAAAAAGCAGTCGAAGCGAACCGCCCCATTCCACTTGGGGTTTTCCATCAGGAAACGCTCGGCGGTTTGAGCCATTTTTTTTAGTTTGCGTTCGTCGATTGCGTCTTCCGGGGGGCCGAATCGCCTCGATCGCCTGGTTTTTACTTCAACAAAAACAAGGTCGCTGCCGTCGCGAACGACCAAATCAATTTCGCCTTCCCGCTTACGATAGTTTTCCGCCAGAATCGTGTGGCCTTTCTTGCGGAAGTAGCGTTTTGCTATTGATTCGCCTTCCCGACCCTTTTTGGTGCTCATAGAGGTTATGCATGGTGGGAAGGCGTTTTTTACTTTCTTTTAAACTTTTTCGAACAGCAGGCCGTAATGGTATGGTCCGGCTTTGAATTCTTTGATTCCCTTAAACCCAGCAGTCTGCGCGAGTGCCCGAACGCTTTCGGATGAGAGAATTGCTGAATCTTGTGGTCCGAACGAGACGTTCCCTGGCAGCCAGTCAACAACAAGGGCAGTGCCGCCGCTCTTCAGCATGCGCGCCGTTTCTCGAAATATTTCTTTTTGGTGGCGCGACTGAAACAACAGTTGCACAAGAAATGCCATGTCCAGCGATCCGTCGTTGATTATTTTTGTGCCACGGTACACTTCCACGTTTGACCAAACAGGCACGATATTGGAAAGATTTTCCAACTTCACTTTGCTCATAAGCGCGGACAGTGCAGGCTTCAGAACGTCAATCGCATACACGACGCCCGCATCGCTAACCATGCGTGCAGCTTGCAATACAAAATAACCGGCACCACCGCAACCGAGGTCTGCCACGCGCATGCCCGACCGAACGTCGGCGGTTTGTAGAATTTCCCCGGCGTTTAAGAATGTTGTGCCAGAAGCAATCTTTTTCATACCATTTCTATTATATCACATCCGTTTATGTTTGACCTGCAGGCGCTTGCGTATTGGCGCGAATGATTTTCGGTGAATGGGCGATACACCATTTGCCCGCAGCAGTTTGAGATGACGTTTTGTACCATACCCTTTGTGCCGGTGGAATTCGTATGCGGGATAGGCGCCATGGTACTTAACCATCAGGCGATCGCGGGTCACTTTTGCGACGATGGACGCGGCCGCAATAACATACACCCGGCTGTCGCCCCGAATAATTGCTTGCGATGGGGTATTTGTCGTTAGGATATGCAAGCCGTCCGACAATACGACTTTCGGACGCGTACGCAACCGTTCGATTGCCATAGCCATCACGCGTCGGTTCGCTTCTTGGATGCCGATCGAGTCAATTGCCGTATGGTCAAGCAACGCGACCGCCCAGGTAACCGCGTTTTTTGTAATACGTTCGTAAAGTTGTTCACGCTTCTTTGGCGTGAGTCGCTTTGAGTCGGTAATGCCCCGAATCGTTTTGTTCGCAGGCAATATAACGGCGGCTGCGGCAATAGGCCCGGCCCAGGCGCCTCGGCCAGCTTCATCCACGCCGGCCACAAGCGTGAATCCTTGTTTCCAGAGTTTCTGTTCGTGCGTTCTCGGCGCCGTATTTTTTTTCATATAAAAAAAGCCACTGTTTTTAGCCGTATAACATTGTTATTATGTGGCCAACAGTGGCTTGGCGTCTCACGTCCAAGCCATATCCACCTATCTCGACGTCCAACAGTTTTTTGCTTGGCGCCAGGAAAGGCAGATATGACTATTAACAACATGAGACGATGTCGTACTTTGACGCTGACGGGACAAAGCACATAACTTCTTTTCCGCAGTGGCGGTTTTATCTCTTGCAACAGAGACATGAGCGGGACAAAACCTTTTTATTTTATTTTCTTTTTTGGGTGTCAGCAACCCGATTCCACGAGCAGAAGAGAAGAAGTTCTACCAAAAACATTAGAGTTTTTCGGAAAACTTCTTCCCTACGACTGCCCACTCAAGGTTCTCAAAGAAATTAGTCAATAATAGTATAGCACGGACAAAATGGGCTGTCAAGAAGATTTTTATCCCCAGGAAGGTCCTTGGCTAGGATTTGGTTTTGGTTTTTTCCAGGCGCAGTTTAGCAAAACGGTAGACTTGTTCAATTTCTTGCTTCGTTGTGAGGCGAGTCGTGTCTAGATAGAGATCGTAATGCTTTTTTAAAAAAATGTTCAAACGATAATACTTTTTATAGCGAACCGTATCGCTTTTGATTCGTTCGTGCAGACTCCTGACTGTATCGCGATAACTTTTGAGATTCGCGCCTTCATTGCGCGCCTGCGATTTTTGGAGGTCGTGCCATATCCGACGCGCGCCCACTTCAATACTCACATCAAGAAAGATTTTGATTGAATGTGGGAAAAACGCAAACGCTGTTCTACTCGAAAGGACCGCATTGTTGTATTTTTTTGCTTCACGCTTCAGCCATGCGTCTACCTGATGGTCCGTAAAAGCTTTTGATTCGCCTAATTTGTTCAGTTCTTGCAGCGACATCCCTCGTTTTCTCGCAAAACGCCGGCGATATGCGCCGGCGTCGATCAAATGGAAGCCAAGTTTGCGTGCAAGTGCTTTTGCAACCGTACTTTTGCCTGATCCTGGCTTACCGTTGATGGTTATAATCATTGTTTCGTCGGGGAAACTGACGTCGTGGGTAGCGCGGTCGGCGCTCTCGTTCCTCATACTGCGTGCCTGCCGGATCTTTGACTGCTTTATGCGAGAGTTCAACGCGACCCTTCTCTTTGTCAATGCCCATGACCTTCACTTCCAGCTTGTCGCCGACTTTTACCACGCTGGAAACATTTTCGATTCGATCGTTAGAGAATTGCGAGATATGCACCATTCCGTCTCTGCCCGGCGTGAGTTCGACGATAGCGCCAATTTCGGTGCCGCTATTTCTGTCTGTCACAATTTTTATCACTGTCCCATTAAATATTTCACCAACTTGCAGTTCGCGTGTCAGATTCTTAATCGTGGCCATGGCGCGTTCTGCCATATCCGCTTGGTGCGACGTGATCATGATCAATCCGTCATCCTCAATATCAATTTTGATAACATCGGCGCCCCCGCACTCCTCAATAATCTTATTGATTGTTTCGCCCCCACGTCCGATTACTTCGCGAATTTTTTCCGGATCTATCTTCATCGTGTAGATCCGCGGCGCGTAAGGGGAAAGTTCTGACCGCGGCGCGGGGAGCACGCTGGTCATCTTCTTAAGAATTTCCGCACGCGCGTCTTTGCTGCGGCTGAGTGCATCGCCCACCACGTCCATGGTAATACCGGCAAGTTTTATGTCCATTTGAATAGCCGTGATGCCTTTGCTCGTGCCGGCGACTTTAAAATCCATGTCGCCGCCGAAGTCTTCCACCCCCTGGATATCCGTCAAGAGACGATACTCGGACGGATTTTTTTTATTTGTCATCAGCCCAATCGCAATACCGGCAACCGGGTTTTTAATTGGTACGCCGGCGTCCATGAGCGCAAGCGAGGAAGCGGAAACAGAAGCTTGCGACGTTGAGCCATTAGACGATAAAACTTCGGAAACAACTCGAATGGTGTAGGGGAATGCCTCTTTTTCAGGCAAAATGGGGATAAGCGCCCGTTCTGCAAGGGCGCCATGGCCTATTTCTCGACGTCCGGGAGACCTGATTGGAGCCACTTCGCCTGTGGAAAACCCTGGAAAGTTGTAATGATGCATAAAGCGCCTGCGCCCTGTTTCCTCCATGGTGTCGAGGAACAGCTCGTCCCCCGGCGATCCGAGCGTCACTACGGAAAGCACTTGCGTATCCCCGCGAGAGAAAAGCGCTGATCCGTGCGTCCGTTTCAGGATGCTCACTTCGGATGTAATCGGTCGTATTTCCGTGAGTGAGCGCCCGTCAACCCGTTGGCCGGTTTCAAGCACAAAGGCGCGTGCCGCGTCCTCGTACAGCGTATCGAGCATTCCCAGCCCTTTCATGCGTTGCTCCTTTGTGACGTCGTTATCTTTTTTCAGCATCTCTTCTAATTCATCCTTCAGTTTGAGCATCGCTGTTTTCAGCTGTTCCTTGTCCATTTTTTTCTCAATCATCGAGCGAACGCGATCTTGCGTGAAGGCGAGAATTTTTTTCTCAGTGGCATCCCAGGCCGCTTGCTCGTCCCCAGATGGTTCTGCAAATTCAACGAAGGCTTTCTTGGCGCCAATTTCCTTTTGTATTTGATCAATTGTTTTGAGAATTGTTTTCGCGTGCTTATGCCCGAACTCGATTGCCTGGAGCACAACGTCTTCAGACACTTCTTTTGTGCCGGCCTCGATCATCATAATTTTATCCTGTACATAGGCGACAACGACATCAATGTCGCTTTTTTCTCGAGCCGCATATGTTGGATTCAATACCCACTCGCCATCGACTCTGCCGATGCGAACGGCGACGATGGGTCCGTTCCACGGAATATTCGACGTCGCGAGCGCGCAGGACGCGGCTACCATTGAAACGACGTCTGGGTCGTTTTCTTGGTCCACAGCGAGCACGGTTAAGACAACCTGCACGTCGTGTCGCATGCGGTCGTCAAATAAGGGTCGGATGGATCGGTCAACGACTCGTGCGGTGAGAATTGCGTCGTCTGTGGGCCTGCCTTCCCGTTTGATAAATCGCGATCCTTTTATTTTGCCGGCCGCATAGAGCCGTTCCTCGTAGTCAACCAAAAGCGGGAAGAAATCAATGCCTTCCCTTTTTTCTTTACTCATTACTGCCGTAGCGAGTACTACCGTATCGCCGTAACGAATGGTGCACGCGCCGTCTGCCTGACCAGCGAGCTTGCCGAACTCAAACGACATTGTTTTTCCGGCAACCTCCGTTTCGAAGGTGCGGACTGCCATAGACTGTTCCTTTCATGTGCTGATCAGCAGACTTGAGACTACAACCGAGCAATCCGTCGATTTGATAGTCTATTTGTCTGCCGGCCAGCCTTAATAATTACGAATGAAAGCTTTAAGGATTTAAGATTGTCCAGGTACGCGAATCGGGAGAATGCGGCGCGGGAGCAACAGATATTTTTTGCGGTCTTCGCTCAGATCGATAAAATCATCGGCCGCCTCTTTCAGTTTTGTGGATGCGGATTCGCCGAACGCAATAACCTCAGCCACCTGCCCTCTGTTTTTTATATAATCGATGAGGGGTAAGAAGTCACCATCGCCTGTTACCAAAATCGTAACATCCAGTTTATCCGAAAGTCGTACCACGTCAACCGTAATGCCCACGTCCCAGTCGCCTTTTTTTAAGCCGGAGGTGAATATTTGTAGGTCTTTCATCTTCAATTCAAATCCTTGGTTTTCCAAGGCCTCGAAAAACTTCTGTTCCTCGGGGTTTTGCGCTTTGATGAGGTAGGCAACCGCGCGGACAAGCTTTCTGTCTGCAATGGCGGTTTCGAGGATTTTACCAAAGTTCACCTTCGCGTTGTATAAGTTCTTGGCGGAATAGTACATGTTTTGAACATCCACAAAAACCCCGACGCGTTGATCTTTATGCTTTTTCATAGATTTCCGTTACGCTTTGATCTTCAGTTTCTTTGTCAGGTCCTCGAAACCTCTTTGGTTTTCCTTGGCCAGGAACTGCAATAAATGCCGACGCTGCCCAATCTTTCTTAAAAGGCCCCGGCGAGAAGAAAAGTCTTTGACATGAGTCTTGAGATGATCGCTCAATTGATTAATTTCTTCGGTCAAAATGGCGATTTGTACTTCGGCTGAGCCTGTGTCAGAATCGTGCGTTTTGAATTTCTTGATTATTTTATCCTTTTGCTGTTTATCGAGCATACATTTTTTCTTTTCGTAGCTTTATTGTAAAGAGATGTGGCGTCTCTGTCAACCCGCCTTTTTATTTCATTTAAGAACACAATACATACAAGGATCATAGAGGGTTTGGCTGTTGTGGTATTGCAGGAGGTGGCGTTGCAGACGGTTGCGGCATCGGTTGGGTGGCAGGCGGGACTGAAGCGTGATTCAACGGCTTCAGTTTGACGGATATTTTGAGAACGCTGCGCTCCTTTTTTACTTCAAAAGGATCGCTGCGGTAAGGTTCGTAGCCAGCTTTTGCGACGACCACATAGTATTGGCCCGGGTTCACAATCGTGAAGAATCGCCCAAGTTTATTTGTAATCCTCGTGGTGATAAGGGATCCTCGCTCCATGTTGAATACGCGTACAAGGGCGAGTTCGATCGGTTTTTTCGTAACAGTATCAATAACCGTACCGATGGATCGCTGGATGCGGGCAAGGAAATATGCTTTGGCCACGACGAGCAAGCCGTATATAAGCAAGATGACTGCGTTCAGTATCGTAGGATTTATGATAAGCGCAACGCCGCCCAACACTACTCCACCAATCAACAAGGGTATATTCATTTTTTCCAAAAGAACGCCGATGACATTAAGAATCCTCAGCCAGGCGATTCTGCCTTGGGTGACGGTTGCTTGTTCGGGATCAAGAGGGATATTGATATTTAACACGCCTTCGCGCCGCTCCTTGATAGTAATAATCTCGCCGCGGTAAATATTGAAATACGCAGTGACCGTGGCCGTTGTAATCAGGGTGGATGGAAACAGGTAGCCAGGTTTCAGAACGGTAACGTAGTATTCGCCCTGATCGATCAGAAACCCGAATCGTCCTTCCTTGTCGGTTATGAGCGACTCTTTTAATTTGTCGAATTCTTTGGAGAAGATGCGCACGATTGCGTTGCGAATCGGTTTACCAGTCGCGTTATCAAACACAACGCCCCACGGCTTATGCCGTTTGCCAAAGTGTAAGGGGATCAACCAGAAATAGCCGAAACGGAACAGCAAGTAGAAAATGTTTGTCAGCTCGAGTGCGGTTGTGGTTGTTGTTACAAGGGCAAACGAGGTGATCAGCACGCCGACTGTAATCAGCGGTTGCACAATGTCAGTCACCACTTTTTGCACCTGCGCATTTTGTCTCAATACGCGAATAAGGTTATCAATGCGGTCAAAGGCGCGATCAATAAATGTTGATGTGGGTATTACCCCAACAACCGGTTCCATTAATTTTTTCGTCACCTTCGTGGAGGTTTCCTCAATGACCTTTACGATTGTTTCAGGAACTTTTTGAATGACTTCGATAATAGTGGGCTTGCGCTTCGTTGTTGGTGGGAAGCCAACCTCAAGTCCATAGTTGGCGCTGCCGTATGTTTCCGCGCCAGGTTCGCCAAACGTGCTTAAAATCTGGTAGTTGGACGAATTGGTCTGGTCTCCCGAAGGACTGATGACGCTTGAATTGATGGAGTAATTATTGCTCGATTGCGCGTGCACTCCGTATGCCGCGCCAATGATAAAAACGGTTGTTATGACAACCATGACAAGTCTTTGTTTTCTTTTATTCTCCGGCTTCGTTTCCGTCATATCCGACACGCTCATCATAGTCATTTTTTGGCTTTCTTTCAAGCTTTGACGCACTATGCGCTGTGGCGTACAATTGAGACGTGTAACACTTGACAATCAGTTGATTTTTTTCTTTACTACACATTCCCCCTCGTAGTCCCCCGCCTTCGTTAAGACTTCGGCGGGGCAGGCAACGGATAGAATTTCGGCTTCTCTCACCCGCCTCAGCGAGCCCCCGTAGCACAACGGATAGTGCAAGGGACTTCTAAGCCCGAGATGTTGGTTCGATTCCAACCGGGGGCAATAGCGGTGGGAGTAAACCGGAGATGATAGAGGTTCGATTCTCGAATACCCTAAAATCAAAGAATGTATGAGATCCCGCGCACTTGTCCCGTCGCATGACGGGATGGCGGGACTCTCGAGGGGGACCATGGCGGCTATTGTGTAATGGCAGCACAGGGGCCTGTGAAGCCCTTAGAATGGGTTCGAATCCCATTAGCCGCCCCATCGAGCTCAGCTCGTATAAATTAAGGTGAACGGGTTAAACAAATGATAAAGGCCTGGAAAAAAATCCGAGAAGAGCCTTACAAAACTGGTTTCCGAAAAATGTACAAAAAAACCTTTCAATTGCCTAATGGTAGCGAGGCAGACTTTGACGTGAATGATGATGGAGAGGTTGTTTGTATTCTTGCCCTTACCGACAGCAAAGAGGTTATTCTTGCGAAACAATATCGGCTAGGACCAGAAAAGATTCTCCTAGAATTACCTGGCGGCGGTATGGATTCAGGAGAGACACCCATGCAGGCTGCTAGACGCGAATTGCTCGAGGAGACAGGGTATGAGGGAGAGATAGCCTTTGTTGGAACAAGTTTACACTCTGCGTACTCGACAATGGTGCGACACAACTTTGTTGCAAAACATTGTAAGAAGGTGGCAAATCCCACCCAAACTTCTAGCGAGCAAACAGAAGTCGTTCTTCTCTCACTTCCCGAATTTAAGAATCATCTTCGAAGCGGTCAGTTGACAGATATGGGTACCGGATATCGAGCTCTTGATTTTCTAAAGATTTTGTAGAACCATTCAGTAACTGGCTGGAGGGCCATTAGCCGGCCCAATCGGGCTAAGAACGACCATAGAATTATTAAAAAATTTAGGCATTGCAGGACTTATTGTTGCTGGCGGTGTTTTTATTTTTACACCTAATTTTATGCCGTTTGAACAATAGCTGAATCTCAAGAAAAAACTTTTTGCTAGATAAAAGGAGCTTATTTTTTGGAAGCTCCTGTTGTTGGTTGAGCAATACTATATTTCATACTGAGTTTGAAAGTAATCCCACCAAGACCGATTATCCCTATACTATAGAATCGTCTCCTCCAGACCTTCTGTAAAAGTTATCTTTGGGTGCCAACCAAGACTTAGAATTTTGCTACTGTTTATTGCGTAACCTACGTCATGCCCGGGTCTATCCTCAACAAACGTGATTCGAGAATGATCAATATGTAAGGTTCGCACGATTTGCTTTGCTACATTGATGTTCTGTTCTAACGTATGGCCTACGCAATAACGTTCCCCAAGTTTACCGTGCTGTAGTACATGCCAAATTGCCTGACAGTGGTCTTCAACGTGCAACCACTCCCTTCTTTGTCTTCCATTCCCATAGATCGGTAGGCTTTCCCCCAGAAGACCTCTTACTGTCAAGCGAGGTATAAATTTTTCAGGTGCTTGATATGGCCCGTAGTTATTGACTCCATTTGTGATGGTGAAATCTAATCCGTAGGTATTTGACCAAGCGAAGAGAGCATTTTCTCCCGAAACCTTACCAGCAGCATACGGATTAGTAGGGGCAAGAGGTGACTCTTCATTAAATGATTTTTCAACAGTTGCGCCAAAAATCTCGTCAGTAGAGACATAATGGAATCGCTTAACTCCAACTCGCCTCATTGCTTCAAGGAGACAAATCGTTCCCATAGCGTTGATACTCATTGTTTCAAGAGGCTCCCTTATACTTTTATCTACTGAAGATTGAGCTGCGGCATGTATCGCAACGTCTTGACTACGCAACGCGATCATTAACGAGGAAACATTTAGTATATCTCCGCAAATAAATCGCAGGCGAGGGTGTTCCATCCAAGTTAGTGAAAAAGGGTTTACTACCCTTGTATCTAACTTGTCAAAGCAAGTTACCTCATGCCCTTCTGCAAGAAGTAAACGGCACAGATGAGAACCAATAAACCCTGCTCCTCCTGTGGCTAGAATCTTCATTGTTTACGCTCCTTTCTTTTTGCAACCCTATGCAGAAAAGTTTTTGTGGTATTCTCTTAATGCTTCTTGCCAAGAAGGCAAAGTAGCATCTTCATAAATAGTCTTCAGTGCAGAAATATCGGGTCTTTTTACGGATGATGGAAATTCTATCGACGTAACTTGTTTAAGCGGATTGGTGAGTCCCCATATCATGAGAATTTCTTGCGCTAGATCGTAACGACTTACTGCTCCTAGGTTAGCAAGGTGCCGTATGCCTGTTTTTTGAGATAATGAATATTCGCATAACTTTTTTGCAACCTGTGGAGCATACGCAACTGTTCCTATTTTGTCGCGAACAGCTTTTATTTCTTTTCTTAGCCGAGCTTGGCGAAGAATCGAACCAACAAACTTCTTGTCATGAGTTGGGTCGTCTCCAAAAAGCCACCCTATTCTTACAATGAGAAGTTTACATCCTACTTCTTTCGCTAAGTGTTCCCCCGCTAGTTTGGATATACCATAAATGCTACTGGGGTTTTGTGGAATGTCTTCTTCCGTAAATCCCTTTCCTCGTGGAGTTCCGCTGAAAACACCATCAGTAGATATATAGATGAGCAAGGCATCTTTCTCTTTTATTGCTCGGGCAATATTCAATGTACCGAGGGCATTCACTCGGAAACATTCTACAGGATGTTCGTGACACCATTCCCAGTTAGTCAAAGCAGCGCAATGAATAACAACGTCTTGCTCACTGATTTTCTCCAATACGCGCGTGCATTGATTGGCGTCAGTAATATCAAACTCTTGATGCGTTGGAGCTAAAAATGAAATACTGCCTTGGTGGGCAGCATTTTTTATAGCTTTTCCAAGTGTTCCAGTACTACCGATTAAGAATATCATCATTATCCTCCTTTTAAACAGGTTTCTAAAGATTCAATTTGTAAAGAGCAGCTATTGTATAATCATCAAAGATTACATTTCTTCTTACCATATTCTTTACATCTTGTAAAGCTACCTTCTTAACTATCATCCCCTTTTCGCTACCTTCATGAGACGCTTCTGTTTTTGACAGCTTTTGAGCAAGAAAAATATGGCGTTTTGAATTCATAACGCCCAAAGCTGGATGAACAAAGCCAAGCGAAGTCCATTGCTTAGCTTCCAACCCCGCCTCCTCCCTTAGTTCACGTTTTGCCGCTTTTAATGGTGTCTCTCCCTTATTGATATGTCCAGAAGGAAGTTCCCATGAGTATTTTTTTGTTGTGTAACGATATTGCCTGACTAAGTAGATGCTCTGTCCTTCTTTAGCCAAAACAGCGACTGTATCTGCCATAGAAACGACCCCATATAAACCCTTCTTACCATTAGGGAAAACGATTCGATTTTCTTCTACGCGTATCCACGGATTTTTGTAGGCGATACGGATTTTTAATAATTTCCAGCCCATACCTTTAGGATGCTTATAACTCTTACTAATGTTTATATAGTATAGCTAACACATTAAGAAAATGTAAGGAGCGAAATTTTAATATTGAGTATTCTGGAATTGCAGCCCACCGAAAGCACCTCCTTGTTTCAGAGGTGTTTTTGGTTTGGAGACCCTGAAACAAGTTCCCTTCGGGCATGAGCCTCAGGGCCGAATGCAGGGTGACTTTTTATAAAAAAACACCCCGCGGAAAAACCGACGGGGTGGGTTGAGCTATTTACTTTTTAGCACTTTTGAGATTTGTTAGTCGAAGCATGCACTGCCATTTGAACTCGAGTATTGACACCTCGGGGAGGAGGTAAACATCCGTGTCCTTTATTTCAAAAGGCAAGAATTTGTCCAGGAAGAGGAAGTCTGGAGACAAGCCAATCGCGCCAAGCCCGGCCTCTGGGATGTAACGAAGATCAATAAGACCGTATCGGCCGTCGCGCTCTCCGAGCAGGATCGTAAACTCTGTGTATGAGTTTCCGCTTGGGTGGGCCTTTGTTTCTTTTTTGACTTGATAGACGTACCGAGTATCGGTGAGCATATTTTCGGTCATTACCTCGTTTTTCGCATCAAACCTTTTCATGATAGACGAATACGCCTCAAGTTCAGTACATGTATTGTCTGGCATTCGATCGAATCCCCTGTCATGGATGGCAACGAAAATTGAGAATAACGTTCCAGGAACTTTTTCCCACATCGCCTCGCGCTCGCTATTGATCTCGAAAACCTTTTGATTGATTTGCATGAGCGTCCCCGAAAGCCACTCGACCTCGCCGTCATTCTTGACCTTGAATGTCTGAAACCAGTGGTAGCGGTCATCCTCAACCGCGGCTATGGCGCCATACCCTTCACACATAAGGTAGCGGCAGACGTATTGACGCGCGTGGTCCTGTTCATTCATGAGTTTCATGTCGAGCATCACTGTGCGTGATGGCTTGCCAATTGGCGTGAGTATCTCGTTACCGAACGAAACTCCAATGATGTATGGAGCGGACATAAAAGGATTCGTAGTATCTACCTCAATATCTTTCGCAGTAACCGATCCTTCCGTCCATTCCTCAAATAATTTTGGGAATGTCCGCCACCGAATTGGCTTGCGCGGATCTTCGACAAGGGGCCAGCGCGCCTCGCCCATTGCCCGTCCTGCCTCAAAGGCGATAAGAGGCATAAACACGTCCTTGAGATTCGCTATAGTTGACTCACCCGGAAGTTGGATGGTCGAGTCGAGGTCCAAGGGTATGGGGACCTGTGTCATGCTTTTCACCTCGAGCTTTAACTCTTGAGCTGGCTGATCCGATGGTTTGATCAATGACAATGCGACAATAAATAGTATTATGTAAAAGTTCACTTTTTCCTCCTTGCCCCGAGTTTACCGAGGGGCTTTTTTGAATATAGCCATCTTAGGCGAAATGGCAGAATGCGTCAAGTGAAAAGAACCTTGGCAAAAAAAGCCAAGGCTATTCGTTCTCCAGCTGTCGATGAATTAATTATGAGGTCACTTGCACCGTGCGCGCGATCACAAACGTAACGATCGCCCACGCAAGCAAAATAACGATGAGCCCGACGATCGCACCAAAGAGCGCGCGTCGGGCAACTGCGCCACGTTCAGAGTCCCGGGCTCTGATGGCAATAAAAGCGCTGGCCATAATCATGATAAGAGCAATCAAACCAAGCAGGCCCAGAATCCATTGTACCGTTTTAATTGCCGACGATTGTAAATCGGCAGAACCGAGACCAAACGTCGAGCCCAATGCATAGTTAACGTTCACTTGCTGATGCGCGACGGTTGGAACAAGAAGTATCGTGAGTAATACGCCGTATAATATTATTTTCCTCATGTATATAGTATACCTTTGTTTAACAGATGAGTGCAATTGCGCTTTTTTGAATGGCCAAAAATCTAGTAGGTCAGGGCCGGGCCCTGACCTACGGAATATTGAGATTGCTTCGTCTCCCAGGGGGAGACTCGCAATGACGAAAGTGGCGATTATATAGCCTCATGATATACTATTTATGTTATGCAAAATACTAAACCAATGTTCTACGGTTTCCTTTCTAGTCTTGGCGTTTTGGTTTATGTCGCCATCGTTGCCTTTATTCTTCAAAACGCTGAAAGTCTTTTCGGTAATATGGAAACCTCGGTCTGGGGACCAATTGCTTTTCTTATGTTGTTTACCCTTTCGGTAGCGGTTGTCGGATCATTGATTTTTGGTAAACCTGCTCTTCTCTATTTGAATGGTCAAAAAAAGGAAGGACTCACGCTCCTGGGATACACGATCGGATTTTTATCGGCGTATACGTTCCTTGTGTTGCTCGGTGTTGCGATGTTCGTGCAATAACATTCAGTATAATAAAAAACAAAAAGACCCTCGAGATTGCTCGGGGCCTTTTTGTTTTGTAGTGTTAGAAGCTGCGACCGCCGCGATCACCGCCGAACCCACCGCGACGCGGGGGACGATCGGTCATGGGGCGTGCCTCGTTGACGACGATTGCGCGTCCACCGAGATCCTGTCCGTTGAACATCTCGATAGCTTTCTTCGCGCCATCATCGGTGGCCATCTCCACAAAACCGAATCCGCGAGAGCGGCCGGTCATGCGGTCTTTGATCACTTGCGCTGAGGCGACTTCGCCTGCCTGCGTGAAGTGGTCTTTGAGCTGGTCATCCGTCACACTGAAGGAAAGACTTCCTATGTATAACTTTGTAGCCATTGAACCTTTGTACTTACTTATTAAAGTGCTTACTCTTTTTAGGAAGACCTTTCCCTCTATGCCACGGGCGCACAGAGCCCTCTAATGTTACTAACGTACCACTAGAATTACTCCTAATAAAGACTAGCGTCGTTATGGTAGCATGCGAGGTTAGTAATGTCAAGCGTTGCCAGATCGTACGTTCCGTAGTACACTGGAAGAGTATAATAACGTCTAATTCCTAATAACTAATTTCTAATCAAACCCCAATGATAAATGGCATAATGGCAAAACTGGACATTAGGTATTTGAGCATTAGACATTGATGAGGAATTAGAAATTTGTCATTAGTAATTAACAAACATATGGTTATCGACTTTACCGATGACATCGTTGACCAAGACGATCTCATGAAAAACTTCTCGAACAGTGAACGCATGGATAAGTTTTATCCGCTCATGAAAAAGGCTACGGAAACGCATGTGCCGCAGAAAATCACTCTTAAGGTTGGTGGGCGCACATGCGAATTCATTGTCGACAAGGACGGCACAGCTGTGCTCCGCAAGAAACCAATCACGGGCTGGTTCTAGGGGAAAGTAAAAATTAAAAATAAAAGATAAAAAATCTTGAAGAGAAATCTTCCAATATTTTTACCTTGTCGCGTTTCTCTGAAGCGCGGCTTTTTTTCGCCTCGTCGGTGAACCGCCGAAGAGGCGGTCTCGAAATTCAGTGTTTTTGCGAAATAGAGTATAATAATCTAATTAAGGTCACGGGTTGACCCGCCCAACTTTTACCTATTCGTCCCTATGAAAAAATCAGGCAGTAAGCAAAATATCGTTAGTATTCTGAATATCTGAAATACCAAAAGTTAGGCGGGTTGACAGAAAGCGTTGGTTCGTCTATACTGCTTTCTTCACTGAAAAAAACTACATGAATCAAACACAAGCATTAGAGCGACTTCTAGCTGCGTATCAACGAAAACCGGAGCGGTATCCGGCTGATTCGCCGCGTATTAAGGTACATGAAGTTATAAGCAAAGTGGCGTACGTGTATGAGAAGCTCCGCAACGCGATGGAGTTTAAAGAAGAGAATTTGCTTCGACGAAACGCCATCGAGCGCATTGTGAAGCGACGCGTATTCGTGGAGAATCGTGGCCCGCAATTCGCGAAATTTTTGATTCACGAGCTGATTCGCGGCGGCTACGTGCCAAATAATCAACTCCCGGAAACAAAGATCGGCGAGGTGCAGGCTGTCCTCGATAAATACTTCGCCTTGTTTGGATTATTGCAGTTAAACCGTCTTACGAAAGAAGGCCTTGATATGTATCGATGGCTGTTTGGCGTTGCGTCTTGCGAGATTGAGGATGTGCTTGTCAGTTCGGAAAAGAACGACGCGCTCGTTGAGTTCATGTACCACAGCGTGGGCCCGTATGTTCCGTTCGAGGACGAAGGAATTTCAGAGGCAGAAGGAAAAGTGCAGCTCTATCTTGCGATCCATCGAGTCTTGATCCGTTCCGATCAGCCGATCCTCCGGTATCATTTGTTCGGCTTGCAGAACCCGACATGGTTCCAGCCGAATCCGAACATTGGAGAAACCGCGGCTCGCATGCCCCAGATTTATCGCCAGATTGAAGCAACCATCACGCACCCGCTACAAGAACGGTTATTCCGATTGATGAAAAAAGTCGTGGTCATGTTTACCGTGCTGCATCGAATTATCGAACAAAACCCGAACAACGCAGGCGCCATACTTTCTGACGACAGTAAGCTGGCAGAAAAAGTGCGAGAGACGTGTAACGCAATTTATCAAAGTACGCGTGCAAAACTTACGCGGATATCCGTGCGCGCGATTATTTATATCTTCTTGACTAAGATGCTTCTCGGGCTTGTGATTGAATTACCGTATGATTTGTTATTCGCAGGATCGGTCGTCGCTTTGCCGCTTGTGATTAATATTGTTTTTCATCCGTTTCTTATGTTCCTCGTCGCGCTTACGATTCGTGTGCCTGGCGAGAAAAACACCGAGAAAATTATTCAGGGTATTCGCGAGATTCTTCGCCCGGACACAGAACGCCAAATTTTCGCGAAGTTTCGAAAGCCGCGGCTACGCAGTCGATTCACGACTGGAGTGTTTACGTTTCTGTATGCCATCACATTTATCGTCACCTTTGGCGCGTTGATCGCTTTACTCGCGTCTCTCAAATTCAGCCTGGTGAGCATGTTCGTCTTTCTCTTTTTCCTAACAGTAGTCAGCTTCTTTGGCTTAAAGATCAGGCAGAACGTCAAGGAACTGGAAATTCTGGACCGACGGGACAATGTTGTCACGATCCTCGTCGACTTTTTCTCTGTTCCGATCCTCCGCGTTGGCCGGTGGCTCTCCACAAAAACCCCGAAGATTAACATCTTAATTTTCTTCCTTGACTTCATCATCGAAGCGCCCTTCAAGCTGTTTATCGAAGTTGTTGAGGGGTGGCTGTCGTTCCAGCGGGAGAAGAAGGAAGAAATTTACTAGATGGGTGACAGCTCAAAACCCATCGCACCCACAGCGGGGTGCTCTGGGGATTTTTATGGATACACCCGCCGCACAGATAAACTGTGCCTTTGGTCTTTGTTGTTGTACACTTAATCTATGGTATTGACCTATTCAAAAAAACCAAACATCGGCGAAAGCGTCCATGACTTTTCATTGCCCTCAACCGACGGACGAACATATAGCCCGTCCGACTTTGTGGGCAAGAAGGGACTAGTGATCGTGTTCACGTGCAACCATTGCCCATATGCGCAAGCGGTAAAGCCACGGATTCATAATTTATACGAGCGATTCAAAGACAAAGGAGTGCAATTCCTCGCCATTAACCCAAACGACGAAGTCCACCACCCAGAAGATAGTTTTGAGAAAATGAAAGAAGAAAAGTACGACTATCCTTTCCCCTACTTGCGCGATGAGTCGCAGGCGGTAGCCAAAGAATACGGCGCGGTATGCACGCCGGATATTTTCGTGTACGACAGCGAACAGAAACTTTTTTATCATGGCCGCGTGGACGATAACTGGAAAGAGCCGGAAAAAGTGACACGTCATGAATTGCAAGAGGCGCTTGAGGCGCTCATTGCTGGCAAGAATCCGCAGGCAGAGCAACACCCGTCCGTCGGGTGTTCGATAAAGTGGAAAGTGTAAACTATTATGCAAACGCCCGCTGCACTTTAGAAAAGGTGCTCTGGGTTTATCATAGCGCCGCGCATAGATAAACTGTGCGCTGAGATACATATAACCCAATGCATAGCTCGCCCCGTAGTACGGGGCTTCGTCTGTGCGTTGGGTCGTTGATGCTGTATAATTTGTTCGTATGCACGAAACCGAATTGAACAAAATCGCCAAGCTTATTCGATATTACATTCTCGCCAGCTCCACACAAGCCGGTTCTGGCCACCCGACGTCTTCACTCTCCGCTGTTGAACTCATGACCGCCTTAATGTTTGGCGGCGTTTTTCGTTTTGACGTGGACCGTCCGGAGCATCCGAATAATGATCGTCTCATTTTTTCCAAAGGCCATGCGTCGCCTTTGTTTTACAGTCTGTGGGCCGCTGCGGGAAAAGTTTCCGAGCAGGAATTGCTGACCTATCGAAAGTTCGGAAGTGTCTTCGAAGGCCATCCAACGCCCCGGTTCAAATACACAGAAGCGGCGACTGGTTCGCTTGGCCAAGGTTTATCCATTGGCGTTGGTATGGCGCTCAATGCGAAGTATTTGGATAAGCTGCCGTATCGTACGTACGTTTTGCTCGGCGATAGTGAAATGGCCGAGGGCTCTATGTGGGAAGCGATCCAGCTTGCGGCGCACTACAAACTCGACAATCTCGTTGGCGTGCTCGATGTCAACCGCCTCGGCCAGCGTGGGCAAACCATGTATGGCTTTGACCTGAAAGCGTACGAACAACGCGTCTCCGCATTCGGTTGGCAAACCGTCGTTGTCTCAAATGGTCATTCGTTCAAACCGATTCTTGACGCATATGCGAAAGCGATGAGGGTCAAGGGCAAACCGACCATGATCATTGCTAAAACCATCAAAGGTAAAGGCGTTTCGTTTTTGGAAAACAAAGACGGCTGGCATGGAAAAGCGCTGAAGCCCGATCAATACGCGAAGGCCATGAAGGAGCTCGGTGCGATTGATACATCCGTGCGGGGAGAAATCGCCAAGCCGAAAGCCACTCGGGTAACCAGTTTATCGGTTAATCAGTTAATCAGTAAGAAGTCGACCCAGGCGCCAGTTTACAAAATTGGTGAAATGGTGGCGACGCGAAAGGCGTACGGTAATGCGTTGGCGCGATTATCTCCGAAATATCCAAATGTCATGGCACTCGACGGTGAAGTGAGCAATTCTACGTTTGCGGAAATTTTCCGTGATGTATTTCCCAAGCGCTTTTTTGAAATGTACATCGCCGAGCAAAATATGTCTGGCGCAGCGCTCGGTTTATCTCGACGAGGCAAAATTCCGTTCGTCTCCACGTTCGCCGCGTTTTTGACTCGAGCCTTTGATCAGATTCGGATGAGCCAGTATTCGCAGGCCAATAGTAAGTTCGTTGGCTCGCACGCCGGCGTTTCCATCGGCGAGGACGGGCCTTCGCAAATGGGTTTGGAAGACTTGGCCATGTTCCGGACGATTCTCAATGGCGTCGTGCTGTATCCCTCGGACGCCGTGTCCACGGAGAAGCTTGTCGAAGCAATGATAAGGCACCTTGGCATTTGTTATTTACGCACGACGCGCATGGAAACACCGGTGCTCTATTCTTCCAGTGAACAGTTCCCCATTGGCGGAAGCAAAGTGCTCCGTCATAGTCAGGCGGATCGTGCAACAGTCATCGCCGCCGGCGTTACGCTTCATGAAGCGCTTGCCGCGTATGATCAATTGAAAAAAGCCGGAATTATAGTTCGCGTGATCGATTTGTACTGCATCAAGCCGCTTGATGAGCAGACGATCTTGCAAGCTGGCCGCGACACGAAAGCGATTATTACCGTGGAAGATCACTATGCTGCCGGCGGTGTTGGCGAGGCCGTACGCATGGCGATCGGCGATATACCAGTTCGATTCCAGGCGCTCGCAGTTCGCAAAACGCCTCGCAGCGGCAAGCCGCAGGAATTGCTGGCGTATGAAGAAATCGATCGCAATGCGATTATCAAAACAGTGAAAGAAATCATTTAAGCTATTATAAAAAACCGCCCGAGATCCTGAAACAAGTTCAGGATGACGTATCGGGCGGTTTTTTGGGTTTAAAGATCAAGAGTCCATGTGAAGAGACAGGTGGCGGCAGTGAATCCTCCGCCGAAGGCGACGGCCAGAACCTTCATGCCAGGCCGCAGAATACCTTGCTCCGCCGCTTCGATAATGCAGCCCGGGACAGAGGCGCTTGTTGTGTTGCCTTCATGCTCCATCGTGTCGAAGAACTCGCCTTTGTATCCCAGCTCCCGCAAGATTTCCTCGACCGGGCGATTGATGCTTGCCAGATTTGCCTGGTGCGCCACAAATAGTTGAAATGTATTCAAGGCGTCAGCCACTTCTTCTTTTGTTCGAATAGGTTTCCCGAGATATTGCTCCAGTGCCCTGATAATTATCGTCTTGGGTAAGCGCTCGAGAATCCGGCTGATCAGCACGTTCTGCGCATGTTTTTTGACAAGCGGGCCTTGCATGTCGAGCATATGGCCTTGATCAAACGGGTTCGTCAGCGTCTCCGCGGTTATATACTTTTTTGAACCACCGGTGGGCGTCATGATCAGATGGGAAAGCTGGCCGTTGAGATGGGTTAAAAAACCCTTCAGCGAAAAGCAATTCTCTGCGAGCGGAACCCGCTGGAGTATCAGTGCGCGACCGCCATCGCCGAGAATCGGATAGAAGTTTCTGCTGAACGGGCTGATGGTTGTTGACATGACGTCTGCGCCGATCAGGAGGACAGTCTCGGCTTTCCCAAGGTGTATTTCTTGGTAGGCCAGTTTCCATGCGGCCATGAAGCTTGAACACGCTTCGTTGACATCCGCAAACGAAAACGGCCGAATGCCGTCGTCGTTAGAAACGGGTATGCCGAGTTGCCGCTGCAGCAAGGCAGACGGAGGAGGAGAATAGAGATGATCGGGCGTGACGGTGGCGAAATAAATTCCGTCGATGTTTTTTGGCTCGAGTTTGGCAGTTGCCATTGCTTCTTCCGCAGCGTCCCGCGCCAGATCAACCGTGCTGATACCTTCTTTATCAACAAAATACCGAAACTGCGGGCCTATGTTTTCTTTAATCCACTGGTCAGAAGTCGTGAAGCGCTGATCAACTAGCTCTGAAAAGAGCTGCACTCGTTCCTCTTCCGAGAGTTCTATTTTTTCCTTCGGGTATTCAGAGCCATTTTTCCTTTTGTATCTTGTCGTGAATTCGGTCCAAAGTTTCTGTACCCCTTCGCCGTTTGTGGACCACCAAACTCTGGCGGCATCTGTATTCCACCATTGCCACGTCTTTTCTCGATGCGTAGATAGTGTTTCAACAATTTCTTCATTATGCACTCTGCGCAAGTTTTTGTTTGCAGTGCCAACGCCAATAATTTTGGCGCCAAAAAGTTCAGTTGACATGATTCACTCCTTTATTTTCAAGTTGCTGTTTTTTTGTTGTTTGATTGTTGTATCTTACGCTTCAGAGAGAGGCCTGTCAATTGAAAGTATAATTTCATATACAAAAGGCGCTGTTTTGATAACGAGCGCCTTTTTTATTCCGTGCCAAGTACCATGACACCGACACCATAATCTCGATCCCCATCAAAGAGGAGAATCCTTTGCCATTCACCAAGTTCGACTTCCCCATTCACCACGTTGAGTGTTTTGATTGGGCCACCAAGCATTGTGGCAATGATATGCGCATCCGCGTTCGCGCACTCATCGTCCAGATTGCATAAATTCTCCTTTCTCCTGCCGCCAATATCGTTGTGTCCATAGTCACCTTCCGGCGGTACAAGCTCGCGCATCTTCTTTTTTATGTCGTCGAGGAGCATCGGCTCGTTTTCTTGCACCAGCACTGCGCCGGTTGTATGACGGTATTGAACATTGACGATCCCATTTCTCACGCCACTTGACTGGACGAATATTTTTATGTCGTCGGTGATATCGACGACTCTCGGATATGGGCCTTTGCTTGGAAAGTTAAAGAGCTTATACGACGTAATCACCTTGTCCTCCTTTTTTGAAAAGACTGTTTGCAATGATACAAAGTAGCAATAGATTTGTCAAATCAAAAACTCCCCGAGATCCTGAAACGAATTCAGGATGACAGATCGGGGAGTTTTTTGTGGTTTAATTATCTGGTTACGCTGATTGCCGACGTTTCTTCTGGGTAGCAGGCGCCAACGGTTACGCGGCCCGTGCTCGCGTCCTTGGTGACGTAGTAGTCTGTTTTCCCTTGGCTACCGGTGAGCGGGTCTTGCGGAACCGCGGTGGTATACGTTGGAACAAGAACGCTCGTCATGTTCAAGCAGCTTGCTTGCGTTGTGAGAGAGCCGGCGCAGTCAGTGACATTGCAGCCACTCGTGTTCGTGCCGACGATTCGATTATTGCTGTCGATTCCGGCATACAGCACGCCGTTATTGTCGATGGCTTGCTGGTGGATCGCGTTGAGAAAAGCGTTCACGTCGTTCCAGCGCTGCGCATCGCGGGCTTGCGCGAACTGACGCGCCGGGTTGATGGCGATAATAACGATCGCCGCGAGAATGGCGATGATGCCGATGACGACGAGCAATTCAATTAAGGTAAAACCTTTTTTATTAAGGATGTGCTTCATATAAAGGTTATTTAATGGTTTTTTTATACTAGTCCACCTCCTCCCCGTGTAAGATAGTATAGCACAGTCATATTATGATGACGAGCTATCAATAGTAACGTCGATGGTCACCGTACCAGTCGCGTCGTCATACTTGGTCACCGCGAACGTCACATCGTCGAGATTAGTCAGTTGGAGTGCGCTGTTTTTTTTCTTTAATGCTTCGAGCACGTCTGCTTTTTTGAGGATTAAAAAGGAAGACTGAATGGTTGCCTTTGCAGTAAACGTCTCGCCTTCTTCGTCCACCGTCGGCGAGAACTTCCCGTCCGTCACTTCCTGCTTGAGCGGATCTACGATTGCGACCTCTTCCGCGCTTAGGCCATTGTTTACGGTGCTTAAGGCAGCCGCAGCAGCTTTTATTTTTAGAGCATCTAATGCTTCTTCGACATCCGATTGTGTAACCACGTGCACTTCTTTCAGTCCGCCCGTTGTCGGCGCAGTCGACTTTCCATAGATAACTTTTTGTGTACTCTCGGGAAGGCCGGGAATTGTAAAGTCAGAGGCCGCAACTTCATATTCTTCGCCGGGTTTATCCGCGTACATTTCCGCGTCCACATTACCCTGCGCCGGCACGACCGTAAGGTTTCGCAGGCGATAGAGAATACCGTCAGCCGTTTGCAAACGCGTCGACGCCACAAGGGTTTGGCTTTGCGCCGTTTCGTTATAAAGCGTCACTGTCCCGGCAGCTTGTGCTTTGGTCGGGCGCGTGCCGGTTGCGGTAAACGTCCCTTCTTCTTGTTGGTCTTGCTTGCGGACCGAACCCGGCAGATCAGCTGTTGATTCAGTCTTTGTCCCAGCCGTGAGAACGACGCGTGTCGACGCTTGCGAGTTTGTGTTCGCCGAATAGACGCCGACGTAATTTACGTTTTTTTGAAACAAGTTGTCACGGAAGAACAGCAACCCGACGAGCGCGAGGAGCAGCGCTACAAAGACAATCGTAAAAACCAGCAGTCGTTTATTTTTCTTGTTGCCTGTTTTTGCCTGTTTGATTGTTTGTTCCGGTTCCTTGGGTTTTGGTTCTTTACCCGTTTCAACCGGTGCCAGATTTACGCCAGCCGACATGGACTTTTTTTCGAGCGCCCGAACCGCGAGGCCAATGACTGTCGCGTAGAGAATCGGCGGTTGATGCGTCAAGATGGTTTCCGCGCTCGGAATAAGTCCTAGCGGGTTTCCGCGCTCGGTTTTTAAGGAAAGTTTTTGTGCGAGGTATCTATCCATATTGGGTAAAAGGCTCGTGCCCCCGCAGAGTATGGCTCGAGAAATCAAAAATCCGGTTTTCTTTTTGTAATCGTTCAGAATTTTTTTCACTTCGCTGGCAATTGAGTCAACGGATGATTGAATCGCTGCAAGCGCTTTTTTATCCTCGGCCGCCTCGTTCAGGCCCACGCTACGCTTCAGGCTTTCCGCTTTAATTTCATTCGTCTTGAGTTTTTTTGCTATCGTAGACGTGATGTGGTCGCCTGCGATTGGAATGTTGACGGTTTGCCGTATGCCGTTATGGTCAAAAATGCTCACAATTGTTGTACGCGCGCCAAGATCAATGAGCACGACTCCCTCAAGGAACAAGTTCGGCGCCAGTGACCGTGCGAGTGCCGCGGACTCCATGTCAAACGCGATCGGTAGAAGTCCCGCCGTGCTTAATACCCGTCGATAGCGATCAACGACGTCTTTCGCCGTTGCCGCATAAAAGATTTCTTGTTGCTCGTCATCCGCTTTGATGATTTGAAAATCAAAGTAGACCTCATCGCGTGTGAACGGGATAATTTTTTCGGCTTCGTAGGATATTGCGTCTGCGATTTTTTCCGGCGAAAGCTCTTTAGGGAATTGGAACACGTGCGTGAGGGTCCGCGATTCCGGAAGTGAAACAATGACGTGGCGACTGGTAATCGGGCTCGGCTCTGCACTTTTCATTACGTGCAGTACGTGTTCCGCAAGCTTGACTTCGTTTTTTACAATTCCGTCTTGGACAATGCCCGGCTCCAACTCTATCCGTCCGTATGCCGCGAGCTTGATTTTTCCAGCTGTTTTTTTCAATTCGAGCGCCTCAATCGAGCTATCGGAAATATCAAGCGCAAACGCTGTTTGTTTGAAGAAAGTCATAAAAACTGTTCGTTAGATTTCGCGCCAAGCCGTGAGCAAGATTTGATTGCCGATTAAGCTTACGTCCGCCTGAATAGCGCGGGTGAATGTTGCAACCGAACCCTCGGCCCGTATCGTTCGTGTAGTTCCCTGAGCCGTTATTACTATCGTACACGTTCCCGAGGCGAAATTCAAACTTACGCCAGCGTAGCCCGGATCATTTTTGAGACGCATCATCGCTTCGTCGACACAGGCGTCAGCTGTGGCAAACGCCATGCCTGCTTGCTCTTGCATCAGGCCGATTTGAGACTCTGAGATGCTCAAAAGGTTGATGCTGACCCCAATGGCCAGCGTAACCGCCACGATAATAAGCACGGTGATAAGGGCAATATATCCGCCTTGATTGTGTAGCTTCAGTTTTTTCATGGTCGGTTGCGTAATTCAACTGACGTGGTGAGGGTCGAGGTGGCGGTATATTCTTCTCGCTGGTCAGGGTTAAGATGTTCAACGATCAGGTTGATGCCCAGATGCAGCGACTTCCCGTCAGCCGAGGAAAGATTTTTGAACGTAAGGTCTTTGATGACCACTTGGTTTGAACTCAAAGCGTACGGTCCGCGGGTACTCTCTTTCAGCCGGACAACGCCGTTGGAAACGTCGATAATAGTCGGGTCGTCGCTGCCATTTTGCATGGATAGCGAGAGAATATCGCCCGCGCTCTGGGGCAGCGCAAGATTGACATCGAGTGTCGAGGAGGGGTTAACGGCTTCTGCCAGCCGAATCTCCTTGGTTAGGTGATTCATAATGAATCGTCCATTCGCCTCAACTTCCTGCGTTGCTTGCGACTTTGTTTTTCCGCCGATCACGTTCCACGCAAACGTTGTCGCGGCAATCATGACGCCGGACACGATAGCGAGATAGATGAGCACTTCAATAAGGGTAAATCCTCTGTGGCGTTTATGGTTCATAATTGATGGTTACCTCTTGAACCGTCGGCGTTGCCGTTCCGTCGGATGTGAAAAAAAGTTTATATTGTATCCACTTGGAACCGGTTGCCCCGGGATCTGTTTGAATAATCTCGCCAGGGTTTGCGTAAGAGCTCGCGGATGTACCGTCCGGCCCCACCCACGTGGCGGTGGAGAGTCCAGCTTGTGTCGCAGATGTGCGCAGTTGCCACCGAAGCGTCGTGCCGACAGGAACAGTGGCATTCCATGCAATATAATTGAAAAGCGCCATGGACGATCCTGTGTCGAACGCTGCAGATTCGTATGAGCCCGATGCAGCGAAGGCCGTAGTACCGAGGCCTGTTATGCGTACCTCATCGAGAATGACTTGTTGGCTGCCGTTGGATGCGAAGAAGGCTTTGACTCGTATTTTCTGGTTCGTCGCAGGGAACGACGTAAAGTTTGTGTTTACGACCGAGGCAGTATTGTAGTTTCCAGCGGTTGCCGCAGCTGCCCAGCTCGTTCCGCTCCAATATCGCCACGTTGCACCGTCATCGTTTGAAAGCTGATAGTAGATCTCTCCGCCATTCTTGGTTGCTGTTTCGGCAAAGCTTTGCCACGAAGTGATAGGCCCTGTAAAAGAGGTTGTTGGCACGATCGTTGGTTTGTTTGTGTCGTATCCACCAGGCACTTGTTTTTCCCAGTGCAGTTTCGCATTATCATAGCCTACGGTGAATGGTCCAACGTTTGTATTGCCGGTTTCCAGCCACGCGGCGAGTTTCAGGTAATATGTGCCAACGGTCGCTACTTTGGAACTTACGTTAATTGTCACCGGGCCAGTCCAGGATGCAGTGTTTGTGATGTGTTGACTCCATACGTTCGTGGGAATGGAGGGCGCTCCGGACGCTGAATCGACGAAGGCGTAGAGGTATAAGGATATCGGCGATCCGGTAAAGGTGAGACTGCGCCAGTCCAACGTTAGCGTAGCAGTAGGATTAGCCACGGATGTGGTAAAATTTTGTTGCCAGTAGCCTCCCAATTCATCTTGTTTTCCCACAGGGAATGAAACATTAATCCAACCTCCTGGGTTACCATTTGTCGCAACTCGGGATCCGGTAACGTCCACCTCGCCAGCTCCCTGATCCCAATCATTGTATGTCCAAGACGTGGTACCAGTGTCAAAGCCCGCGTTCAACGTGTCGCCAGAAACGAGACTGGTGAGTTGTTTGAGCCGCGCTTGTCCAGCCGTGACTTCAATCACGTTTCCGTCAAACGTATAGTCGGCTGCGTTGTTGAATGTTGAGGAAAAATTTTGTCCTTGGCTTGATCCTGTGAGTTGGATTTCTCCGCCTGCGTCATTCGTCGCTTGCGTATTCGTATGTGTACCTTGAGAAAAATCCGCTTGGGTTGTTTGTCGCCAATGCAGGGACCGCCAGTTCGTTAAGTAGGTTTCGAAGGTGATGGTTGAAGGTCGGAGCGGTGTAAAATCCCATTGAACGTTCGTGGTAATTTTTTTTGTATCAAAATCAATCGTACCACCGCTCGGGACGAGATTCCCGCTCACATCGCGGTGTGCGTACTCAACCTGTACGTTGCGCGTGAATTGATCAACGCTGTCGTTTGTACCGGCGAGCGCCCAAATGCCCGATTGATCCGACAAGCCAAAGGTCCCAGGTCGAACAAATTTCCATCCTTGATTCCGGATACTGCGAAGCGCTTCGATACTTTCTTGAGCAATGAGCGCCGCCTTCGTGCGTTCGCGGCCTTGCCGGTTCGCTGACTGCGCGTCCAGAATAAGGAAAACAACGCCGGAAATCACCAGCGTGAAGACGGTCATGGCGACAAGGAGCTCAACCAGGGTGAACCCAGCACCACTTTTTATAAGTTGGTTGTTCATTTCAAGAAATGCGTAGTTGTTTGTTGCAGTCCCTTTATGGTTTAGAAAGTTTTTCACAAAAAGTGGTGCTGGGTTAGAGTTGGTCAATTGTTCCCAGTTCATTGATGCGAAGGATACGTGATTCGTTGGATGTGCTCGCGAGCGTGATCGTTCCGGTGACGCTTGGTACGCCTGTGCGGTGCGCAAAAATAACATCCGGCCCGAATGACGTCGAGAGCGAAAGGCTAGCCGGAATGTCTATTGTTTCATTCAGGGGATCGTTTGCGCCAAAGGCATTTCCGCGAAAAAGGGACGCTCCATTCGCTTGAACGTGAAGGCCAAACGTTTGGTTCGCATCGCCAGCTATGGCGCGCGCTTGGGCACGGCGCAGGGCCTGTACGAGTTCAAAATTCGTCGTGTCGACTTGGTTCGATACTTGAAAATTTTGATACACTGTCGCGCCAAAGCCCGCAAGAATACCAATTAAGGTGATGACGATTAACGTCTCGACGAGTGTAAAACCAGCTCGTTGTTTGGAAGTATGCATATAGCTTATAGCGTATTGCTTATAGTATGTCGGTGCGTTACGATATGCTATAAGCTATAGGCCATACGCTATCTTCGGAGCGAGCCCGAGATTTGATAGATCGGCGTAATGATGGCAATGGCAAGTCCTCCCAACACAACGCCAATCACAATGAGGAGTGCCGGTTCAATGATAACGGCAAGGTTTTTTGTCGCATGGTCAACCTCATCTTCATAAAAGCGGGCAAGGTAGAGGAGGCTTTCGTCCAGCTGGCCTGTTTTTTCTCCCACCGCGGTCATGCGCGATACCATGCGCGGGAACAGTTGTTCATGTTCATCGAACACATCGCCGAGCGAGCGACCGCGTTGCACCTGTTCCCATGCGGACCGGAACACGTCCTTGTACACGGCATTGCCGACGGTTTGCTCGGTGATGCGGAGCGCTTCCAGGATCGGAATGCCGCTTTTGAGGAGCGTACCGAGAACATGGGTACATCGGGCAAGGTTAATGTTCGTCGCAAGCCTTTTGACAAAAGGCGTTTTGAGGTAGACCCTGTGAAACATCGGCTGCGTTGGTTTCCACCGTGCGAGAAAACGCAGTGCCCCCATCCCGGCAATAAGCCCGAGGAATACGACGATTCCCCAGCGAGCCATGAATTTCGCAACGCTCACGAGCGCCCTTGTGAGCGGCGGAAGTTCGATGCGCAGGTTCGTAAACAGTGTGACAAGTTTCGGCAAGATGAACACCGACAAGAACGCGCCGAGCAGAAATGTCGCGATGAGTATAATGGCCGGGTAAATCATTGCGCCGCGTACGCGTTTTTTCAATTCGTATTCTTTTTCGAGCTCGGTCGCGAGATATTCGAGCGTTCGATCTAGTGTGCCGCTTTCTTCGCCGACCTTCACCATGCTGACGATCAGTTCACTGAACACGCGCGGATGTTGGCTCAAGCTTGACGCAAGCGTGCTGCCGTTCATCACATTGCCCAGGACACTTCCAATGACGGACTGCATCCTGCGCGATGACGTCTCGTTCATCACAATGTCGAGCGCTTCGGAAAGCGCAATACCGGATTTCAGCATGATCGCAAGATGTTTGACGAACAACATGCGATCAACGCCCGACACTCGGCCAATGCGTAATTCAAGTTCCCCCCACCTAACGCCCGAATGTTTTTCCGCAAGCGTTAATACCGAAAGATCCTCCTGGTGGAGGATTTGTTCCGCGTCCGTGCGGCTCGGGGACTCAATGGTTCCGGAGCGTATTTTTCCTTCTTTCGTCGAAGCTTTGTACGCAAAGCGCATATTATTCTTTTGTGACGCGCAGTACCTCCTTGAGCGTTGTTTTTCCTGCGAGCACTTTTCGAATGCCGTCATGCAGCATGGTGGTCATGCCTTCTCGTACCGCCTGCGCCTGGATTACGTCGCTTGACGACTTCTGCATAATGAGGGAGCGAATCCCTTCGCTGACTTCTAGGACTTCAAAAACGCCTACGCGTCCCGAGTAACCGGTGTTGCCGCACAGCTTGCACCCTTTGCCGCGATACAGGCGTGCGGTCTTTTCAACTAGGGCGAATTTTTTCGCGGCTTCCTCGCCCCCGAGTAAACGGGTGATTGTTTGCAGCTCGTTCGGCGACGGCGTATAGCTTTCAATGCAGCCTTGGTGAATCCGACGCACGAGCCTTTGTCCAATTGCCACGTTCACCGTGGACGCGACGAGAAACTGCTCAATGTGCATGTCGAGCAGGCGAGGCAAGGTGGTTGCCGCGTCGTTTGTATGCAGCGTGGACAGGACAAGATGGCCGGTCATGGCGGAATTGATCGCAATGGAAGCGGTTTCTTCATCGCGGATTTCACCGACCATAATGATATCCGGGTCTTGCCGCAAGATAGAACGTAGCCCGTGCGCGAACGTTAAATTGGTTCGCGGGTTCACCTGGATTTGATTCACGCCTTCCATGTCGTATTCGACCGGATCCTCGATCGTGGAGATGTTCACCTCCCGAGTGTTCAGAACCTTGAGAATCGCATAGAGTGTTGTCGTTTTTCCTGATCCCGTTGGCCCCGTTGCAAGGATCATTCCGTAGGGTTTTTGGAAATTACTCCGCACTTTTTCCAAGTCTTCTTTGGACATGCCGAGTTCTTCGAGACTAAACTGCCGTGACTTTTCGGAAAGCAGACGCATGACGACTTTTTCGCCGTCATACACCGGCACGATCGATACGCGAATGTCTACGACCTTCCCCTCGAATTCTTTTTGGAACTTTCCGTCTTGGGCAGAACGGTGTTCGTCCGTGCGGAGTTTTGAAAGGATTTTCACGCGCGTCACGAGGGAATCATGCAGCCGTTTTGGCAATGACACAACGTCGTGCAGAACGCTGTCGATCCGAAAACGGACAACCGTTTTCTTTTCGAGGGGTTCGATATGGACGTCGGAGGCGTTGTTGTCATAGGCATATTCGAGAATCGTGCTCAGAATCTGCACAAGGGATATGTCTTCCGCTTTTGCGCCATCTGCTTTGGAGATATGCTGCTTGATGATGGTGTCGAATTCCGCGGCAAGACCCCTCCGATAGCGCGAAAGGACGGAACGCATATCATTTCCCGTGGCATAGAAGGTAAGAATCGTTTCTCCGGTCTTTTTTTTCAACAGCTGAATGATCTCGGTATTTTCAGGATCATTGACGGCGACTTTGATGCCGTCGGCGCTGCGCTCGAAGGGAATCACATACTGCTTCCGCGCGACAAGTTCCGGAACAACACGTAAAACATCATCGGCAATACTTCGTTTTTCCAAATTGACGAACGGCAACTCGTATAAATCCGCGATGATTTCGCCAAGATGTTCATCAGCGATGAGATCTTCTTCAACCAAAACATCCTCCAAGGGCTTGCCTTGTTCTTGGGCTGTTGCCGAAGCTTTCTCGAGCTTTTCCGCCGGAACGAGATCGCTTTCCAAAAGTATTTTTTTCAGACCCTCCGAGTCCACGGGCATATTATTGCGGGAGATACTTTTCGATTTTGCTAATAAGATTGACGAGACTGACGTTTGACTTCATCAGGTAATCTTTTGCGCCGAGAGAAAAACCGCGCTGGATATCTGATTCTTGTCCGAGATTCGACAGAATAATGACCGGTATGTCTTTCGTTGCCGGGTCTTTCTTCAATTCCGTCAGCACTTGAAAGCCGTCCTTTCCAGGTAGGATGAGGTCAAGCAGGATCAAGGCGGGTTTTTCCATGGTCGCTTTATGCAACCCTTCTTCGCCCGTGATGGCGATGGATACGTCGAAGTTGCTTCGACGGAGTTTATTCCCGTATATCTTCCCGATAGAGAGGTCGTCCTCGATGAGGAGGATTTTACGTTGGTTTTGTTCCATATGGTTCAATAGGAAATGAGCAAAAAACGGCTGTGCCTTTGCCTTCTACCGATTCGAGCCAGATTCTGCCGCCCGAGGCTTCGACGAACAATTTTGCGACAAAAAGCCCAAGCCCGGACCCCTTTGCGTCGCGTTGCAGAACGTTTCGCGCGCGGAAAAATTTGGTGAAAAGCTCGTTTTGTTGATCTTTCGGAATGCCGACGCCGTCATCGCGGCACGTCAGGAGTAGGGTTGCGCCCTTTTGTTCGATCGTAACAGTCGCCGCGCCGCCTTTTTTTGAATATTTCAATGCGTTCGAAAGGATGTTCTGGATCGCTTGTCTCAATTTGATAGGATCGACGAGAGCGTGAGGCAGCGGGCTCGCCGGTTTGCGAAACGCCAATGTCGTGTTGACCGCGCGACTGAACGTCTGCATCTCGTCGACGACGTCGCCGACCATCTCTGCGAGGTCAACCGGCTCGCGATGGATCGCGACTTTGCCTTTTTCCATCTGCGTGACGTTCAGGTAGTCATTCACCAGGTCAATCATTTCATTATTAATCGAAAGCGCCTCGCTCATGTATTCGTGCTGGCCTTCATTCAATTCTCCGCGATCGCCAGTGAGAAGCGATTCAAGATATCCCTTGATAATAGTGAGCGGAGTTCGCAGTTGGTGACTCATGATAGAGATGAAACTCGTTCTGTGCTCCTCCGCAAGTTTTATTTCGCGTCGTCGGTTCTCGCGGCGCTTCCTTTTCGCTCGCAACAAAAAAACAATTCCGAGAACGAGAAGAATTGTTTCTACAATGACAACTGTTTGCATAATTTTTTTATTTTTTTGTATCTAAATCATATCAGAAATTGTTCATTTTGTCAATCTTCGATGTACGATATTTTTTCATTAATTCACCCTTTTTTGCGTTTTGACAAAGAAGGTTTTTTATGCTACAATGTATACAGAAAACAAAAATAAAACGAAATGGCAAAAACAAAAAAGATAGCCAATCTTCCTATTGTATTTTCTGTATTTGGACACACGATGTATTATGGACGAAGACAAACGCTTTTTTCCGTGGAAAAACTGAAGCGTTTTTTCTTTACAAAAAAATATGTTAAAGATCGACGAATTATTTAAAGAAGCGATTAAGCGAAAAGCGTCCGACATTCATTTGATTGTCGGCAAGAAACCCATTTTGCGTATTGACGGCGAACTGGGAGAAATTCAGCGATTTGGTGTGATCGGTCAAAAAGACGCAGAAGCGCTTGTGTATGCCATGATGACCGAACGTCAGCGCAATTCGTTTCTCACCGAGCGCGATCTCGACATGTCGTATGAAATTAAAGGTGAAGGCCGCTTCCGCGTTAACTGTCATTACGAGCGCGACAACGTCGGCTTGGTCGCGCGTCTGATTTCCGGGACGATCCCAACGCTTGAAGAGCTCTATATGCCAAAAATCGTTTACGACCTGTTGCGCATGAAGCAGGGACTTATTTTGGTTACCGGTCCGACCGGCTGCGGAAAATCAACGTCGCTCGCGGCGATGATTAACCTTATCAACCAGGAGCGCGCCACGAACATCATTACGCTCGAAGACCCGATTGAGTTCATTTATCCGCCGAACTCCGGCAGGAGCATTATTAAGCAGCGACAACTTGGCACGGACATGGTGTCGTTCGCTCAGGCTTTGAAGCATGTGCTCCGCCAAGACCCGAACGTTATTCTGGTCGGTGAGATGCGCGACCTGGAAACGATCGGCGCAACCATCACGCTCGCGGAAACCGGGCATCTGGTGCTCGCGACCTTGCACACGTACAACGCTGGCCAAACGGTTGACCGTATTATTGACGTGTTTCCGCCGTTCCAACAGTCTCAAGTTCGCCTGCAGCTTTCCCTGTTCTTGAAAGGGATTATTTCGCAGCAGCTGTTGCCGATGAAAGCCGGCGGACGCATTGCGGCGCGTGAAATTTTGATTAATACGCCGGCAATTTCCAACCTGGTCCGAGAAAACAAAATCGCCCAGATTAAAACCGTTATTCAAACGTCCGCAGACGAAGGCATGTTTACCATAGACCAGGATTTACGGCGGTTATACGAAGAAGGCATGATTTCCAAAGAAGTCGCCAAAAGCTACGGCGCGACCGATTTTACGTAAGAAGAAAGTAACTAGAAACAAGCAAAATCCCCAGGAACGGGGATTTTTTTGTGTTGGTTGGTGTATACTAATAAGTGCGTATGAATCTACTGGACGGAAAAAGAGTGGGGTGGGTGATGGTAACGCTACTCATTCTCATACTTGGATTAGGTGCCTCGCAGGCCCTGCTGCAGTCAAAAGTTGCCGGCGGCCTGTTTACTACCGTTATAGTTGTAGCCGCGATGTACGGTATCTATATATATGCTGCGAAAGCAACTGACCTGAAAATTTGGGCACATCAGAATGAACTGAATTATGCGCAGCAAGGTATGCGCGCAATGATCGATGTCCGGCTTGCATCGAGCCCGGGAAAACATTTTTTTAATGCTCGGTCACTGATCAAGAGCGCAGCAAATCCTGCGATCCCACTGACCGTGGGCGGAATCCTATCTCCGTTGACTGATCTGAATCCGGCGAAGATTACCGGACCGGTGGCTTATGGCACGATCGAGAATCGCCCGGTTTGGATATGGCCGCTCGTGGTTCAACTGTTTGGCGTGTCTGTGAGTAAACGACCCTTCCTTGGCTGGTGTTTCGAGCTTAGTACGCACACCATTCCTGTCAGGGTTCTTGTCACGCGGAAGTTCATCGGGAGTCGCGATACGCTTGACACCGAAAGCACGTCTTTTGAGAAACTCTATGAGATTTCAGGGCAGCGAGATCATTCAATCCTCCAGCTGCTCGACCCGGTAATGATGGAATTGATTCTGCATTCACAAATTTCCGCGCTTGAATTTTCCGATCGGAGCGTTGTGCTTTACCATACGATTCCGCCACCGCGTAAGGAAACACTGGATACCTATCTTTACTGGGGCATTAAGATTGCGGAACAGGTTGACCGGAATTTTCCTATAGGCTAGCCAGTATGACGATGAAAGAGGTGTAGAATTAATAAACTCCACCCGATCTTGTCGCAAATAAAAACCCCTTCATGAACTGAAGGGTTGATTTTTTGTTTACCCCATGTTATTTTAGTGAGGCATTTTCACATTATGCGCCCGTAGCTCAATGGATAGAGCGCATGGCTTCGGACCATGAGGTTGGGGGTTCGACTCCCTTCGGGCGCGCGAACAATTTCAGTTTCGGGCGCATAGCTCAATGGTAGAGCAGCTGCCTCTTAAGCAGCGGGTTGGGGGTTCGAATCCCTCTGCGCTCACCACTTAGACATAAGTTCTACGTTGCAGGTTCTCCCGCCTCGATGGCGGGATCCCGCTGCTCATCACGTCATGAGAAGATAAGGAAGCGGGAGAATCCTGCGCGGCTCAAAAAAAGTTATGGGTTCGTAGCTCCCCGTACAATTCTCACTCCGTTCGAATTTACGGGGCAAGCAGTTGGTTAAAGCGGTATATTAATATCTGGCCACGCCAGTGGGCGGCTAGCTCAGTTGGTTAGAGCGTCACATTGACATTGTGAAGGTCACAAGTTCGAGTCTTGTGCCGCCCACTGGCTTTGACAGGTACGTTAGCGAGGTCTGAGGCTTGTCCCGTAATCCGGCGAAGACGGATGTACGGGATTCGAATCCTCTCGGACCCACCAGAGAATTCCTCTGTTAGCGAGGAGTTTTTTGTTTGATAAATTCGCATATTTCCTCTATTGTTAAAGCAGATATGCAAGATTTTGTGCAAAAAATTCAGGCGATGATTTCCGGAGGCGCTTTTTCGTTTGTGCAAGAACTGACCAAGGAATTTCCGAGCGCTGAGGTCTTTCTCGTCGGCGGCGTGGTACGCGACGCGATCCTCGGCAGGGAATCGAAGGACTTTGATTTTGTCGTGCGTGGCGTGCCACTTGATGCGCTTCAGGAATTTTTGAGCAAACAGGGCCGCGTTGACCTGGTCGGTAAAACGTTTGGTGTGTTGAAATTTATGCCGAAGGATTGGCAGTTTGAACCGATTGACATCGCCTTACCACGCACCGAGCACGCGTTCCGGACGGGAGGGTACAAAGACGTGGACGTACAATTTGATCCGAATCTTGCAATTGAAAAAGATTTGAGCCGGCGTGATTTTACGATCAACGCACTCGCCTGGAACGTCAAAAGCGTCGCGCTGGTTGATCCATTTAACGGAATGGCGGACATACAGGCAAAGGTCATGCGCACCGTGGGCAACTCGGCTGAACGGTTCAAGGAAGATTACTCCCGCATGCTGCGCGCCATGCGTTTTGCTTGCGAACTCGGATTCGACATTGAAAAAGAAATATGGCAAGCGCTTGCGGAGCACATCTCGCATATCAATGATACAAAGGACGACGACTTCATCTTTCCACGTGAAACGGTGGCGAAAGAATTGATCAAAGCATTCGTCAGTAATCCGTACCGAGCGTTTGAACTCTATGAACAGAGCAAGGCGTTTGACGTGCTGATGCCGGAACTTCTCAAAATGAAAGGATGTCCGCATCCGGAGAATTTTCATTCCGAAGGCGATGTGTGGACGCATACGAAGCTCTGCATGAAAAACCTCACGTCGGACGAATTCACAAAGCGGTTCAATAATGAGTCACCTTCAGCGGAGCTTGTATTTGCTGTGCTTTTCCACGATTCTGGCAAGCCGTATACGATTAAGACGCCTGAAGCCGACGGTGTGGAGCGCATCCAATATTACGACCATGACAATGTCGGCGGCGAGCTCATTATGCAAGTATGCCACCGTTTGAAGCTATCGAGCTTAGCGGCCGACGACCGCCGACTGCATGTTGATTGCGACCGGCTCGTGTGGCTCGTCAAAAAGCACATGCTGCCCTCGCACTCGGTTGCGGATGAAATGCGCGACACGACGGTGGAAAAGTACTTTTTTAACCGCTCGGTCCCGGGCGATGATTTGCTGAAACTCATTTGGGTGGATATGTCCGCCACGATTCCGAAAGATGCGCCTCCGGATTTTTCCAACCTGGAGAAACTCGAAGGCCGCGTCGAGAAATTGCGCAAGCTCGGCAAAACAAAAAAAGAATTGCCAAAAGACATTCTTTCCGGCACCGAGATTATGGAACGATTCAAGTTGACGCCGGGTCCAAAGATCGGCGCATTAAAAGAAGCGCTTCGCGAAGAGCAACTCGCCGGCCGCGTGCAGGACAAAGACCAGGCGTGGAAGTTTCTTGAAACCATTGCTAAGCAATGAATACACCTGAGCAGTTCCCGGTTGAGCAGGAAGACGAAGGCAAACGGCTGGATAAATTCCTTGTCGCACGATTTTCGCATTTGACGCGATCAAAAATACAGAAAATCATCAAAGACGGTAACGTCGTCGTGAACGGCGTCATTGCCAGCGTGCATCGTTTTTTGAAGCGAGGCGATATGGTCCACGTTAAAGAGCAAGCAACGGCGCCTGCTGTGCCCAATGAAAAAGTTCAGCAAGCGGTAGCAAAGGGCTACGAAGTGGTCGCGGAAACCGACGACTATGTCGTGATAAAAAAACCGGCTGGTTTGCTTGTCCACGCGGCGCCCGGGCACGAAGAAACGACGCTCGTTGATTTGCTGCTGAAAAAGTATCCGTCGCTTGCGAACGTTGGTGATGATCCGACGCGGCCGGGGATTGTTCACCGACTTGACCGCGACGTGTCTGGCCTTCTGGTCGTAGCGAAAACGCAGGTCATATTCGACCATCTCAAGCAGCAGTTTCAGGGCCGCACCATCAAAAAAGAATACACCTGTCTCGTGTATGGCGGCCCGGCGAAAGACGAGGGCGATATTGAATTCCGCATAGCGCGCTCCAGTCGTGGCTTCAAAATGGCGGCTTTACCCCGCCAAGGGCGGGGCGAGCCCGACGACGTCGGCCGAGAAGCCAAAACGCACTTCGAGGTGCTTGAGCGATATTACCACTACACCCTTCTCAAGGTTGTTCCAGAAACCGGCCGTTCGCACCAAATTCGCGTGCATCTGCATGCATACGGCATTCCCATTCTCGGCGACCAAATGTATAAGCCGAGAAAGCTGAAAGAGCGCATCCGTCTCAACCGAATTTTTCTTGAGTCCACGGCCATTGGCTTTTCCGATCTCGCCGGCCAAATACAAGAATATCGCATCCCTCTATCCAAAGAGCTGCAAGATATTCTTACCGCATTAAAGAAACCGAAGCCAGTGTTGACAAAGTAGCCGAATCCTTTTAGTATACAGGGTACGGCTATTTTGAATTACGAGTAATTGATTGAAAAATTAAAGAATTGAGAATTACGAATTTAAGATAAGAATTGACAAAGTTGGTCGTAATACGTAATTTTTAATCCTTTAATACTTAATTCTTTTATGGACATTCTTCACAAAGTCAGTCATACAAAACTCAAAGCCGATTTGCCGAATCTTGAGCCCGGCCAAACCGTTCGCGTCCATCAAAAAGTGAAAGAAGGTGAAAAAGAACGTATTCAGATTTTTGAAGGTATCTTAATCGCACGTCAAGGCGGAAAAGGCATGAATGGCAGTTTTACCGTTCGGAAAATTTCCGAGGGCATTGGCGTTGAACGTATTTTCCCGCTTCAAACGCCCACGATCGCGAAGGTGGAAGTCGTCAAAAAAGCCAAAGTACGGCGCGCGAAATTATATTACCTCCGCAATTATCAGAAGAAGCTGAAAGACGCTTCGGCGTAAGACCGCGAGCGGACGTGGCGGAACTGGTATACGCGCAGGCTTGAGGTGCCTGTGGCCGCAAGGCCTTGGAGGTTCAACTCCTCTCGTCCGCACCAGTAGTAACTTGTACCGCTTGGGCATTATTGATATTCTGCACAGAGTCCTAGGGAAATTAATTTCATTACTGTTTTATGAATTTAATAGAAAAAATACTCAAAAAATGAGTGCACCGGATGCCCAGCAATCATCAGGTCGGTCAGACGTTCGACCTCGTTTGGCCATCATCGTTATCGTTGTATGGCTGCTTGTACAAATGTCTCGCATCATGGCTTTCCATATAGTGCAAGACGTACACGCAGGCATTGACTCGCCCGCGTGGCTCTTCCCCGCACTCATGGATATATTCCTCGGGATCACAGCGCCATTCGTGGCATTTGCTCTCTGGCGGAAAACCGGACTAGCGGTCTGGACGGGCGCAATCGTCTGGCTTACCCTTTCCATCTCGGATCATATTGACGGGTTTACGGCTGCCCTCACGGTACCGCTTGCGCATAGCATCTCCGCTAACAACTCTTCTCCATTCTCCACAATAGTTCTCGTTCTGGCCGCATTGGACGTGGTGGCTGTGGTATTGCTGATGCGCAGGAAAATGAAGTCGTATTACTTGAGTTAGGGCCTGTCAGCAAATTAATTTTACATTTGGCCGGAAGGATTTTATTTCAGGGCGAGGCGGCATCATTTGTCGAGAGTTCGTTCAAAAGAAAGTTCGCGCGAAGTGTATAATTACAGCACCAATATTCATTAAATACACCCATGCCAAAAGCAGAAGGATCAATAGTTATCAATCGGCCACTTGAGCAAGTGTTCATGTTTGTTGCAAAAGGAGAGAATAATGCTCAATGGCGACCGAGCGTCATGGATTGTAAGCTCAGTTCGGGCAGAGCGAATACCGTCGGGGCAGTCTATGAACAGGGCATGCAAGGGCCAGGTGGTCGTCGAATCCCCGCGGACTACGAAATTACAAAGTTGGAACCGCACAAGCTGATCGGATTTAAAGTTATTGCCGGCCCGGCACGGCCAGAAGGTTTGTATACGTTTGAGCAGGTACAAGGCGGCACAAAGATTCATTTTTCCTTGTCGTGGCAGCCGAAGGGTTTAGCCATATTCTTGGCTCCAATGGTTGGCCGGCAAATGCCAAAAGAAATTGAAACGCTCTCGAACCTGAAAGCTGTACTAGAAAAATAAGCAATTGGGAAGTATGAGAGAAGCAGCAATAGATACATCTTCTGGCATTTCAGTAATTATTCCGGCACGCAACGAAGAGGCGTACTTGGGCCAGTGCATCCAATCGATGCTTAAGCAAACCGTCCCCCCGCTTGAGATTATTGTTGTTGATAACGGCAGCTCGGATAAAACGGCCGAGGTTGCGCGCCGTTTTCCGGTCCGACTCTTCGACGAACCACGCATCGGCTTGCCACGCGCGCGCGAGACAGGCAGGCGAATGGCACACGGCGAGATTCTTGTTTTTATTGATGCTGATGTTATCGTGCCTCCAACGTATATAGCAACCATTGCTCACTATTTTCAGGCGCACCCCAACATAGCCGCCCTCAGTAATCCATTTCGGTTTTACGATGGAAAGCGGATCCAGAGGATTGCTGTAAGCATTTTTTTCAGATTCATCGAGCCTGTCCATCAAGCTATATTGCGGCTGTGTGGGCTCCCCACCGCCCTTTTTGGCGGAAGCTTTGCCGTTCGTTGCGACGTACTGGAGCGATCCGGAGGCTTTGACCTCCGTACAACGTTTTATGGCGAGGATGTACTGACAACGAAGCGCGTCGCCAAGCACGGGAAGATTACATTTTTAAGAAATTTGTATACAGAAACATCCGCTCGACGCTACGTGCGTGAAGGAAATATTCGTGCCGCTCTCGTTTACTCCAAGCATTATTTCGCCATTTTGCTCTTTGGACGTGTACTTACCCATTCAATACGCAAACGTGTTTGGCGTTTTACTCTTGCCGGGTGTGCGCTTGTTTTTTTACTCTACGCAGTGGCGTACCCGAGCGCAGAGGTTTTTGGTAGGGTGATTTATCGACTCCCGGTGTCAAAAACCGATAAAGTTGTTGCGCTGACATTCGACGATGGGCCCAATGGTTCTTCGACAGAGGAAGTGTTGCATATTTTACAGTCGAATGGCGTGCCCGCAACGTTTTTTCTTGTTGGAGACAATGTGGAAGCGTACCCAGACGTGGCGCGTGACATCGTACGATCGGGGTATGCTATTGGCAATCATAGCGATACCCATCGCTGGCTCTTGCCCATTGAAACGAATCACTTTATTGAACAAGATGTGTCTCGCGGAGAAGATGCAATAGCGGCAGCCACAGGGGTGCGCCCCGCACTCTTTCGTCCGCCCCATGGATTTCGGTCACCGTGGATGCTGGGCTCGCTCCACGAAGAAGGATATAGAGTTATTACGTGGAATGATATGACAACAGATTATTCGGCACATACATCCACAAAAAGAATCGTCTCTCGCATCTTGAAGCGAGTCCGCCCTGGCTCGATCATTGTTATGCATGACGGACTCAATCTTACACACAACGCGAATCGAAACTATACTTTAGAGGCGTTGAGGATAATTATACCGGAACTCAAAGCCCGGGGTTATTCTTTTGTGACACTTAATCAATATTATCCCAACCAACTGTAGGAGTGGTAGACTGTTACGTTGCGGCACTTTTTTCGTTCACGAGCACGGACGTGTTGAAAAACTCGGTTACTTCGGCTACCATACATAAGCAGACTGCTGATCTGTGGCACCTGCCTTTGTCAAAAGGCTTCGGCGGGGTGGCCGCAAGCCCGTGTCCCGCCACGGCGCGTCCGTACCAAAACTAATCATTAGCGTTGGAATATGTCGTTTGAAATAATCCTGCTCATTCTCCACGTTTTTGGCGCCGGTTTAATTATCGGTATTAGTATTCTCGCGCTCGCTTCAGTGATCAAGCCGCCCTTAACCGCAAAGAATCTGGATCGCCTTGGTTTTATTGGGAGGTTCGGGATGTGGGCTTCCACTTGGCAGTTCATCACTGGTGCTCTCTTGTACGCCCGAGAGCCATCTGAATTTAACCACAACGTTTGGTTCTGGATAAAAATCGGTTTGTATGTTCTCGAGGGAACGCTTTCGTCCATGGTGATTGGCCGTCAGGTAAAACGGGTGAGCGCTGCAATTGCGCAAAATCAACCGCCGCTTTCCAGAGGTCTTGCAGCCACTGCGCTTACTGTAGCGCTGTCCGTTCTGCTTATGGCAAGCATCGGCGTTGTCCTGGTCAGTAGCCACGGGGGCACATAGCCCCGACTTTTTTTGGGCGCTTAGCTTCCGCCTTACCTCCTCACTGCGTTCGGAGCTACGGCGGACAAGCAGTTGGAAGATGGGGCAACTAGCTCAGCGGTAGAGCATACGGTTTACATCCGTAGGGTCGGGGGTTCGAATCCCTCGTTGCCCACCACCGAGAAAAGTGCGTCTGGGGTTCCTTGCCCGCCGATCCTGAACTCGGTGAAGGTATAGGTGGGGAGTCCCTAAGCGCCCACGATTCAAACCTTATGAAGTACGTCGTTGGAATTATCGCGGTTGGCATCGGCTTCCTCGTCGTTTGGAAAGCCGATTGGTTCGTGAATAACCTGGGACACATCGCGTGGGCCGAAGAACACCTTGGCTCCGAAGGCGGCACCCGGCTTTTTTACAAACTCATCGGCATCGGCATTATTATTTTGGCATTTCTCCTGATGACCGGCGGTCTCTTTGGCATTTTGTCATCTATTTTAAAGCCGTCTGGACCAGCGTTAGAATAAAGACGGGCCTATAGCATAGTAGTAGTCGCCTACTCGGCGACCTGCCGACGAGGCAGGAGCACTGCATTTGTCCACCCACCTTTTTCGGGCCAGTAGTTCAGTGGTAGAACGCCGCATTTGCAATGCGGAGGTCAGGGGTTCGACTCCCCTCTGGTCCAAAAAGGTGGGCGGACAGGGGTCGGGAGTTCGAATCTCCCACGGTCCATAAGCGGCTGTCGGGACAATGCGGAGGTCAGGGGTTCTGGGCCACCACCTGGGAATGACCGAGGTCTTTTTAGGTTATTTAGGAGTGCTATACTGAAACTAGTCAGATATTATATTATGAACTTCACTCTATGAGCACCATCAAGAAGACCGCTAAGCCGCCCAAGGTATTCTCGGACTTTGAATTGTCCGCGATGCGCGAACGCGGCAACGAGCTCCGCGCGGAAGCACGAGCGAAAAAGAACAAAGCCGAAGGAGAACGTATCGCCTTAGCGAGAATTGCCCAGATGAAAGGACTTGACCAGGCGATGGCCAAGCGGATTCATGCTATCATCAAAGTCAACGCACCCAGCCTCTGGCCCAAAACGTGGTACGGTATGCCCGCATACGCCAACAAGGATGGCAAGGTCGTCTGTTTTTTTCAGGACGCGAAGAAATTCAAGGCCAGATACGCGACGCTGGGTTTTAGCGACACGGCCAACCTCGACGAAGGCAATATGTGGCCGACCTCCTTCGCGCTCAAGAGGTTGACCGCCGCCGAAGAGAAAAAGATCGCCGCGCTCGTGAAAAAAGCGGTGAGTTGAGTACCCCGTATAAGAAAATAAAAAACCCCATCCATTTGGACGGGGCTTAATTCGGCATGTAAGGTCGGAGCAGTAGTATCCGCTCCGAGCTCAATTGGGTTTCTCTTATTTTTGGCTCGTACATTGTTCTGAATAGGCAGTTTTCTATTCAGAGATTCCCATAGGGGAGGAAATGACTTCGATTACTTCTTGGGTTTCTATTTTTGCTTCTCTGCGTTATTCCACCCATCTTGGTATTCTTCCTCGTGACCACTCGGGGGATTATAGGTCGGGTGGAAAAACTCAGTTATTGGGTTTATGTTGGCCTGACCACCGCTTTTCGCGTAGTCCTGCTCACCCTTGTTGTGCGCATCCTGTGAAGGATTGTTTTTAGACATGACCATTACCTCCTCTTTGACGGTTTTTATTGTTTTGAGTTGTAAAGAACTGCCCTTATTTTATGCCGTCTAAGGCATGCGCTCATGTTTTGATGCTTACTCGCCGAATCTGGCATCAGTATAATCAAAAGGACCATGAAGTCAAGTTGGGTGTGTTTTTACACAAAACCCCGGCCAGTTTGTAGTCGAGGTTTTTTATTTAACCCCAACCATGACAAGCACCGGAGTCGGCTTGATTGAGTGAGCGCCGTGTGCGTTATATAAGCTCACATTCCCACTCACAACGGGAACTTTCTTTTTTTTGCACCGATCGGCCAATGCACGGATTGTCTCCGAGAAAGCACCTATTGAGTCCTTTGGATGACCAAAGTTTAGGCAATTCGTTATGCCGAGCGGCAAAGCGCCGAGCGCGCCCAGCTGATTGTAACATTTGTCAAAAGCATATGTAATGCCCCGAGTGGGATTTTTGTCAGATAGCCCCTCGTCAGAACTCCAGGCGATAACAATCCTCTTACCTATTTCTGGAACATCAAGTATTGCATAGTGGCCCGGCTTGTTCGGGCCTTTAAGAGTTCGCAAACCGACCATCCAATCGTATTGGTGCCAGATATCCCGCGTGATCTTGGTACTTGCTTTTTGATGTTTCGTGCCTTGAGATTTCCACGGCGTCAAGCCCCAATCCTCCCGAACATCGGGGAAAATATCCTGAAATTCCATTGGCAGGGCAACATTCTTTTTGTTTGGTGTGTCATGTACAATTGTGTATTTTCCGTCATGCGTAACCGTGCCAATGATATGAGCTTCTAGGTCCCATCGTTTGAATACTTTGAGAATATTTTCTCGATATTTTTTTCGTCCGACGATCAACATCCGTTCTTGCGATTCGGAAAGCAGCATTTCAAGCGGAGACATTCGGCTGGCTTTTGTCGGAATACGATTGAGATAGACTCTCGCGCCGAGATTTTTCTCGGTTTTCTTACGCCCGCGCAGAACCACTTCCGACGTTGAGCACAAAAGACCGGCCGCTCCCATGTCTTGCATGCCTTCAATCCAGTTTGTTTCTGACAGCTCGCAGCACGCTTCAAGAAGCAATTTCTCAAGAAAAGCGTCAGCGTCCTGCACCGCAGATTCACGAGCAACGTTCAAGTTTTCCGAAGCCATTTGCGCGCCGCCAATGCCGTCCCTGCCCGTTCGCGCGCCAACGTAGATAAGGTCATTGCCCGGGGTAAATGCATTGCCATAAACAACCTTGTTTTTTCTAGCAAGACCAAAAGCTGCAACGTTCACGAGGCAGTTCTTGTTGTAGGTGCTGTCAAAATACAGATCACCTCCAACGACTGGAACGCCAACGCAATTGCCGTAGTCTGCAATCCCACGCACGACTTCAGCCAAAAGGCGGTGTGCACGGGCATCGGTGCCGAAACGCAGGATATCCAAAAGAGCAATCGGGCGTGCGCCCATGGTGAAAATGTCGCGTAAAATCCCGCCGACGCCGGTTGCGGCCCCGTGATACGGTTTGATAAACGATGGATGATTATGGCTTTCAATGCGCATGGCAAGCGCCCAGCCCCCTCCGAGGTCGACGACGCCGGCATTTTCACCGGGCCCTTGTATCACGTGATCTCCCTTCGTGTGGAGTTGCGAGAGAAATTTTTTCGAGCTCTTATAGCTCGTGTGCTCACTTGCCATTGCTTCGGCAAGTATTTTTGGTATTTCAGATTTTCGCGACATATTTTTCTATGGCTCGGATAAAGTATTTACCATCGGGCGTTCGCTCGGGGTGGGGCATCATGCCGTAAATGGTTTTTCGCTCATTGCTCACCCCGGCAATGTTGGCCACTGATCCGTTCGGATTGAACCCCGCGTATTTCAAAAAGATTTGTCCATTGCGCTCAAGCTTCGCCTGCTCCTTTTTTGCAATGGTGTACCTGCCATATCCGTGAGCAACAGGAACCAGAAAGGTTTTGTTGCGCATTGTACCGTCTTGGAAAAATGAGTCGCCCACCACTTTGCACGATACATAATCGCAATAGAATTTCTTCGAATCGTTCCGCTCCAGTTTTCCCGGCAACAGGCCTGCCTTGACGAGAATCTGAAAGCCATTGCAAGTTCCGAGAATCGGCACGCCACTGCGGGCAGCGTGTCTAATTGCGCGCACCACTGGCGAGCGAACCGCAAGACTTCCAGGGTCTATTCGATAGCGCCCAGTCGCTTTTGCGTAGAAACGGTCTCCAAACGCAAAACCTCCTGGCAGAACCAGGAGATCATAGCGGGGTATTTTTGTGTCTTTGTACCAAACGAATTTGGTGTGGTGCCCGAATGCTCGGAAAAAGTTGAGCGTATCAAAGTCGCAGTTTGATCCTGGAAACCTTATAACGCCGACCCTCAATTTTCCGTAGCGGCTTTTCACGATTTCAGTATAGCAAATGAAAGCACTCTTTTGAAGCTTTGTTACTCGTCCAAATGAATCAAAAACCCCGGCTATTTTGAGCCGAGGTTTTTGTTTGGTTTTATGCGGTGTTACGCTGTCTTCCCTTTGAGCGCGTCTTTGAGCGCTTTGCCAGCTTTGAATTTCGGAACCGTTACTTCTGGAATTTGAATTTTTTCCGTTGGGTTTTGTGGATTGACGCCAGCGCGGGAGCTGCGCTTTCTTGACATGAACGTGCCAAATCCGGTGAGTGTCACTTCGCCGCCCTCCTTCAGCGTGTTGGTCGTTGTTTCCTCAAACGAATCAAGCACCGTCTCCACTTCTTTTTTGGCGACATTTGTTTTTTCCGCAATTTTGTTGATGAGTTCTGCTTTGTTCATGTATCCACCCCCTCTCAATCAAATTAAAAAGTAAAAACTAAAAAGGAAAAATGATTGAATATCTCTTTACACTTCTACCGTCCTATCAATGCGTTCAATGCTCACTGCTTTCTCCATTTTTGGGTCGATTTTGATCAATACGGCGTTCACGATGATCGTGCCTTCTTCCGGAATTTTATGCGCAGCCGGTTCGTCGGAAAGGAATTTCTTAATAATCACGTTCTTGTCAACTCCCAGAACCGAATCCTGCGTGCCGACCATGCCGATATCCGTAATGTAAGCCGTGCCTTTGGGTAAGATGCGTGCGTCCGCGGTGCCAACGTGTGTATGTGTACCGACGACCGCAGAAACGCGCCCATCCGCGTAGAATCCGAACGCCTGTTTTTCCGATGTCGCCTCGCAGTGAAAATCAACAACAATGGCCGAGGTTGATTGATGGCTGTATTGCTTGAGCAAAGCATCGAGAGTGCGGAACGGGTCGTCAACGGCTTCTTCCATGAATACTTTGCCCAATAAGTTTAACACAAGCACGGATTTTGTGCCAACCGTCAGCAAGCGATGGCCTTGCCCGGGTGCGTCGGCCGGGTAATTCGCTGGCCGGATCAATGGTGTAGTCGGATCTTGGAGCAACGAGCGTACTTCTTCTTTGTTCCAAACGTGATTTCCCGATGTAAAGAGGTCAATACCGGCAGCCCTGCCTTCTTCGAGAGTTTTTTTGGTGATGCCCGCGCCGTGGGCGATGTTCTCGCCATTGGCAAGCACCAAATCAGGGGCCAGTTCCTCGCGAAGCGCCGGCACGATCTTCTGGAGCGCGCGCCTGCCAGCTTTTCCGACAACATCACCAAAAAACAGAATCGTGAACATACGTTAGCGGGCGTATTCGGTTATCCTTTTCTCGCGAATCACGGTCACCTTAATTTCGCCCGGGTATTTAAGTTCGCCCTCGATTTTTTTTGCTAGATCTCTGGCGATTTTCATGGCGCCGAAGTCGTCCGCTTTTTCCGGTGTGACGAATACACGGATTTCCCGGCCCGCTTGAATTGCGTATGCTTTTTCTACTCCCTCAAACGTTTTTGCCAGATTCTCAAGTTCATCCAAACGCTTCACGTAGTTTTCAAACGTGTCTTTACGCGCGCCCGGCCGAGCGCCGGAAATGGCGTCTGCCACTTGGACAATCACCGCTTCAAGAGAGCCGGGCTGGTCTTCATGGTGCGTGGTAATGCAGGTAATGACGCTTGCCGGGAGCCCGAACTTTTTACCGATGTCTCCACCGATTTCCATGTGCGTACCTTGTACTTCATGGTCAACGGCCTTCCCGATGTCGTGGAATAGCCCGCCCATTTTCGCCACCTTCACGTCTGCGCCGAGTTCCTCCGCCAGCAAGGTGCACAAATGAGAAATTTCAATGGAGTGACGCAGAATGTTTTGTCCGTAACTCGTTCGGTATTTCAGTCGGCCAAGGATCTGCGTCAGTTTCGGATCGATGCCGGTGATGCCGACCTCATATTCCGCTTCTTCGCCTGCTTCGCGAATTTCTTTCGCCATTTCCTTGCGTGCTCGTTCAACCGCTTCCTCGATGCGCGCCGGTTGAATTCGGCCGTCCTGAATTAACCATTCAAGCGCCCGCTTGGCGAGTTGACGGCGAATGGGGCTGAAGCCGGAAATAATGATGGATTCTGGGGTTTCGTCAACGATAATCTCCACGCCCGTGAGCTGCTCGAGGGTCTTGATGTTGCGCCCCTCACGGCCAATGATACGGCCTTTCATGTCGTCTGATGGGAGGCTTACCACGGACGTGGTTGTCTCGGCCGCGTGCGACGAGGCAATCCGCTGGATGACCGCGCTCAGCAACTTCTTCGCTTCATGTTCCATTTCTTCGCCGCTCTCATGCTGCAACTTTTTGATGCGCTGGAGTAACTCCTCGTGCATTTCTCGCTCGGTATTATCGATAAGGATCCGTTTTGCCTCATCTTTGGTCAAAGCCGCAATTTTTTCGAGTTTTTGGATTTGTTGTTCCCGAATCGTTGCAATCTCTTGTTTGGCGTGGTCAATTGCTGCCGAACGATCCGTTAATTTTTGCTGCCGATCCTCAAGATCAAGCAGTTTTTGATCAAACAATTCTTGTCGTTTTTCCAAGCGTTCTTGCATATGCGTCAGATCGCCACGACGTTTTTCCGCTTCTTCCTTCGCCTCCTCTACGGTTTTGAGCGCGCGATCTTTCGCCTCAATGATCATCTCTTTTTGTTTGCTTTTGGTATCGTCGATGAGCTTCTTGAGCTTTGCTTCAGCGGTGTCGATTTGCTTGGCAGCCCAAACTTTCCGGGCCCAATACCCGGTAATCATGCCCCCAGGGATCCCAATACCTGTGAGCAAAACCCAAATGAGATTTTCTGTAAACATATGTTTGTTTATTGATAAAATAAAAACCGAGAATCATTGCCGCCTCATCGGCGGATTCTCGGCTACGCTAAGACAAAATCGCGAGGTTTTGTTGCCCCTTATTTCAAGATAATCTCATCAATCAATCCGTATTTTTTCGCTTCCTCGCTGGACATAAAAAAGTCGCGGTCCGTATCCTTTTCGATTTTCTTGACGCCTTGGCCGGTGTGTTTTGCCAAAATCGCATTGATGCGATCCCGAATTTTCAGGATGTGTTCCGCACGGATGCGGACGTCCACGGCCTGTCCTTCGGCACCACCCATCACCTGGTGCAGCATGATTTCCGCATTGGGGAGCGCGAATCGTTTGCCTTTCGCCCCCGCCGCAAGTAACACGGCGCCCATGGAGCCGGCAAGTCCCACGCAGATCGTCGCCACCTGGGGCTTTACGTACTGCATGGTGTCGTAGATTGCCATCCCGGAAGTAACGGAACCACCGGGCGTGTTCACGTAGAGCTTGATGTCTTTCGTCTTGTCTTCCGACTCAAGAAAGAGGAGCTGGGCAATCACGGTATTCGCGACTGCATCGTTGATCATGTCGCCAAGAAAAATGATGCGGTCTCTAAGTAGCCGAGAATAAATATCGTATGCTCTTTCTCCAAATGATGATTTTTCGATGACTGTTGGAACAAGATACATACGTTATTTTGATTAATTAGTACTCCTTAGTGTACTAGGCATTTTGGGGCGTGTCAAGCACAGCCTCGGCGAGGAAACCCGTACGGTTTCCTCGTCCGACACCACTCCTTCCGATCAAGGTGTCCCTCGCCTTGGGAACCCGCGAGACCCAAGGCTCGGGACGATTTCTCTACATTTATTAAACCCAGAGGGTCTCTCTGTCTGCGATGGGTTTTTGCATGTTGACCCGCGCACCCAACCCGGGTGGGTAGGCTAGGCTTTTATGCCTAGCCTGTGAGCCGAGGCGTAAAAGCCTCGGCTACCCTTTATGTGTGAAATAAAAAAAGCGGCCTTTTTGGGAGACCGCCTAGGGTTGTCATTCAACCGGGGAAAATCCTGCTGCAGTTAACACCTTGGTGCGCACAATCGTCTGATTTTTCATATCGAGAAGTACCCACAGGATAATACCGCCAGAGCCAACAGTCGTTGCTATGATTTTGCGGAAGCTTGCCTTTGCATCTTTCAAGTTGTCAAAACGTCTAATCTCTTCAATTCCCCACCGATCACACCAGCCACTGACCAGTAGATAATCTTGGCCAAGTATGCCTAACTTCCGGTTGGCGCGGAATCTATTTTTTTTAAGATTCAAAAAGAAAATGGTGTGATCGATTGAATGCGGCGCGTTCCAAACAGTTAAGGCATCTAGCTCTCGTTTCATAAAGACGCAATTTGACGCCAAACCATAACCGGAAAGATTCACCACCGAAAGCAGCGCATGGGCCGTTACCTGAACGAAGTCGGCCATTTCGATTATGTGTACTTTGCGTCCGGCAAACGTACGTTTGAGCTTTACTTTCAGCTGACTCTCATCGATGACCTTCTGGATTGTGCCATAGCCGTATCGCGTTAATACAAGTTTATTTTTTTGTAAAGGAACCATTCCACCTCCTTTTTTGTTCGTTCCGTTTATCTTACGCCCGCTGTGTTGATTGTCAAGAGGTCAAAATAAAAACCCAGCGCAGGTCTCTCTTCGAGCCTGAGCCTCCATTCGGCCCGAGCTCATGGCCGAGGGCAGAGCCGAAGGCCGTGCCTGCGATGGGGTTACTTGGTATTGTGAGAATCGACTTGGTTATTCTATCTTCCAGCCCTTGTCCGTTTCGACAATTTTTCCTTTGATCGAAAATCCCGCGGCTTTTTTGTGACCGCCGCCGCCGAATTGACGCGCGAATTGGGATACGTCGATGTTCGGTTCATGCGTGCGTAGGCTCGCTTTCACGACGCCTTCCTCTTTTTCGCGCAGGACCATAACAACGCTCGCCTCTTTGAGACTATTAAGAAAATTGGCGATGCCATCAATGCTTTCGTCATCAAGTCCCAGCTCATCCATGTCTTTTTTCGTTATAATGGTCGTCACAAAGCCGGTTGCCTCGTTTTTTTTCAAGCGCGCCAACGCCCTTCCCCAAAGCTGAAGCTGGTTCAGGGATTTATTATGAAGCGTGTAATCCATAATGTCGCGGCTGCGCGCCCCGGCCGCGAGCAATTTTGACGCAACCGCCAGCGATGACGGCGTCGTCGCGAGGTTAGAAAAACTCCCGGTATCTGTCAGGATGCCGGTCAAGAGGCAGGTGGCAACGTCCGGGCGAATCGCAAAACGATGAAAATCAAGGAAGTGGTAGATGATTTCGGCCGTGGAAGAGGCCTTTGGTTCCACGAGGTTGATGTGGCCAAAATTCGTGTTTGTCCGATGGTGGTCAATATTGATAATGGCCGATACGCCCTTGATTTGTGGCAACAGTTCGATTACGCCCGTACGCTCAAGGTCGCCGGCGTCCAGCACAACGAGCGTGTCGAACTCATCACGCGTTATAGCGTCAACGTTCGCTTTGATTGTTTCGAATCTTGGCAGGAAGAAAAAATGTTCCGGCACCTCGCTGGCGCAGAATGATATGTGGTCAAGGTTGTTTTCGTGGAGGTAATACGCAAGCCCAAGCATTGAGCCAAGCGCGTCTCCGTCAGGATTCTTGTGCGTAATAAGTAAGACGCGCCGGGCTTGGCCAAGCCGACGCCCGATTTCTTTAAACAAGGGTTCATGCTCTTTCATACGATATTCAGATCATGCTACCCCTCGTGCTCTATTTTGTCAATAAGGGCGTCGATTTTTGAGGCGTTTTCTTCGGTTTTGTCCCAAACAAGGCGCAAGCGCGGGATACGCCGGCGACTCACCTTTTTTTTCAGCAGGTAGTGAAAATGATCCAAGCGTTTCTCAATTTTTTTCAAAAGGCTCGGGCCCTGATCCGCCGGAAAGATGCTCAAAAAAACGGCAGCTTCCTCGAGGTCCGGGGCCGTTTCTACTTTGGTAATCGTGACGAACGTGGCGGGCGATAAAAAGAGTTCCTTCGCTAAGAGCGTGTTCAGTTCTCGATGGATGAGGGCGTTGACTTGTTCAATCCTATGGCCCACAATTGTTGTTCCTTGTTAACTTCGCTCTTCTTTGGAAAAAAGTTCGAGGGTATCGCCTACTTGCAGCGCGATAGTACCAAAAAATTTCACGCCACATTCCGTTCCGGAGGACGCTTCGGACACTTGTTCTGTGCCTTTCCGAATTTCCTCGATTTTGCCCTCGCCAACAGTTTCCTTGCCGCGAAGGACGCGCGCGAGCGTTCCTTTTGTTACTTTACCTTTCGTTATTTGCCCCCCGGCAATGGTGTATTTTTTATCTTGCCTGAAGATCTGTGAAACTTTCATTCGACCAATTTCCACCTCGACAATTTCTCGCGGTTTTCGGTTTATTAATTCTTGCTTAACGTTATCCACCAGTTCGTAAATGATTTTATAAATCCGGACAGGCACTTGTTTCTCGTTGGCGTTTTTCTGGGCTGCCGGCTGCATTGCAACATGGAATCCATACACAACTGCCTGACTGCTCTCGGCCGTGAGGATATCGGCGTCAGTAATATTCCCCAGCCCCTTTTTAGTAATTTGTACGTTCGTGCCCTTTGGGACAGCTTTTTCCAATTCTTGTACGATTGCTTCCTGGGAGCCCAAGGTATCTGTCCGTAAGACGACATTCAGAGTCGGAATTGTTTCTTTCTCGTCTTCGCTTTTCGTTGTTGTGGTGTCTATTGCCTCTTCATCTGCCCTGGCCCGATGCTCTCGCAATAATTTTTTCAACGTCTGCGGGTCGCTTTCCACGTGGAGTATATCGCCTACTTCCGGCACGTCTTTCAGGCCAAGGATCCGTACCGGCATTGACGGTGTCGCCTCATTGATGGTCTCGCCGAGATAATTTTTCATGGCTTTCACCTTGCCGCCCACAGCGCCGACGCGAACGATTTGGCCGGTTCGGAGCGTTCCTGTTTGGATAATCACCATTGCGGTCGGCCCTTCGCCTTTGTCCACGTGCGATTCGATCACAATGCCGACTGCCTCACGATTTGGGTTACCACGAATATGCTCGCGCTCGACGTCAGTAACCAACAAAAGCGTATTAAGGAGTTCTTCAATGCCTTTGCTGGTTTTGGCGGAGACGGGCACGGTAATCGTTTTCCCGCCCCATGCCTCCGGCAGAAGGTTTTGCTCGGCGAGTTGGCGCATCACGCGGTCGGCGTTCGCTTCCGGCCGGTCGATTTTGTTCAGGGCCACCACGAACGGAAGCTCCGCGCCCCGGATGATTTTGATTGCCTCGATGGTTTGCGGTTTGATACCTTCGTCCGCAGCAACCACGAGCACGGCAATGTCAGCCACGCGAGCGCCACGCGAGCGCATTGTCGTGAATGCTTCATGCCCGGGCGTGTCGATAAATGTCAGCACCTTTCCGTTGTGCGCCACTTGGTACGAGCCCATATGTTGCGTAATGCCGCCGGCCTCTTGCTCGACCACGTGTGTTTTTCGAATTGCGTCCAACAGCATGGTCTTACCGTGGTCGACGTGGCCCATGACCACAATCACCGGCGGGCGAGGCTTTAAATGTTGATGGTCGTCGCGTAAGAAATCTTCATCTTTTGACGCGGCAGGTTCGTCCGAGGTTTGTTTTGCGTGCACCTTAATTCCAAAATCGGATGCGATAACTGCAGCAGTTTCAAAGTCTATGCGTTCGTTTAAATTTGCGAGAATGCCGTTTTTCATCAATTCCTGGATGACGGACGCAACCGGTTTTTCTATCATCGTCGCAAAATCTCGAACGGTAATGTATGGCGACAGCTCGATAACGCGTTCCGTGGGTGCTGTTGCTGGCTCGCGCTTAACCTCCTCTCGAGATTGTTTTTTTATCTCAATCAGATCCGGACGTTCCTTCAGTTTTTCGATGATTTTTTCCGCAACTGCATCGTCAACCTTGATCGCTTTTTTGCCAATATCAAATCCGAGCTTCGGTATCAGTTCCCGAAGTTCCGCAGTCTGCATTTTTACTTTTCTTGCGAGTTCCGTGACGTTCATGGAAGAAGCTTATGGCTTATAGTCCCTAGCTTATTGTTAGAATCGGTGTTTTTCATAAGCTATGCGCTATAAGCTATACGCCATCAGATGCTTCGGTGCCTGCCGACGATCACTTTTAATTTCTTGGGCAGCACTTCTACGGTGAGTGGCGTTTTTAACACGATTTGGCCGTTAATTGCTGCCGAAACGCTTGTGCCAGCGGACGTAATTTTCGCTTTCTTTATTGGGAAAATGCTTGGTTGTTCTGGCCGCTTGCCGAAAAAAGGAAACAGAGACCTTGGGGGTGTCTTGGGCAAAAACATAGCTTCAAGAAGTCCGTCGCGGGGGTTAGAGCGCGACCCCAAAGCAGCTTGGTGCGTTTCATCGATGTTCGTTATGCGCAAGGTTGAGCCCTGTTTAAGGGGCTGAACGGTATACGAATCAATTTCGAGCGTAACCGGGTCATCCGTTGAGACGTTCAGACTCGTCAGAAAATAGTAGGAGTTTACTTTTGCGAGGTCGATTGTTTCAACAATGCGCGCGGATAAAATCGCGCACGCCTCCTCGGCATTTGGAATGCCGAATAATTGTGCGATGGTCGTGTGCGGGCCTAACGGGATGATGCCAAGGGTAATTTTATGGCTCGGCAAGGTGCTAATCACCTTGCTTACTGTTGTATCGTCTCCGCAGATGACCAGGGTGTCAGCGCCCTTGCGAATTGCATCGTTGACAACCTCCTTCATGTTTTTCAACAAACTCATTCGCTCAATCCGGCCCTGGATGCCTAAATCAACAAATCTTGACTCGACTCGGTTGAGTACTGACTCATATTTTTTTTCCGTAAGAAATGAGTCGTATAAGTAATAGTACATGGAAAAAGTTTATTGTTTGATTGTTTTTCTCTGTTCCGTCACCGGCGTTTCGTGTATCATTAAGCATTTACCTTGAAGAACCGCGCCCTCAGCCACTGAAAGTGTTTTTGTTTCAATGTTTCCAAAAATTTTTGCGCTTGACGTCAACTCGGTTTTTTCTTTAATTTTGACGTTGCCCCGAATCTCTCCCGCAACAAAAATATTCGCCGCCTCCACATCCGCCTTAATTTTTGCATCCCGACCTATCCGCAAATTGTGCTGCGTTTTTAGCATGCCATTCACCACTCCCTCAACGACGATATTACCTTGGCCAACAAAATTCCCTTCGACTTTTACAGAAGGGCCGATGACCGTTTCAACTTCCTTGGGATTCTCATCTGTTTGTTTATTGAACATAATGCAATGAACTTTAATGATGTTAAGAGGGTTTATTTTACTATATAAATTGATTTCCCGCAAGGAATATTATACACTCAAAGTGCTATTTTTCCTAAGTAATTAGCTTTTTCGCATTATGCCGAAGGCAAATTTTAGAAGCAGTGTCCCTACGCATTCCGATGTTATCCAGCCGGAGGGGAAAGATCGTTACCTGCCTTCGGACTTAAGGAGGTTTACCTTTTTAGTATTGACAATAATGGCAATATTTGTTGTATTATATATACTTTACAATAAAACATCATTTTTGTCAAATCTTGGTGAAAAAATTGTCGTAAAACTAATTTCCTAGTATCCTAGTCGTTGTTCCACGTGGAACATCTTGAACAATCATAATTATATGTTCCTGCGCCTGTAGTTAAAAGGACCCCATACCAATATGCACCAAGGCCCCCATAGTTCAACGGAAAGAACGAGGGACTCCTAAGCCCTAAATCTAGGTTCAATTCCTGGTGGGGGCAGATTGCGCGGGGCATGTAGAATAATCCTGTCGTAGGGCTCTATATAGTTAAGTTTCGATTCTCGAATACTGAAAAATCGAAGAATTTACAAGATCCCGCCGAATCGCAGGAATCCCAAGGGCAGTTCAAGGATTCTTGGTGGCGAAGTGGGCCAATAGCTCAGCTGGTAGACCTGCCCGCCTATGCTTGCCTAGGACATGTCAAAGTGGCACTTACCACGCATGGCAATTATCAAAGCGCGCGTTGCATTACAATGCATAGGCAAGCAGGCGGGGCGCTGCATTCATCCGCCCACCTTTGTTCAGGGGCCGTTAGCTCAGCTGGTAGAGCGCTGCATTCGCATTGCAGAGGTCACCGGTTCGAATCCGGTACGGTCCATGGGGCAAAAGGTGGGCGGACAGAGGTCGGGGGTTCGAATCCCTTTTGGTACAAAGCTGGTAAATTGACGATAGGGAATATTGTTCCACGTGGAACACTTAAGAGGCTTTCAGTTTTCACACGAGAGACCGCCAGCGCCCCATCTTAAAGAAGAGGGTAGGGATGAAATACTCTTGGCTCCCATGGGAAAAATTGAGCCGAATTTTACAAAATTACGATTACGGATACAAAAAGTGCATGCGCATGAAGTAATGTGCTTTTTTGTACGCTGACATAGAGATTGATCAGGAAATTGCAATAATTCGCCAAATTCGCTATGCTAAATTCTGATAAGTAACTATTGAAGAAAGGAGGTGAAATCAATGGTTCTCAAAGATGTCATCAACAACTCATACGCAAGCATGTGGGTTGGTTTTACCAACTTCCTTCCCAAGATTATTTTGGCAATCGTCCTATTGTTTGTGGGCTTTATTCTCGCGTGGATTGGTGACGCAATAGCGCGAAAGATAATTCGCGTCCTGAAGGTTGACGCAATTTTACAAAAAATTGGCTTGATGGGAATGTTTGAAAAGGCGGGCCTGAAAATAAGTTTTTCTCGCTTGCTTGGTGGAGTGGTATATTGGTTCGTGCTTGCGGTGTTCCTTGCAGCGGCGGTTAATGTGCTCGGATTGACGCAAATAGCAGATTTCCTCAACAAGCTCGTCGCCTATCTGCCGAATGTGGTTGCAGCCGTGGCCATACTCGTGATCGGATTGCTCATTGGGCATTTCCTCTCGAATATTGTTCACAAAACGACCGAAGCAGCGGGCATTACCAGTTCCAAGCGCCTCGCCAGTCTTACGAAATGGTCAATTTTTGTTTTTGCGCTCATCGCGGCGCTCGTTCAACTCAAGGTTGCCCCTGATCTCCTGCGAATTCTTTTCGCCGGGTTCGTTGCGATGCTCGCAGTCGCCGGCGGATTGGCGTTTGGACTTGGCGGGAAGGATGCAGCCAAGGAAATCGTCGATAAGCTTAGCAAAAAATAATTTTTCTTGTGCAATAAATCTCGGCACAATAGCCAATATTGGCGTTGGCAAGCGTTCGGTTGGTGGTTGTATACTTACGTTCCACAATGGAACATGGGAAATTTATTTGTGGCGAGTAAGGAATGGGCCTCTAGCTCATTTGGTAGAGCGCTTCCATGGCATGGAAGAGGTGAGGGGTTCGAATCCCCTGAGGTCCACGATCGGTAAAACTCTTTGTTAGATCATTGCCTCAGAGTAACATTATGCAAAAAACCGTATATTTTATTGTTGGTGCTATTGTGATCATTGGTATTATTGTTGGCGGTTGGCTAAAATTTGGGGAAGACCTATTTGGGCCAGCTGCTCCAACAGCCAATGTCCATATTAGCAATTTGGCAAAAAATGCCTTTGGAATTCTTGACCCTTCGCAGCGGGTAGAGCGGAGCTCGGCGGGTGACCAAAAGACGCTTACCGCAGACAGTGCTTTGCTTCCAGGGTCATCTTCGTCCAGCGGATCGGGTTCCACGCTAATTGCACCTGTGCCTTCCGACGTCATCAACTATGAGTACATCTATAAAGGCGATCCTCTCGTTTTTCCGAACTTGACCGTCCTCAAGCGGCAAAAAGGATTTGCGAATCAAGAACTCACAAATCTCATTCGTAGCAACCTGGGCTTTATTGATCTGACAACTTTTAAAAATGTCCGCGTCGATTATCTTACCGTTTCTGAAGAAATTGGCGATGGCTATGCATTATCTATTGATTTCCACGATGGATCATTGTCTATTACCCAGAATGTTGTGAACGGGTATGACGGCATCAAGCCGCTACCTGCAAGGGGCATTGAACCCGGCGCCCAAATACAAGCGCCGCCCGATTCCGAATTATTGGATATCGCGGCTCGGTTTTTGCAGGAACATCGCATTAATTTTTCCCTTTACGGAGCTCCGGAAGTTCGCAACGATTATATTGTGCAAGCGCAACTTTTCGCTCAAGAAGGTCAGGCGGACGTCTCATCGTTGTATCCCTATGGCGCGCAAAGCATGGTGGTTTATCCGTTGGTCATCAGCAATCAAAAGGTATTTGACGAAGGAGGCAACACGTTTGGGCTGACCGTGAATATCGATGTCAGCACCAAGAAGGTTGTTGCGGTGTATAATATTATGTCGTTGGGTTTTGAGTCGTCTCCGTATGAACTGGAAACTGATCCGGAAAAAATTCTTGCAGTCGTGAAGCGGGGCGGGATTTATGGATCGGGACCAATTGATGGCGCCACAAAGACGGTGCAAATAGAGGTTGGCACGCCAACTATTGGCTACATGCTCTCGCGCTATCAACTTGATGGAGGCGCGAATGACATTCTGGTACCTGCCTTTATTTTTCCTATCAGTAAGGTACCGCAAGGCCAAGAACTATATACAAAAGCTATTGTAGTCCCTATTGTGAAAGATCTGCTTTCCCCATTCCAGGGTGGAGGCGGGGTTGAAGTAAAGACCCTTCCAGCGGATAGTGTAAGATAATAAAAGAACAACTTAGGCTTCGTATACTGGAAAGAGTTGGACGATTCTACCGAGCTCAAAAAAGACCACACTTTTCTCAAGCATGGTCTTTTTTGTTCTGTGCTATGATTTTATACTCGCTTTTCTTCAAATCGGAAGCTAAAAATGGCGAGAATCAGCAGCCCGACTGCCCAACCGAGGATCCAGTAGAGTTCTGTAGAGATCTGGCGCATGCCCGCACCGTCCACCATAACTTCTCGGAGTGCTTTCGCAAAGTGGCTTAATGGTAAGTATTGGACGACGTTTTGTAGCCATTGTGGCATCGCGTTCGTTGGAAAAAAGACGCCGGACAGGAACAACATGGGGAAGACAACGAGGTTCGCGATCGCCGGAACCGCGTCAACCGTTTTTGCAATGCCCGAGATGGAAAACCCAAGGCCAAGGAACATTACGCTGCCAAGCAGTGCGATAATAAAGATCAGGAGGTATGATCCTGCAACGTGCGTTTTGAAGAAAAGAACGCCAACGGCAATGAGAACCGCAACTTGCACCAACGCAACGAGGAGTCGCGTAACAACGTTGGAGGTAACAAATTGATACGGCTTCATTGGCGTCGCAAGTAATCGCTTGAGAATTCCTTTTTCTTTGTAATCCACAAACACAAACGCCACCGAAAAGACGGCCATTTGCATAATGGACATGGCCACAATGCCCGGGAGCAGGAAATCAATGTAGCGCACGTTTTTTCCGTTGATTGATTCGACGGAAAGCGAAAAGAGTTCTGGCGCTTGAGCGTACGCAAGCGTTGTTTTGTCGAGTATTTGATTAATAACGGAAATCGCCGTTTGCGCTTGCTGCTCCTGGCTCACGTTTTTTATCAAGGTAATGGTTTGTGTCTTCGGTTTTTCCTGGCCCGCGGGTATGAGGTTGTCGGGGATAATCATGACGATCGCGCGATCGCCTTTGTTCAAAGCGTCTCGCTCATCTGCTTCCGCTCCCTGATGAATATTAAACGCAGTAATTTGCTTCAATTGATCGATAAATTGCTGGGTTGCCGGAGAGGGGTTCGCGGCAACGATGCCAACGTCAATTTTTGGCACGCGGTCAAATCCAATCGCGCCGAAGATGAGCATGATGATCAGGGGCATGAAGAGCGTGAAGAACAACGCTTGTCTGTTGCGCGCAAACATTTTTATCGCTGATTTTGTAAGGGTGAGCGTCGTATGCATAGTATCTATTCGCGTAATGTTCTGCCCGTAAGTTTTAAGAATACGTCTTCCAATGTTGCTTGCTGAACGCGTAGATTGAATATTTTAAAACCGCGTTCTTTTTCAAACGCAAAGAGCGCCGGAAGCGCTTTCTCTGTATCGTTTGTGACGAGTCGAATGCCATGATCTTCGGCTATTGCTTTTTGCACGCCATCGAGCTTTGCGAATGGTTCTGTTTCCATTTTTTGATCCACGTGAAACTCAATATTCGAGCTAATGTCCGCCAGTTTCAATAGGTTGGTTGGGGTGTCGAGCGCGATAATTTTCGCGTGATCCATAATGGCAATCCGGTCGCAGAGCACCTCCGCTTCTTCCATGTAATGGGTCGTTATCACAATGGTCGTGCCCTCTTGTTTGATTTCTTCAATCAAGTGCCACATGTTGCGGCGCGCCTGCGGGTCGAGCCCGGTCGTTGGCTCGTCCAAAAAAAGCACCTTCGGTTGATTGACCAAGCCGACCGCAATGGAGAGTCGCTGTTTTTGTCCGCCTGAAAGTTCTTTTACTTTGCTTTTCGCTTTTTCTTCGAGTTGAACTTTTTTCAAAAGCGCCAATGCGTCCACCTTTCTCCCATAGAGGGAAGCGAATGTGATAAGCAATTCTTTTAAGTTCAACCCATCAAAGAATGATGAGGCTTGTAGCTGTACGCCAATGACCTGTTTTACGTCTCGCGGCCGTTCTTTGACGTTTTTTTCGTCGAGAATTACTTCGCCCGCGGTAATTCCCTTCAGGCCCTCGATCATTTCGAGCGTTGTGGTTTTACCGGCACCGTTTGGACCCAAAATACCGAACGTTTCACCCTTGTGAACCGTAAAAGAAATGCCGTCAACTGCAACAAAGTCGCCGTATTTTTTGGTTAAATTTTTTACCTGGATAATATCTGACATCTGAGTCGTCATGCAACGTTATGAGGAGCCAATGGGATGATTCTGCCTGCCTTCTTTCAAAACGTTCGCCCACCAAGCAAGCTGATTAAACATTTTACCGGCGAGTTTTGCGTAACGCGGATCAAGCGGATTGCCATCAGGGCCAAACGCTTTGGAAATAAACTGGATTGGGACATGTGCCCGGATTGGCGCCATTTGGAGTTCAATGACCACTTGCCGGAGTTGTTCGGTGGCGCGTGATCCAGCCATGGCGCCGCCATAACTGACAAAAGCAACCGGTTTATTATTCCAGCCCGCGTATATATAGTCAAGCGCGTTCTTCAGGGAAGGAGGGTAGCCATGATTATATTCCGGGGTTACGATAATGAATCCATCCGCCGAATTTACTTTTTCTACCCATGCCCGTTCACCTTCGTCCGTATATGACTCCTCTATTTCTTTGGTGTCTTTTGCATAGTGATACAACGGTAGATCGATTGCCTTGAGGTCAACGAGTTCAGCATGCATGTCAGTGCGTTTTGCGGCCAGATTGTGTATCCACTGAGCAACGCGTTCACCCGCCCGTACTTCACGAATACTGGAAAGTATGATGAGAATTTTTGGAGACTGGCCCATATGCTTTACGATGCCAATGTAAATTTTTCTTCTTTTGTTTCGGCCGATGCGAGTAATTTTTCAAGACTTACCTCGAAATCGTTTTTTTGTTTTGCGCTCAAAACGCCAAAGAGTGTTGACAGTTGCTCATTGATTGTTTTAATCGCCTTTTCAGCGGTTGCGTGTCCTTCTTTGGTAAGCGTGAGCATGCGTTCTCTTCGATTGTTCTGGTTCTCCGTGCGAAGAATTAATTTTTTCTCATGCAGAATCTCAATTTGCCTGCTTACGGCTGCTTCGGTTAAGCCGTGGAATCGAGCAATATGCTTCTGGGTGACCTGCCCGCGTTTCCGGAGCGCCATCAACATCCGAAATTGGGAAAATGTTAAGTCGAGCTGAACGTGCAGTTCGTGTGCTGCGATGCGGCCCAACACACACGTCAGCTTATGGAGCTTTACGCTAATATCCTTATTGTTTGAAGGGATTGAGACCATGGTTATCCACAGTATAGATGTTAATAGTTAACAAGTCAAGTATTAATCTTAACGAGAAAAACATCGAGACAATTGCTTTGTATTTTTTTTTCGAAAACGTCGGCTCATGAGATTCTTGACAAAAACGAACCATGGATGTATCATACACAATACCCCCTAGGGGTATACACTATGAAAGAAAATAACGAAAATAAGGTATTTCCGCTCCTCCATCGAATTATCGGCCAGCTTAATGGGCTTGAGCGGATGATGAAGGAGAAACGGGATTGTCAGGAAATTATGAATCAACTCATGGCCAGTCGCGCCGCGCTTGAGAAGCTGGGCATTCTTGTTTTGCAAGATGAATCAAGCTACTGTTTTGTCGGCAAAGGTGACGCGAAGAAGCGGATGAAGAATCTTGAGAATATTACAAAGCAATTATTCAAAGTGACCTAATCTCCGCGTATTCAGAACGGAGCAAGCAAGTCAAAGTATATTCCGCAATCGTCTTAATATACCATTGTCATTTCGAGCACCGACCCTGAGTTTGTCGAAGAGGAGGAGCGAGAAATCCCCATGCGAAAAGGTAGGGCAAGGAGATTCCTCGTCGCCTCTCGACAAGCTCGAGACTCCTCGGAATGACAACAAGAGAGCATAGTCGACTATTTATTGTTAATCTTAAAACGTATGGCAAAGATTATCTTTACCGACCAAAATTTTCAAGAAGAGGTTTTGAAGTCTGATAAACCAGTACTCGTTGATTTTTGGGCTGAATGGTGCGCACCATGCCGCATTCAAGGACCGATTATTGAGAAGCTGTCGGATGAACTCTCGGCAAAAATCAAAATTGGCAGCATGGATGTAGACGCACATCCGCAGACATCGCAGCAATACGGCGTGTTGAGTATCCCGACGCTGTTGTTATTCAAAGGCGGCAAGGTTGTCTGGCAGGGCGTTGGCCTGCATCATGAGCCAAAAATTCGAGAGGCAATTGAGGTAGCTGTGTAATCTATGGAGAAGCTCCTTATTCTTGGCTCGGGCAATGCCGGATGGACGGCCGCGCTCTACGCAGCCCGTGCAAATTTAAATCCTCTTGTTATCACGGGTGAACAAGAAGGTGGTCAACTGACTACAACAACGCTCGTGGAAAATTACCCGGGCTTTCCAGATGGTGTCCAGGGTCCAGAATTGATGGAAATATTCAAAAAGCAGGCGCTCAAGTTCGGCGCCCGTGTCAAAACCGCGCTTGCGACTTCGTTCAAAAACAAGAGCGGGTCGTTTGCCATTGGTTTGGACGATGGCGCAACCATAGAAGCTAAAAGCGTGATTATTGCCACTGGCGCGTCGCCGAAGAAACTTGGTGTGCCTGGCGAACAAGAGTACATGGGCCGTGGAGTCTCCACGTGTGCCACGTGTGACGGCTATTTTTTCCGCGGTAAGACCGTGGCAGTCATTGGCGGCGGCGATAGCGCAGCCGAAGAATCCACGTTTCTCGCGAAAGTCGTGGGAAAGGTGTGTTTGCTCGTCCGGAAGGATGTGCTACGAGCAAGTAAGATTATGCAAGAACGCGTAATGAAAAACTCCAACATTGAAATTATGTGGAATACGGAAGTTGCGGAAGTGATCGGCGATGGCAAGAAAGTGCGCGGCCTCCGTATCAAAGACAGCAAAACGAATGACGAGCGTGAACTTGCCGTTGATGGAATGTTCCTCGCTATCGGCCACATACCAAACGTAAGCATCTTCCAAGAATGGATTAAACTGAACGAGCTCGGTTATGTAGAAACCGATAGGCGGATGCACACCAATCTGCCCGGCGTGTTCGCGTCCGGCGACGTGCAGGACCATTTGTATCGTCAAGCGGTGACCGCCGCCGGCACCGGGTGCATGGCAGCGATTGAGGCGGAGCGATACCTTGAACATCTTGACCGATAACAATAATGGAGACGAATTTGTACGCAGGCGCTCTCGCGCAGCTCGCAAAAGCAAAGCAACACCTTTCGCATCATGAGGATGTATCCGCGCGTCTGACAAAACCAGATCGCGTTCTTCAATTTCCCATTCGCGTCCAAATGGATAACGGAACCGAGCAGTCGTTTGAAGGATATCGGGTGCAATATAATAATAGCCGCGGGCCGTACAAAGGCGGTATCCGTTTCCATCCGCAAACGAACCTTGACGAAGTGAAGGCGCTCGCATTTTGGATGACAATGAAATGTGCAGTGGTGAACATTCCATTCGGCGGTGGCAAGGGCGGTGTTACTGTCGACCCAAAGAAATTGAGCGAGACCGAACTCGAAGGGTTAAGTCGCGGCTGGGTGACTGCGTTTGCGGAGTACATTGGTCCGGAAAAAGATGTGCCTGCGCCGGACGTGTACACTAACCCCAAGATTATGGCGTGGATGGTTGATGAGTATTCCAAAATTGTCGGTAAATGGTCGCCTACCGCATTCACTGGGAAGCCGATTGATAAAGGCGGGTCTGCCGGCCGTGAATATGCGACGGGCCAGGGTGGCTATTACGCCCTGCATGAGCTTGCGAACCGGCTTGGGCTTGAGCCAAAAAGCACGCGAGTCGCCATTCAGGGGTTTGGCAACGTTGGCTATTACACCGCCAAGATTTTGGACGCCGCTGGCTATAAAATTATCGCCCTTTCCGACTCAAAAGGCGGAATTTTAGACTTGCGCGGGCTCGGCATGGATCCGGAAAACGTTATGAAAACCAAGCAAGAAAAGGGGATGATTGAAGGGTGCTATGGTGTTGGGTCGGCTTTAGATTGTGAGAACTATAAGAAGATATCAAATAAAGAATTATTGACGCTTGAGTGTGATATCCTCGTTCCGGCGGCGCTTGAGAATCAAATTACAAAAGAAAACGCGAACCAAATGAAGGCAAAGGCCATTCTTGAAATGGCAAATGGTCCTGTTACGCCGGAAGCGGATGATATACTGTTCGAAAAAAAGATCCACGTAGTTCCGGACATTTTGGCGAACGCAGGCGGAGTCACTGTTTCCTATTTTGAGTGGGACCAGAATATGAAGAACGAGCATTGGTCAGAGCGAGACGTGCTGGCCAAACTTCAGTCCATCATGGTTCAGTCATTCCAAGAAGTTTGGAATATTGCGCAAGAAAAAAGGGTAGACATGCGAACCGCGGCATACGTTCTCGCCGTTCAGCGCATTGGGAGTGCCATCAAAAAGTAGTGCGCACTCTTTCAAAATAAAAACCGCCCTTCGAAAACTTCGAAAGGCGGAATGTTGGGATAGCGGTCATGCCGCAAGCGTTTCAAAATAATTCAGCATATTCCACTGCGCGCTGAGCACTTCGCGCGCTTGAAGGAGCGCAACCGGATCAGGGGGCATTGCCTCTAAAATTTGTAGGGCGAACCCAATGTGCTCATGTTCATTCTCCGCGTGAACCCGGAAGAATTCCGTGGCAGGTCCATCGGTAAACCCATAGTGCTGGATGAGGCCTTTGCGTTTCAGCGCCATAACCTTTGGCAACTGAACCTCGTACACGTACATTGCCGCCACACCGGCAGATGGGCTTTTTTGAACTGCCCGTTGCAGACTCTCTGTGACTTTTGACGCAATGGCACGAGTTGCATCGTTCGCCAGATCTTTTTTCGTGAGGCCAAGCTCGAAACAAAAATCTTTGAACAAACGAACATGTTCCAGCTCATCTTGCGCGTGTTTGGTCAACTGCAAATCATCCAGCCCTTTTCCGCGAAGCCTCTCCATATTCACGGGGATGCATTCCGTTATTGGTAAATACGCAATGGCGTATTCCTTCAGTACATTCTTACTGATTTTACCATCCACCCACTTTTTATAAAATTGGTGGCCGGCTAAATCTTTATGGTGCACTGCGCGTTCCAACTGTGCAATCATTCCCTCCACTGCTCCTCCTTATTTTGATTGTTAAGTACGGTTTTGGTTTCTTTTTCTAAAAATAAGTGTAGACCAGTGCCGGAAATTTGTCGAGAGCCGTTCATTTCCGCTTGACACATTGTTCGACCAGGAGTATACTTATGTCATATACAGGGCAAATAGCCCTTAAACAAACAACCCCGATCAAAGGGGTATTATCGTGGCACAATGCCACATCATCCCGAATAGGGATAAAAAATATGGGCCTCCACGCGTGATTGCTAATGGAGGCCTTATCTTTTTCTTACGCGACCGTTTACTGTTCTGTGTGGCGGTGATATAATTATCCACAAGCAAAAAGACAAAGGGCACAAAACGCCTCTTTTTAATTGAAAAAATGGACAAAACATTTGTCGAAAAAATGAGAGTAAGGCTGGAAGAGGAGCGAGAACGGCTTGCACAGCAACTAAAGCAAATGACTGAAGCAAGAAAACTCAACCCGGACCAAATTCAGGTAAAGTGGGACGATGTTGGTTCAAAGGATGAAGACAATGCCGTTGAGGTCGCGAATTTTCAAGACGAACTTTCCTTGGAGAAGAACTTGGAAAAAGCGCTGGAAAAGGTTAACCTTTCCTTGAAAAAAATCGAAGCCGGAACGTATGGGATCTGTGAACAATGCGGCAAAGATATCGAAGAACGCCGGCTCGAGGCATATCCCGCTGCTACCATCTGCATGCGGCATAGCGTTCAGAATGGCGGCGTATGAGGCGTTTGCCATCGTGGTTTTTTGTTGGCCACGGCATTGTCGTTGGCCTGTTTATTCTTGATCGGATCGCCAAATGGTTCGCAATGCATCTCCTGCCTGACGCAGGAGTTTTTCTTTTTCCGGGCGTTGGGTTTGTACTTGAACGAAACCTCGGCATTGCATACAGTCTCCCACTTCAAGGCACGCTGTTGATTGTCGTTTCGTTTTGCTTGTTCATTATCCTTGGTTTTTTATTTCGTCGTGCGTTCGCACGCGGCGCAATCGCAGAGACGGTCGGGTATAGTCTGATCATCGTGGGAGCATTTTCAAATTTACTCGACCGTTTACATTTCGGTTTTGTGACCGACTACATGACACTGACCGGCTGGCCAGTATTTAATCTCGCGGACGTGATGATTCTCAGCGGCACAGTTTTGGTTTTGACCAAAGTAATTTTTATGCGTGATACGTATCCCATGTAACTTTACTGACTTGTTATAACGCTCTACAATAGAGACAGGACGTATGAAAGCAATTGTCTACAGAGGTAAAGAAAACGTAGTATTAAAAAATATTCCGAAACCAAGCATCGGCCATTTTGACGTGTTAATTCGTATTCGAACAGTTGGTATTTGCGGTACTGATTTACACATTTATCACGGGGGCATGAAAATGAAGCGAGACGCGGTCATGGGTCACGAATTCGCAGGTATGATAGCAGCCGTTGGGCGACACGTAAAAAGCCTGCGAATAGGTGATCGCGTTGTCGCCGAACATATTATTGCATGCGGTCAGTGCGTATATTGCCTTGCAGGCAAGCCGAATCTTTGCCTGCGCGCGGAAGTGATCGGTTTTCACCGCCAAGGCGCACTTGCCGAATATCTTGCCGTGCCCGCCAACTTGGTGCATAAGGTGCCTAGGTCGGTCAGCATGGAAGAAGCAGCCATGATTGAGCCCCTTTCCATCGCTGTTTACGCTGTTCGCGAAGCCGGTTCGCTCATTGGCCGGAACACCGCAGTGGTTGGCCAAGGCCCGATTGGTCTATTGGTTGACCAAGTTCTTCATGCCGCAGGAAGCCATGTGGTAGGCATTGACGTGCGAGACGTTTCACTGAAATTCGCGAAGCGAAAGGGATGGATCGATTACGCTATAAACGCGAGCCGCGGGAAAGTTCAAAATGCCATAAAGAAGTTATTCAATGATGGATTCGACGTTGTATTTGAAGTCGTTGGTAAAGAACAAACGGCTCAGCTCTCCATCAATATCGCGCGCCGAGACGGCGACGTATACTTCCTGGGAGTATTTGGAGCGCCGGCGTCACTCAATGTCATGGAAATTGTGGAAAAGGAACTGAACATCTACGGTGTCTGGCGATGCGCGTTTAGCTTTCCTGAAGCAATCGACCTTGTTGCGAAAAAGAAGGTTGACGTGAAGAGTCTTATTACGCACGTGTATCCGATTGAAAAAGCGGAACAAGCCTTGAAAGACGCAAGCGCCTACGCCGGCAATCGGATTAAAACGATTATTCGTTTTTAATCTAATGAAATTTTTTGTAGGCCTTTGTTCACGAAAGGCACTGTTTTTTGTTATTCCTTCAACCTGGCTCTTTGATTGACAGGCTAATGCTTCGGCGCTACTCTGGAAGCAAAGGAGGTACATCATGAGCTTATTGCCAAACTCTGATGAGTTGCAAATCTTGCACAGCTGCGGCACCCTGGTAACGGTCCGCATTGAAGGAACGTTTGCAGGACCAATGGCCATGCCCGAGAAGTGTCCAAAATGCGGTAAGCCAGTGCAAGACGAGCGAATTAGTGATGCGTTGATCGCGTATGCCAGCAAGCATATACACTAAAAAGCATACGTGAAAACAAAAAAGAGAGCGTCTTATGAAGAGCGCTCTCTGATTTTTATTAAAGCTCCGGTGTTACACCGGCGCCAGTAGTTCACCGGCCTTTTCCCGAATCATTCCTTCAATTTTTCCCTTGAAGAAACTAACAAGAAAAGGTAGCTTACCTGAGACATCGATTGTCGTCGGTGTCACGCTGATACTCCCTGTTATATCATAGCCTTGTGCCGTAAACTGGAATTCCGCGGAATTTCCGTTCCATAATTCCGATGCCCCGCTGATGTATTCCGCGTACTGCTCCTTAAGCTTGGGCAGCAGCTGTTGAATGCGCCTTACTGCTTCTTCCTGCCCCCAGGGTATGGGGAATAGAAATGAACATTGAACCCATCGAGCATCCTCCTTTTGTTTTATTTTGAAACGGTAGTATACGGTAAATGAAGATTTTGTCAAGCGCTGATTGACAAAAAAGCTCCTATTACTATACAATAAAGGCGATATATTAATAAAAAGCCTTCCCAAAAGCTATTTGTGGAAGGTTTTTGTTTATGGCGCATTTGCCAAAATTCAACATTTTCGGTCACGCACATTTTGTAACGACCAATACACATCATCGCAGGCATATTTTCCGTAATGAGAAATGTTGTGAAATTTTGATATCCGAGATTAATTTCTATCGCAACAAGTTAAGGTTCAAATTAATCGGATACTGTATTATGCTAGATCATTTGCACATGATAATTTGGTGGGATCCGGGGACCGTACCGCATTTAGTGGTCTCAGCAATTATGCATCGTATCAAAAACCATTCCGCCCGCTCGATCATCGATTCTGTATATCACACGGGTGGGCAAGGTCCCTTGACCTTGCCGCCGCGTGTGCGCCTGGGTCAAGGGACCCAGGCTACCCGAGCGGAATATCCACACAAGAGAATGAGCAGACAACAATATCAGGTATGGCAACCCTCTTTCTATGACTTTAATATTTATTCAGAGGATATGCTACATCAAAAATTAGATTATATTCACCTGAATCCTGTCCGTGCCGGGCTTGTGCGCGATCCTGTTGACTGGAAATATTCCTCTGCCCGAAATTACTATCTAGGAGACGAGTCAATGTTAAAGATTGATCGACTATTATAAGCATATGTCTTCAAAAATTCTGACAGCGGCAATTGTCGGTCTTGACGCGCAAGTTGTGGAGGTCGAGGCGGATCTGACGTTCGGCTTGCCGCGCATGTTTATCGTGGGCTTGCCCGACGCCGCGGTTCAGGAGGCTAAGGAGCGCGTACGGTCCGCGCTGAAAAACAGCGGCAATGAATTTCCGCGCGGCAATGTTACGGTAAATCTTGCGCCTGCGGATTTAAAAAAAGAAGGCCCGGCCTACGACCTACCCATCGCGCTCGCGATTCTCGCGGCGCAAGGAGTCGTGCCGGCGTCTGCAAGCGAGCGTCGCCAGTTGTTTGTGGGTGAACTCGCGCTTGACGGAACGATTCGCGGGGTGCGCGGCGTTCTTTCTATTATGCTTATGGCGCGTGAGCTGGGCGTTCGCGATCTTTTTCTGCCCGCGGAAAATGCCGAGGAGGCGAGCATTATTCCTGGTGTAAAGATTTTCGCGGTTGACCATCTCCGGCTGTTAATACAACACCTGCGCGGCAAACGACAACTTGCGCCGTATCGCCATCATGGTGAAACACGGCAAGCGCCGAAGCAAGAGTACGCAATGGACATGGTGTACGTGCGCGGCCAGGAACATGCGAAGCGCGCCCTCGAAATCGCCGCGGCCGGCGGTCATAACCTGCTTATGACGGGTCCTCCGGGCTCGGGAAAAACAATGCTCGCGAAAGCGCTCAGGACGATTTTACCGCCGCTCACGTTGGAAGAATCGCTCGACGTAACCCGTATTTATTCGGTTGCCGGACTTTTACCCAAACGTCAGCCCCTGTGGCGCGACCGACCGTTTCGCTCGCCGCATCATACGGCGTCATCCGTGGCGATTGTCGGCGGTGGCTCATGGCCAAAGCCCGGTGAAATATCGCTGGCGCATCGAGGTGTGCTGTTTCTGGACGAATTCCCGGAATTCCAGCGACAGGTTCTGGAAAGTTTGCGTCAGCCGCTCGAGGAAGGCGTTGTGGTTATCTCGCGCGTGGCAAACACCCTGCAATTTCCGAGCCGGTTCATTCTCGTGGCAGCGCAAAACCCCTGCCCATGCGGGTTTAGGACCGACCCTAGCCGTCAATGTACCTGCAGTGCGGCTGAAATTGTGAAATATCGAAAAAAAATATCCGGGCCATTGCTTGACCGCATTGACCTGCACGTTGAAGTACCTCGCGTTCCCTATGAAAAGCTTACTTCGGCTGTTGCGGGCGAATCGTCAAGTGTTTTTCGCGACCGTGTGGCAAAGGCCCGCGATGTGCAATCGGCTCGCTTCCGCGGCGCGAATATACAAACGAACGCCGAAATGCCGATTGCGGTGATGAAGGACTATTGTCGCCCTGATACTAAAGGCGCAGAATTGTTGCGACAAGCTATGACATCATTGAATCTCTCCGCGCGGTCGTATCAACGCATACTCAAAGTGAGTCGGACCATAGCGGACCTTGCCGGATCGGAATCCGTAACCGCCACTCATATAGCGGAGGCATTGCAGTATAGGGAAAAAAGTCAGTAGATTCAAAATTCGAAGCTCGAAATACAAAATTCGAAACAAATTCAAATGACCAAATTGCAAAATCCAAAACTATTCGACCTAGAACAGCGCACTCTATTGTTTGCAAAAAACGTGCGATTCTTTTTCGAGAAATTACCAAGAACCATCATGAACATTGAAGATGGGCGGCAGCTTATACGGTCCTCGGGTTCAATTGGCGCAAACTATATTGAAGCCAATGAGTCACTAAGCAAAAAAGATTTTCTCATGAGAATAAAAATATGTCGGAAAGAATCAAAGGAATGCAGGTTCTGGCTTCAGCTTTTTGATTTGAGGGGCCAAACCAACCTTGAACGGGAGAGGGCTTTGTTCATCCAAGAATCTACCGAATTAATGATGATCTTTGGTTCTATCATACGAAAGTTAGAATAGGTTTTGGTCATTGGGATTTTAGAAAATTCTTATTGTTTCGGATTTCGATATTCGGATTTCGGATTTATCCTCGATGGGTTTTTACGCCTTACTGGACGATGACCGTCCCGACTCGTGAGGGGTTTAGATGGTCATGGTACGAGTAGGTGCCGGCTTGAGCGAACGTGAAGGAGTATCGTTCGCCCGGGCCAATGTTGCCTGTGCCGTCGTCATCCCAGATGCCCCGGTAGCGCAGGTGCGAGGGATGAAAGTCGGGCGCCACGTACACAGCGCTCGATCCGCTATTTGTCCAGGTCACTGTCCCGCCAACGCCTATGGTTACCGACGCCGGCGAAAAACCTGACGATGAAACAGACACCGAGGCACTTTGCGCCAACGCCGATACGTTTGTATTGGTGTTCACGGTCGGCGCTGTGTTAACATTTTTATTTTGATTGATAGTGGTAACAGTATTCACGTTTTTATTTTGATTGACGGTGCTGTTCGTCATTGTTATGTTTGTGTTAAGCGCAGTACCGTTGATACTAACCATGCTGTTTATCGACGTATTTGTCGTATTAACATTTACTTCGGGTGGTCTTTTTGAAGATAGGTAGAAGCCTCCGCCGATGATCAGCGCGATGGCGGCAATGATTCCTATCCATAGTAATGGTTTATTCATGGAAGAAACTAAGGTAAACAAGCAAAAAAGAGTATAACAAATTCCTGCGCAGACGACCATTTTTACTGGACTTTTTGGTTAATTTGTGCTAAAATAAAAAAGAAATGGCAACACAAACGCATGTCGGTCAAAATAAAAATAAAAAGGACGAGAAGCTGATCTTGCTTCTTGAAGAGCGCGAGAAGCAAAGGCGATTACAGTGGTCGGTGTACGTTCGATACATCGTCATCGTGGTCATTGTTGCGATCTCGCTCATGGGGGCGCAGTTTCAATTGAACTACGATCTCAGGGGGATATTCCTCGCCGTCGCGCTCGCGTTCATCTTTAACATCGCTTCTAGCTTTGTATATCGCTCAACGCGGTATCCAGAGTTTTGGCCCTATCTCGGGATCTTTTTCGACATGATCGTAATTACGATCGTGGTGCATTTCACGGGCGGTATCGAAAGCGTGTTCTTGCCGTTGTATCTGTTGCAGCTCGTAGGGACTAATTTGCATTTTTCAAAAATCGCTGGCCCTTTGAATTTTATTTTTGGCGGTAACCTGTTCATTTTTCTTGTCCTTCTTGAACAAGCTGGCGTTATTCCGCACTACGCAACGGGTTTCTTCCCTCCTGATGCGTATCAGAATCCTCAATTTATCCTCATGGTTTCGATCACGTTGATTGCGCTCATGGGTATTTCCACGTACCGCTCGGGTCACGTTGTCTGGAGTTTACAATCTGTTGAGCGAAAATTATTCGAGCTTAATGAAGACTTGTCTCGGATGAACCAGGCGCTAGCGGAGGCGAACAAGCGTTTGAGTGATGCAGACCAAATAAAAACGGAATTTATTTCCGTCGCCTCTCACCAGATGCGGACCCCGTTGTCTGCAATCAAATGGTCGCTTAAAATGGTCATGGATGGGGACATGGGACAGTTATCGCCCGAGCAAAAAGACGTACTACGGAAAGGCTACATGAGCAATGAGCGGATGATTGGATTGATTAACGACTTGTTGAACGTATCGCGCATCGAGGAAGGGCGCTTTCAATATCAATTTCAGCCAACCCAACTTGAAGAAGTTGTGGATCATGCGCTTGAGGAGTTGCGCTCGGAAATTGAGACTCGCAAGATTCAATTTTCCTATGCGCCTCCTCGGGAACGGTTTCCTCCGCTGAATCTTGATGAGCAAAAAATTAAGCTGGCCTTGCAGAACGTTCTCGACAACGCCTTCAAGTATACGCAGAAAGGCGGAAAAGTATGGCTTTCTCTTGATCGCGAGGACGGCCAACTACACATACGAGTGCGGGATTCAGGTGTGGGTATCCCGCAGCACCAGCAACACAGAATTTTTTCAAAATTTTTTCGGGCGGATAACGTCATTCGGATGCAAACGGAAGGATCAGGACTCGGCCTTTTCATCGTTAAGAAGATTATCGAACATCATGGCGGACGCGTTTGGTTCGAAAGCCGTGAAGAACACGGCACGACGGTTCATATGACGATTCCGCTGGTTTTTAAGCCAAGTACTGCACAAACAAGATTATGAACATCCCTCTCTCACCGCTTCTATTATTCTTGAACACGATAGTATGCTTTGCGTGCGGAGGAAAATTGTATGGCGTGTACCGTCGAGATCAGTCTAATAAGGTTGTGGACCATTTCGTCAAGGCGTACATTTTTTTCGCCGTTGCGTATCTCTTTTTTTCACTGCCCTGGCTCTTGATACCCCAGGAACGTTTTTATCTCGGCGTCATGATGATTTTGGGCAGCCTCTTTTTGTTCATAGCGTACGGCTACCTTACGATGACGACAACATTTTTTCTCGACCCGCTGCGGTATCGCGTCTCATTTTTCCTTTTCCTGCTTTTAGCATCGGTCGTGCTGTTGGTTGATATCGCATTTTTTTCCTTTCCTCTCTTTGATAACGCCAGCGGTCTTTTGGACTGGAACTTGGATACTGTTCCCCGAATAGCCTCCGCGGTCCTCCTGCTTTCCGTCGTTGTCCCTTCCGCGCTGTATTTTCTTTTGCAATCGTTTTCGAGCCCAAACCCTATTGTTCGAACACGATCGCTCTTGCTTCTATTTGGGTTTTTATTATTGAGCGCTGCCGCTGTTTTGGTTTACAGTGTCAAACCTTTGCCGCTCTTAATTCTCGCGACCAGCCTGTCGACTCTCGCTTTTCTGGTCTTATTCCTCGGCGTATATTACAAAAGGCAATGAAAAAGAGTTCCCTCATTCTATGATTCATGTACTTATTATTGAGGACGATCAATTCCTTCGAGATTTGCTCAAGACGAAACTAGAGAAGGAGGGTTTTCGCGTTACGACAGCAATAGACGGACCTGAGGGTTGGCAAAAACTGCAGTCGGAACCTGTCGATGTTGTGCTGCTCGACATTATTCTCCCAGGATTTGATGGTTTTGAAATCCTGGCGCGCGCGCGAAAATCACCGGATGCGCAATGGACAAAACTTCCCATTATTCTCCTCACGAATCTTGGACAAGAGGCGGACGTGGCAAAAGGAAGAACGCTTGGTGCAAACGATTACCTCATCAAGTCCAATTTTACGCTCGACGAGATTATTCAGAAAATAAAAAAGCTGCTTGGGAAGGAGAGGTAACCCAGCACCACTTTTACAGCATTATATTTCATAGAAAATAAAGAACGTTCATTTTGATAAATGAGCGTCTTTTTGGCCAAACAGCAAGGTAAAAGTGGTGCTGGGTTAGAGGTAGCTCAACGGATTCACCGGTCTGTTGTTGATGCGCACTTCAAAGTGAACATGTGTGCCTGTGCACCAACCAGTGCATCCCATCATCGCGAGTACTTGGCCACGAGATACTCGCTGCCCCGCCCGCACAAAGATTTTGCTGGCGTGCGCGTACAAGGTTTTCATGTTGCCACCATGATTGACGATAACATTGAGTCCGTAGCCGCGGCCTGCGTTGTTCACCGATTCCACAATGCCGTCGCTCGCCGCGTAGATGGGCGAAGAGTAGTCGCCGTCAATATCAATTCCGGTGTGGCCGTAGCGGAAATATTGGTTAATGCGATGCGATGGGGTTGGCCAGAGCAATCTACCGGACGAGGTCACCCGCGCAGGCGGCGGAATATTTTGGTACGCGTACCGCGATGGCGTATACGTATTTGTTGACTTTGGCGCTTCCGGCATTGTTCCACCAGGGATAAGTAGAATTTGTCCTTTCTCGATTGCGGTTGCGTCGGCAAGGCGATTGTATTCAATGACCTCGTCAGCGCTCACGCTATACTTTTGGGCAATTTTTGCAACCGTATCGCCGGACTGTACTTGATGGGATAACCCCGAGGCGGGCAGAATGGTTAGCTTGTCTCCCGGTCGAATATAGTCACGACTCCCGAGCCGGTTTTCCCAGAGAACGGTGTTTCCGCTTATGTGGAATTTTTCCGCTATGGTCGAGATTGTGTCGCCGGGCTCGACGTAATAATACACAACACGGCTGCGCGGGGATTGATCGTCCGGCTCAATGAGGCCGCTCGAAACAACAGCGCCCGACACCTGCGACGTAATAACGGTCGGTTCGATAGCTTCGGCAACTTCGCCGACCACTGGCTCTTTGTTCGCGGCGGCAGCCGATTGTATCGGCTCTCGTATTGGTGCTTTAGCCGCCGATGTATCCTCAGTGAGTTGTTCAAGCGAATTATTGATAAATGTGTTAACCAGGCTGCGCTTGCCAAAATCTTCCGCACGGACTTCCCGGGCCAATACATTGTTAGAAAGCACAATGATTCCCAAAAGAAAGACCACAATATGAATTGCTGTATTGCGCGTAAAGGGGAATGATATCGTGCTTTTTGCGGGTAGCAATTTTTTCATCATCCAGACCTTCACGATGCGGTAGACACGGTAAAGCCGAACCAGAATATGCCGGAAGATGAAATCAGCCACAATGGTGATTGGGCGGACGATTACTAGCAGTAAGAAAAAGCCTACAGCGCGCACGCCGTAGGAAAGGAGCCGTAGGACTCCAACGGAAAGCTGAATAATGAATTTTTTGATGTGGATACGAATAGGTTGACCTCTTGTAAGTGTGTTTTTTCTTACGAGTCGCTTCGCATGATGTTTTTCCCTTGCCAGAGCGCCCTTTGCATGCTTACAGAAGTCAAGGTATAGACTACCATATTGTGAAAATACCGTCAAGACTCTCTGTGAGTTGGGCGCCTTTTGCTCACGGTTTGAAAGCGAGTGGAAAACAATGGTAAACTTAATGATAAGCAGATTACGTATGAGCGTTTTTGAACATCGGACTATTGAACCAAAATGGCAAGCGCGGTGGGAGCAGGCGCACGCGCACGAGACTGATCTTAAGCATTCCCAGAATAAGTGTTACTGCTTGGTGATGTTTTCCTATCCATCAGCGAAGAAGCTGCATATCGGGCATTGGTACAATTACGGACCAACCGACACCTGGGCTCGCTGGAAGCGCCTACAGGGATTGAATGTGTTTGAGCCAATGGGATTTGACGCATTTGGATTGCCCGCGGAAAACCAGGCAATCAAGGAACAAAGGCACCCCCGGACCATTACCTATGAGAGTATTGATCAGATTCGCGGCCAGCTGAAACAAATTGGCGCAATGTATGATTGGTCGAAAGAAGCCATTACATCGGAGCCAGAGTATTATAAGTGGACACAGTGGATCTTTTTGCAGTTGTTCAAGCATGCGCTCGCCTACAAAAAAAAAGCGCCAGTGAATTGGTGCCCCACCGATAGAACCGTTCTGGCGAACGAACAAGTCATTGACGGATGCTGCGAACGATGCGGTACCCCCGTCGAGCAGAAAGAACTTGAGCAATGGTTTTTTCGCATCACCGAATACGTGGAAGACTTATTAAAGTTTGACCATCTTGATTGGCCGGAGCGGACCAAGCTCGTACAAAAAAATTGGATTGGCAAGAGTGAAGGCGCCAACATTGTGTTTCAGACGGAAGACAAGAAACATCAACTTCGCGTTTTTACGACACGGCCAGACACGCTTTTTGGCGCTTCGTTCCTTGTTCTCGCGCCTGAGCATGAACTGGTTGAAGCGTTAACCCCCCCTGACCGCCGCGAGGCAGTGGCCGCGTACCGGGAGCAAGCGGGAAAGCGCACAACCGCGGAGCGCGAACTCGCTGATCGAGAAAAAACAGGAGTTCCCCTTGGCAGCTATGTGATCAATCCAGCCACAAAAACAAAAATTCCCATCTGGATCGCGGATTACGTCCTGCTTACCTATGGCTCAGGAATCGTCATGGCGGTGCCGGGCCACGACACGCGTGATTATGCCTTCGCGAAGAAATACAAGCTGCCGATTGTAAAAGTTATTAATCCACCAGGCGTTATGCCGAAGCGCCCGCTAGAAGCTGGATTAAGCGCCGGAGGTTTAGGCTATCTTGCTTCTGATCTCGAGGCGGAATGCTGGACAGGAGAAGGCACAATGATCAATTCAGGCCATTATAACGGCCTTTCCACGGAGCAAGTGCGTAAACGGATTGTTACCGATCTTGAGCGTTCCGGTCAGGCGTCGTTCGGGACGTCGCACCGCTTGCGTGATTGGCTGGTGTCGCGTCAGCGCTATTGGGGCGCGCCGATTCCCGTTATCTATTGCGATGAGCATGGAGCCGTGCCTGTACCGGAAAAGGACTTGCCCGTTTTATTGCCAGATGATGTTGATTTTCAACCAACCGGTGAGTCGCCGCTCACGCGGTCCGCATCGTTTGTTACTACCACGTGTCCTCTTTGCAAGAAGCCGGCGCGACGTGAAGTTGATACGCTCGATACATTCGTCGATTCATCGTGGTACTTTTTTCGTTATCTTTCGCCACACGACCCGTCGCAACCGTTTGACAAGAAGCTTGTAAGAAAATGGATGCCGGTTGATCTGTATGTCGGCGGCGCGGAGCATGCAACCTTGCACCTCCTGTATGCCCGGTTCATCGCCAAGGTGTTGATGCGCGATCGCGCCTATGAACCGTTTCACAGATTGCGGCATCAAGGCACGATAACGAAAAACGGCGCCAAGATGTCGAAATCGAAAGGCAACGTGGTGAACCCGGACGCATTCGTCGAGCAGTTTGGTTCAGACACCTTCCGCATGTTCCTGATGTTTATGGGCCCATACGAAGACGGGGGAGATTGGAGTGATCGCGGCATTCTTGGGATTCGTCGGTTTCTTGACCGCGTCTATACTGTCTACACGTCAGCGCCCCTCGTCGAAGCTTCTGCCCCAATCCTGGCGCGTCAATTGTTGCACCGGACCATCCACAAGGTAAGCGCTGATTTGGACAAGATGCATTTTCACACGGCCATCGCCAGCCTTATGGAATGTTTAACCGGTTTGACCAAGCTGGGCGGGCTTACCAAGGACCAGGGCCAAACCTTTCTCACCTTGCTGGCGCCGTTTGCACCGCATCTTGCCGAAGAACTCTGGGAGCGTATTGGTCATGCAAACTCCATTTTCACAGAACACTGGCCTTCGTTTGACCCTAGTGCAATTGAAGAAACGACGGTGCCACTGATCCTGCAAGTGAACGGAAAACTGCGCGACACGCTCACGGTCGAAAAGGGACTGAATGATCAAGAGCTTGTTCGCCTTGCGCAAGGCAGCCAAAAGGTGCAAAAATACATTAGTGGCAAAACAATCCGCAGAACCATTGTAGTAAAAGATAAACTGGTCAATTTCGTCCTATGAACATGGTCAGCATTGATCCCAAGAACCCGCAGGCAAGCGTCATTGCCCAGGCAGTGCGCATCCTCCGGCAAGGAGGCGTGGTCGCATACCCAACGGACACGGCGTACGGTCTCGCATGCGACGCACTCAATGAAGAGGCGATTGGTAAGATATTCATTATGAAAAAGCGGTACCAGAAACCGCTTCCGGTTGCGGTAGCGAATATGAAAATGGCTGAAACGGTCGCAATAATGAGCGAGCAAGAAAAAAAGATTGCGAAGAAGTATTGGCCAGGCCCTTTGAGCATTATTGTGCAAAAAAAAGATTCAGTACCGCCCGCGTTAACGCTTGGCTTGCAAACCATTGGCGTGCGCATCCCCAACCACCCTGTTGCGCTGGCGCTGGTTAGTGCTTTTGGCAAGCCGATTACCTCCACGAGTGCCAATATTACCGGTCAGGGGAATTGCTATAACGCGGAATGCGTGCATAGAAATTTCCGTTCTGAAATTGCAAAACCTGATCTCATCCTCGACGGCGGAGAATTACCCGAAGTGCCGGTCTCGACCGTCATCCAAGTGCAAGCCGGAAAGGTCCACATCGTTCGTGAAGGACCGGTGAAGGTTGGTTTCTAGCACATGCCGCGACATTTCCACGCCCATCTCCCGCATTATTTTTCCAAGCACCCCTCGCGTTCGCTCGTAGAACTCTTTTGGTCAGTGGGCATTCTCGATTTTGCGACCGCAGCAGTTTCGCTCTTCGAGCCGATTTTTTTATACGTGATCGGCTACTCGCTTGCCCAGATAATGTTGTTCTATCTGATCACGTACGGGGCGTACATCTTACTTCTGCCGTTCGGCGCGAAGATCGCGGGAAAGGCAGGATACGAGCATGCGATTTTTTATAGTCAATTTTTCTTTATCGCCTACTACCTCTGTCTGTTCGCCATTCCAAACGTCCCGGCATTCTTTTTTGCCGCGCCGATTATTTTCGCAATCCAAAAGGCGCTCTATTGGCCAGCGTTCCATGCGGACGTCACCGTATTTTCCCAAGCCGGACAGCGCGGCCGTGAATTAGGGAGCATTATAACGATAAGTCGTGTGGCCTACATCCTCGGTCCCGTGGCAGCTGGATTTTTACTGGAGCGTGCTAATTTTAGCGTACTGTTTATCGTGGCGTCTTGTTTGTTTCTGGTTTCCACCATCCCCCTGTTTCGCATGCATGAGGTGCGCGAGACGACGTCTTTTTCGTATCCCAAAGTATTTCGCACCATGCGGGAAAAAACTCATCGACGTAATTTTTTCGCGTTCCTCGGTTTTGGCGAGGAACTCATCGTGTTAACGCTTTGGCCGATCTTTATCTACACAATCGTTGGTGATTTTCTTGAGCTTGGTTCTTTGGTCGCGCTCGCAACTGTCACCACGGCTCTTTTTGTGCTGCTTTGGGGTAAAATGGCCGATAGGCAATCAAAGCAGCGTGCGCTTTCTGTGGGCGTTCTTTTTGCAGCGATTGCGTGGATTTTGAGAATTTTCGCACGCAGCGTGCCTCACGTTTTTGGGATTGACACGCTCTCGCGGTCATCGAAAGAAGCCTTGGTTATACCGCTTTTTGCCCAAGTATACGAATACGCCAGACGCGAAGGTCCGCTTACCTATATGGTGTTTTTCGAGTCGTCGCTAGGGATCGGAAAATTTCTTACTGCGCTTTTGCTATTCATCCTTTTTTCGCTGACGTCGATTTCATGGCCAACGGTGTTCATTATTGGAGCGGCCCTGACGCTACTGTACCTCTTGTTTAAGCCGGCGGAGTCGAACGAACCCATTTCATAACGCGTAGGTCGGGGCCAGGCCCCGACCTACCGGGGTATTTTCGGTATGACTATCGCATTAGAACAAACAATAAAAAATCTCAAGGCAGAGTATCGTTTTAGACCATCGCGATCATCCGGACAAAATTTTTTAATTGATGCCGAAACGCTTCAGGTCATGGTGCGTTCGGCAGATCTTCATCCTGATGACGTCATTTTGGAAATTGGCGCGGGGTTCGGCACGCTTACGTTTGAACTTGCGAAACGTGCGTCGCGCATGATTGCCGTTGAACTTGACCGTCGGCTCGCTGCGGCGCTTGCCACGGAAGTACAAAAACGGTCAGCCGCCAATATCGAGGTGATACCCGGTGATATTTTTTCACGATGGCGCGAATTGCATAAAACGGTCCACGACCTCGGTTACAAAATCGTGGCAAATCTTCCATACAATATCACCTCGCGCGTTCTTGGCGAGTTCGTCAGCATAAAACCCCGACCGTCCTCTATGACGGTTATGGTTCAGAAAGAAGTTGCCGAGAGAGTTGTTGCTGCGCCGGGCAAAACAAGCGTGTTGTCTATTGTCTGCCAATTGTACGGAGAACCGAGGATTGCGTCTACCGTGCCCGCTTCGCATTTTTGGCCCCAGCCCTCGGTCGATTCCGCCATACTGCATATCGCACAGATCGGTCTGCGCCATTCAAAGGTCCTGGGAGCGATTCCGGAAAGGAAATTTTTCCAAATCGTACGGATTGGGTTTGCCGCCCGGCGTAAACAACTGCAAAACAATCTTGCAAACGGTTTCCGCGCTTCCCGTGACCGAGCAAAGGAATGGCTGCGCTTGGCGAATCTTTCCGAGACTGTTCGTGCGCAAGATTTGTCAGTGCAGGACTGGACTAAACTGGCCAAAATCATTGCCAAGTAGGTCGGTGCCAGGCTCCAACCTGCCGTGTTGTAATGAGAATTAATTTTGTTTGACACAACGACCCTTCTGTGATATAATTTTTGTACTAAACGAGAAAAAAATCAAGACAAAAATGACCCCTGTGCCCGAACAAAAAAATGAACAAACGGAAGGGGTAAAAAATTTTAGTACGGGGCAAAATCTTTCGAAGAAACAACAGAAATTCGCACTTCTTCTCGTTGCGTTCATCGGTTTTTTGGCGATTGGTATCGCGGTGTATCAATTTTTTCATACCTTACGCGCGCCGTTTGCCATCAAAAACGTTGCTCTTAATATCAACGGTCTTACCACGCAACAAGCATTGATCGAGGGATTGCGCACGAAAGACACGGACGAGGACGGCATTTCCGATTACGACGAACTGTATACATACCGAACAAGCCCCTATCTTGCGGATTCGGATAGCGACAAGATTTCGGATAAAGACGAACTTGCCGCAGGAAAAAATCCAAATTGTCCGGAAGGGAAAGACTGTCTTCAGCCGAGCATTACCAATACTAATTCTCTCGTTGTCATCCCGGGCACGCCCCAGGCAAGCGATATTCCGATAGCGACATTGCGCCAAACATTGAAAGACGCGGGCGCGCCGGAAGACGTTTTGAATGGTATGTCGGACGACGAACTGCGCCAACTCTATCAAGAGGTAGTCCAGGAGCAAGGCGGCGCACAAAATCTGAACGCCGGCGCATCTGACGCAACAATATCTCTCAGTACGCTTCAGAATCTTACTCCCTCAGAAATTCGGCAGTTCTTAATCCAGAGCGGCATTTCTGAAAGCACACTCAATGACGTGAATGACGAACAGTTACAAGCCATTTTTCAAGAGGCATTGGCACAATATACGCAATAGCCAAAAACCAGTGTCATTCTGACCCCGCCGAATGGCGGGGGAAGAATCCCCAAGCAAAAACGTATTGGCAGGGAGATCCTTCGACTCCGTCCCTCCCCCTCGGCAAGCTCGAGGTCGGGACTTCGCTCAGGATGACAGCAACATAGCAAGCCCACATGTTTAGCAAAGAGAAAAAAACTAAACGTACCATACGATTCATCGCTGGTTTCATCCTGGTGAGTATACTGTTTATCATCGGTGGGACCGTGTTTTTGTATACGAGAAGCGCTCAGGCGCAGTTTGGTATTCCCGGCGTTCCACAGCCCACGATAGTTGTTGAGGACGTTCCGGCAAAAGTATTAAACGCGATCAATAAAGCGATAAAAACTGCGGCCGATGTTGCGTTCAAAAACGTGCTTCGGCAGTTTTTGAATAAAATTGCGTACGACGCGGCGGTGTACGTCGCCTCCGGCGGCAAAGGCCAAAAGCCATTGTTTTTGACGAACCCCGGCCAACTCCTTGAAAAAACCGCGGACAATGCGTATGGCGAGTACCTCGATAATCTTTCAAAACAGGTTTGGGGAAAATCATTGTGTGATCAGCCCCCGTTTATTAAAGCGCGTTTGGATGTTTGGGCGCGCCAGGTGAAAGACCCGAAGATCACGCAGGCAACCTGCCCTGTGTCCGCGGCTGTCGCGAACATTCAACGCAGCACGCATGAGCAACTTGTTGACTTTTCAAAAAAATTCAATCCGCAAGCTTCTGAATTTGGGGCGTATCTCTCTATTATTTCCGGCGCGGAACAATTCAGCTCGAAGCAAGTTGAATCAACGAAATTCGTTAAGCAACTCGAAGGGGAGTTTGAGTCCGTGAAGAGTACGATCACCGGAGCGGTGAAGACGCCCGCGCGCACCGTTGGCGACGCGCTTTCCAGCATCGTGCCGGAATCCATTAAACCGTATGCGACCTATACCGGTACGGCGATAGCCGACGCTATCGGCGTGTTCACGAATACGCTTACGAGTAAATTGATTGAGCGGATATTTAAAAAAGGTTTTAACCCGGAAGCAGACACGAGCTTTAGAGAATTTGTCGGCACATCTTCCTCCGGCGTCGCGGCGGCACGAACATTGTTTGCCTCACTCAATCAGCCGGATTTTAATGTTGGGGGATCGCAAGACATTCTCAATATACTCGCTTCTTGCCCGCCGACCCCAGCCTATAATAATTGCATTATCGATGAAAAATTCCGCATTGCCATTGAGCAGGAGTTAACCGTTGGAGAGGCATTGCAGCAAGGACTGCTTGATAGTTCAAAAATTTTCGGTTTCGACGCGCAAGGGCGCGAACCGACCTTTCGAAATGGCTATCCATACCGAAGCTTGCTCGTTTTGCGGCACTATAGAATTATTCCTGCCGGATGGGAGCTTGCTGCGGGGTACATTCAGAAATTTGAACCCGGCAACTACACGCTTGGCGGTCTGGTCGCGCAGTATGAACAGAAAGAGAAGTCGCCGGGCCAGCCAAATCCGTTTTATCATCTGATTGACCCGAACTGGGTGTTGAAAGCTCCGGAATTATTTTGTCGCAGGCAGGGCGCGGGCGAACAGGTGACCAACGAACAATTTAGCCCAACCTTTAATCTGGACGACCCAAACAATCAAATTTCCACCCGACAAGTGCAGCGAGCGGATTACTGCGCGGACGAGCAAACGTGTCTTTTTGAAAACGAGGACGGTTCGTGCAAACGGTTCGGCTATTGCGTCGAAGAAAAGCCAATCTGGCGGTTCCAAGGGACGCAATGCGCCTCCCAGTTCTCAACGTGTCAGGCATTTCAGAAACAAGACGGCACATCAGTCGCATACGTGCAAAACACCATTGATTACAACAGTTGCAACGCGAACAACGCCGGCTGCCAAATTTATTGTACGGAATTCAACACCTCGACGAATCAATGGCAATGCGACACGGGCGACAATCTTAGTACGGGAGAAAGTAATATCATCAGCTTCAACGGTCAGGTGCAATCGTGTAATGCAACCGCTGCGGGGTGCAGTGAATTCATTCGCACAAAAGACGGGCTCGGCACGAACATTCTTGCGAACGGAAGTTTTGAAAAATTCTCCGGCACGATTAATGACCAAACAAAGGATACCGTAGACCAATGGGGACTTGCTGACGTTTCGTCTGAAGCGTTTTCTGGACTTGCGGCCGCACAGATTGTTCCGAATGATTCCATTGTGAGCGTACCGCTTGCTACGGGCTTTGCGGTTGGAGGTCGGACATTTACGTTGTCGTTTCATGGGAAGCGTATTAGTGGCGATTGCTCGAGCGGCAACACCTATTCACTCGAGACTCAAGGCGCGCCAAGCCCGGAACTTTCGACCTCGTTCACCTATTTCGATTCATGGACCAGGTATGCGGGCACTATCACGTTCCCCGTTGGCACGCCCGCGACGAACTTGGTTGTCCGCGTTGGCAATAATGCGACGTGTACGAGCGTGGTTGACGCCGTACAGCTCGAAGAAGGCAGCCAGCCCAGCGACTACAAGGACTACGGGTCAGTGAACAAATTATATTTGAATGGCCAGCGTATTTCCTGTTCTGATGAAGAAGTGGGCTGTGAGCAGTACACGTCCGTTACGACAGGCGAATCAATCCCAGGCAAAGTAACGAACCCCCAGATTTGCGATCCGAATGACCCAAGCTCTTGTGACCAGTGCCCTGTTCAGTACTTGGGGTGCAAGGCCTATCGAGAAATGCCAATCACGAATACACCGCAACGGCCAGGGCAAGATATTATTTCCTTTATTGCTTCCACGGGCCAAGCGTGCCCCGCGTCAGCCGTGGGCTGCGAAGAGTACACGAATCTCGACGAAGTGGCGGGTGGCGGCGAAGGTCTGGAATATTACAGCTTGATTCGACAGTGCGTGAAAGACGATGCACCGAACATCGGCACCTACTACACGTGGGTCGGTTCGGATGAATTCGGATATCAATTGAAAAAATTCGAGCTGAAAAAAAGTAACTTAGGCGGTGCGCCCTGCACGAACCTCGGCATTGACAACCCGAGTTTGCCCGGCCAATATCAGTGGCCGAATTGCGTTGACGGACAAACGTTTGATGAAAACGGCGACGGTATATCCGAAACCCACGATGCGGCAACGTGTCCATTGAACCAGGTTGGGGTAAATCCAGATTGTACGCAGTTTTATGACGATATCGGCAACACCTACACAGTGCTCAAGTCAAGAATCGCCTACGCAGATGCGAACTGCCACCCATACAGGAACACTATAGACGGACAGGCAGTGACGTACCATCTTATTCCTGGCCAGGGCATTCAGTGCTCGGCCCAGTATGCGGGCTGTCGCGAGTACAAAGGCAACGCCGGAACGAACATCCGCACACTTATTTCATCCGACTTTGAGTCCGGCTCCATTAATCCGTGGGCGTCTGATGCGCCGGGGAACTTGAACCCCAGCACGGAATCAGTGCAAGTGGGCGGGCACTCCATGCTCGTGTTGACAACCGCCTCGACGAATGTGGAGACGCTCATAACGCAAGGGAAATCGTATCTCATTTCATTCTGGGCAAAATCAGACAGCGCGGATACGATTGTGCGCGTTGGCTTTACGAATCCGAATATCGTTTTCCCGGGTCAGGCAGCCGTGAAAGTCCAGGATTGGAACCGCTATCAAATGGGTCCGGTATTTTTGAACCAGCCAGTAACCGCGGGCGCGAAGCTTTCCATTTTCTCGGCTGGCGATGCATTCTTTGTTGATAATATCATCGTCCAGGAAGTGGTCGATAATATTTATATGATCAAGGGTTCCTACCAAGAATGCGCCGGCTATGAAAACTGCGATGCGTACCGCGACCGCGACAACCAAACCCATTACCTGAAATCCTTCTCGAATTTGTGCGCGTCCGATAAAGTCGGCTGCGAAGCAATGATTGACACGAAAAATTCAAGCTCGGCGTTCAGCGAACAGTTTACGGCGAATCCGGAGCGCGGGGATATGAATGGCGATGGCAAGTACACGTTCGAAGACGGTGAGTACATTATGAATTACATATTTAATCGGGATGGGCCAAAACCGTATCCAGTACTGCTTGCGGATGTAAACGGTTCTGGCACGATCTCGCTTAGCGACCAAATCTATCTTGTGAATTATATTAATGGAAACGGCCCCGCACCCGTGCCCTACAATGCGACAAAGCGAACAATCCCTGACGATAGCTACGTGTACATGGTCAATGACCCTGCAAAATACTGCGATGCCCAAGAAAAAGGCTGTTCAAGACTGGGGACCGTTAACTTTAATTTGAACAATCAGGTTTCCGGATACGCTGATACGTACCTCATCAATAATCCCGATACCTATGGTCAGACGCTGTGCAAGTCCTCCGAGCAGAGTTGCGCCGCATTCAACACGGGCAGCGGTACGTCATACTTTAAAGATCCCAAGCGTCAATGTGAATATCGAGATGTTGGTGCCGGCCGAACCGGCTGGTACAGAGTAGGGAGTGCGTCATTGACGCCGGATTGTCCGGTCGCGACTGGTTTTTGTTTCGGCGGCGCAAACGCAGGCGCTGCGTGTGACATCGATAGTGATTGCGGAAGCAACATATGCAAATCTTCTTCGGAAGGCCTTTCTCAGCCGACGAACGGGTGGGTCGGAATCTGCCCGGCGGGCCAATCCGGTTGCCAGGAATACAGCGACCCGACGGAATCGCTCGATGCCTCCGTTGGGCAGTGCAAGGTGAATTTGAATACTGGGACATACGAAACGGTGTGTACCGCGGGCGACGGAGCTGGAACGACTAATTGCGATCCGAGCAATCCTGCGCCAGTCTGCGATCCGGATGCTGATGGTGTGAATGGCGTCTGCAGCGTCAGCGCAGTGTCTTGCAAACCATATTACTACGTTAATCAAAGCATTGACACCTCATCTTGCTTCGGAACCGTGGACCCGCGTATCGGGTGCCGTCTGTTCTATGATAGCTCGCAAGGCGCAGCAACGTATGACAGCAGGGCGACCTATACAGAGGTAGATCGCATCAAGCAGCCAACAGCGCCAGTCACCTGCGCCGATCCAAACAATTGCGATTCAAACCTTATCGTCAAAGTCCGGAACGATCGGGAATGCGGTAAATGGCTCGAATGCGCGACGTCGACTAGAGTAACGAATACCCGTGGAGAGGTGGAAGAGCTCTGTTTCGATATTAAGGCGTGCAATAAGATTGATCCGAAAACAGGCGCATGCATAGGTACGCGTGCGTGCTCAAATGATTCGACAAAGAGTTGTACGACCAACGCGGACTGCACGGGAGGTGGAACCTGTGTAGAGCTTGATATTCAGAATTCTAACATTACGCCGCACGCCTCAACAAACGTTGATGTCATTAAAAATTCGTCCGGTATTGTTAAGGCAGGCGTGAACTGGGGTTGCTCTAACGATCCTGCCATTGTATGTAAAATAGATGCGGACTGCGGCTTGGGTAATAAGTGTCAAATCATCAGCGGATTTTACCCCGTGCGCGCCATGACCGAGATTGGGTTAGGAGGCGCTAGCGACGTTGATCTTGTAGCCACCGGCGACATGGGGGATATTGATCTGAACGAAGGGTACAAGAAAACGTTTCCAGCCGGTTGGGAACGATCAGGGGCGGACCTCACGCGGGTGATTGAAGAGGCCTTGGACGGGACGCCGGATCGAGCAAAGATTGACGAAAATAACGTGTTGGTGGTGGACACGAACAGCACCGTCGCCGGGGAAGGCGTGCAATACCAGCTAACCGGTGTTGGTTCGGCGGAATACGTGGTTTCGCTCAATGCTCGATTCGATGCAACCCCTGAACCGGACGACATGATCGCCGTGAAGCTTGGCTATTTTAATTCGCTAGGCGTGCTTATTGGTTCGCAATTGATTGGGGACCGTATTCAGCCGACCACCTCATGGGCAAAGTTCGTGTTCGGTCCTTTGACGCCGAATATTCCCGCGAGCACGGACTCGGTAAAACTGCAGATTGTGCAGGAATCAGCCTCAGGAGGAGACGTGCAAAACGGCATAACGTTTTATCTGGATAACGTTTCCATGAAACCAACGCTCGAAGTGCAAAGCGATCCGCCGAACCCTTCCAATAAGTTAACGCGGACGTGCCGCATGTACCCGCGCTCGGATTCAACCCTCTGTCGGTACATTGATAGTAATGGAGCGGAATACAAAGGGTGGTTCGGCTATTGTATTGAACAAGACCCGAAGAATCCGAGCCAATGCATTACCTGGTGGCCCGTTGATATTATCGCCGGAGAGTCGAACGTGTTCGGTGCCGGCGTAAAAGCCGGGTATGCGGATCGTGCTCCCTTATATATGTGCGTGGATTCAAGAGGCAATTATAACCGCGCCGGCAACAAGTATATAATCACAGCTAATGCATATTCCATGTTTTATCTTGACGGCGACTCGTGCGGTAATTCTTCCGGGGTTGGAAGTTGCGGTCCGACTGCCACGGATATCTACGGTCGGAGTTATTCATATAATTGTAAAGTCAATGGTGCAGGGTTTACATTCGGCGGATGTGTGCGTAATGCGAGCGGAGGCGGACAAGCGAATTATCGCTATTGGAATATTCCTTCGGCAGGGCAACCAGAATATGGTCTTTTTGATTACGAAATCGAACGTGTACTAGGCAGAAAAGTGTCAAATCGCGGTGAATATCCGAACTCCTTCGTCTTAACTGCCAACGATGCCACCACTGACCCAGACCCGGACTTTGTTGGCCTGCAAGGTAACCTTCCGCTTAACGGTTCCGCATGGGTGTTTAAGTGTTCTCACACCGATGCAGTTTGCGGCGGGCAAGATTTACGCGTTGCCCTAGTATTCGACGGTCAGCATCGCTTAATTCGCTACTATGTCTACCTGGATGACTGGACGGGAAGCGAAAACGAAGCCGGAGCGTTCACTCTTGATTTTTATCTCCGTGAGCAGTGCGAAGCGCTCGCGCAAGTGGTAAAGTCCGGCGGCGATAACGTTGCTTGGGCTGGCAGGTCCTCTTCAGGGTCGCCGTATACCGCTCAAGATTTGCAATATAATTATCTGACTGATTTTGCACCATTCGGCGGTGTGCTACAACCAAAGCCGGAAGGCAGCACGCCGGATAGTTGGGCAGTCCCTGTCTACGCGGAGCAACGCCAAAATCCGCGAGATACTTCGACGGCTCGGGCGGGCAGCGCCTATGCGTGCGATAATGGTAACTGCAGCACGCGCATGTGCAGTAATAGCAGCACGAACGATTGTTCGGACGATAATAAGATTAACACGTGCTTGAAAGGCCAGGATGGTGTGGTGAATACGGCGGATGATGGCTACTGTATTGGACTTGGTCCATACCCGCCTGGCGGCACGGGCGGCGGCGTGTGGGCGAGCGGCAAAACCATTGCCCTGGGCATTGATCGCCTCAAGCGTCTATTCGCCGACGTATACGTAAGTTGGGCATGGGACTATGCGCAGGGAAAATACGTTATTCAGCAGCCGATTATCAATGCATGGCAGGCTAGCTTTGACGGGATGAGTGAATGTCCCGGAGCACGCCCGGGTTACCCCAACGATTACTGCGGCATTCGGCCGCAAGCCGGCAACTTACGCATTGTTGCGGGCGGCTCTTCGTATAAATCCGGAGATATTACGATCCAGAGCGGTGACACAATACAACTAACATTCACGAGTACGGCAGATCGCGAGCAACTACCGTTGCAGCGCATTCGCATCGATTGGCAGGGGAATGGCTTTAATACAAATCCCAACGATGGCGATGTTGATGAACCGTGGGGCTTTGCACCCAAAGGCGACCCCGCGAACCCGCATTGGTATAACCACACGTATACTTCCATTGACGCGGCCACCTGTCCGGGCACCGGCTGCAAGCCGACAATTCAACTAATCGACAACTGGGGTTGGTGCAGTGGTGGATCCGGTGTGGACAGGCGGAACGTTCCGGACGGAGTATGTACGTCCGTTGACACCTATCCGGATGATATTATTGTCCAGTAGCGCGATGAAATCGCTCGCAGGCATATTCGCTTCTCTGAATCCACGCGGCCAAACTTTGCGCCGCGGTATGGTTTTATTGGCCGGCGTTGCTGTCGCGGGAGGCCTCCTGCTCGTTACCACGCAGCCAGCGCATGCCTCTATTTTGGGAGACGTTGGCGATAAAATCGCCGGATGGATTGCCGGCATTCTTTTTGCCATAGCCACTGTTCTCGGCAAGCTCTTGCTTGTGGCGATAGAGTTGTTGTTGGCTATTGTGACCTATAATAATTTTACGGACACGGATGCCGTAGTTCGTGGATGGGTGATTGTACGTGATATTGGCAACATGCTTTTTGTACTGATTTTGCTGACGATGGCATTTGGTACAATCTTGCGTATTCAAACGTACCGGTGGAGTCGGCTCTTAGGTCGCATCATTATGATGGCGATTCTGATCAACTTCTCACGAATGATCGCCGGATTCTTCATTGACATTGCGCAGGTGATCATGCTCACGTTTGTTAACGCGTTTGCCCAAAACGCGGCAGGTACGTTTACGAACGTCTGGGGCTTAAACGATCTTCTGTCCTTTCTAGATCAACCGAATCCACCTGCAGGCGTTGAGTTACTCGGCTCGGCTTTTTTTATGAATGTGTTGCTCGTCGTCGCCATTGTCGTGATGTTCGTTATGGTACTGGTCTTTCTCATGCGCATTATCATGCTCTGGATTCTGGTGGTTCTTTCGCCCATTGCGTACCTGCTCTACGCCTTCCCGGCCGGACAGCGTTATGCAAGTCAGTGGTGGGGCGCGTTTGGCCGGTACGTGGTGATTGGCCCGGTCCTTGCGTTTTTTATCTGGTTCTCGCTCTATATACTTGGTCAATTTCCTGCAGAAGCTTTGTTGAATAAGCCTAGAGCCAGTGTTTCCGGACAGACCGAAGAGCTTTCCGCAACAGTTATCAAGGCAGGTAGTTCCACAAATATTTTAAATTTCATTATCGCGACTGCCATGCTTGTTGGCTCATTGATGGTGGCGAGACAGATGGGCGGAATGGCGGGCGCTGCGGCAAGTACGGCCATCGGTAAACTTCGCGCAGCTGGCGCCGGCGCGATCCGCGCGCCGTTGCGCCTTGGCCGCGCTGCCCTGCGTGGCGCCGGCCAGGTGACTGCCGGAGGATTTGACGCACTGTCGCGGGCAAGGCCTGTGAGAGAGGGGCTCGCGAGAGTTGGCGCATCAGGCATTCCATTGGTTCGTGACCTTGCTGCCAGAACCCTTGTCGCTTCCGCACAAAGAGAAAAGTCCTATGAAGAACAGGCTGAACGATACGCCAGATTTGTACCTGACACACGCGTACGAAGTCGATATGCTAATGCTAGATTTGCCATTACGCCGAAACAACGAGCCATGCAACGGGCCTTTCGTAAGCAATCTCCCAGTACCATTAATAAAGAAGACGAGTTAATAAAATTTGTTGAAGGAATGGATGATGAAGCACTGCGTAAAGTTAAAGACGCAGAGTGGGCAGCAATCGGTAGGAGAGGAATACGATTAGGCGCACTAGGACGCGGAGATACGATCATCCGTAAAGATCGCGATGCGCTTGGCGCGTACAATAGGGGTCGAAGCGAATTTTTTACAGCAAAAGGGTTACCAGATGGTCTTGATACAGTGGGGGAGGTAGGCCTAAACCAAAACAACCGACCATTAACGGGTTCGAACCGCTTTGGCAACGTACCGAGTCCGGGAACCACATATTACGATCGGGTTATGCGGGAAGGGAAGTCTAAGCATCAATATAGATTGGTAGAAGACGAAGAACGGCCAGCAGCAGCAAAGGCAGCAAAGCGCGGAGAGGGGAATCTGAGCGTTGGTAAATTTGATACAGGCCAAAGCAATGCTCTTGCCGTAGATTTTGACAAATTAGGACTGGAATTTTTGCGTCCGACTGCTACCCAAAAGTTTAGCCAGACAAAAGGCATTAATATTGATGATCGTGGAGAGATCAGGCAAGTCGCCTCAAAAATGGTTGGCGTTCTTGATCAGGAAATTGGTAAATTGCGACAACAAGGGGGTCAAGATCGGCGCATTCAAGAGCTTGAACGTTCCCGCGAACGTTTCAGTAAGCCAGAGTCATTTGATCGATTGAATCTGCTTAACTCAAGTAGCGAAGGTTACGGTGTGCGTGACTTAATGAAAACGCATGTTCATGAAGACTACCATGCAACAGGTGTCAAAGATGAAGAATCCGTGACGCGCCTAACCGAGCACACGATGCAAAACAGGATTTATAGTCTACGCAAAGGCATTGGAGGGAGCGTCGCAGCAGGCGAATCGAACGTTAATGACATTCTTACTAAAGAGCGGGGAAGCTTGCGTGCTGAATTCAGCGCGCGACCAAGAACCCGCATTCGAACGGAAACGCCACCAGTCAGCGAAAATGTTGGGAAACAAGTTCAGGAGGCCGCAGACTTTCATGGACAATTAGAACAGATGCCGGTGGAAGAGTTTGCGAAGAATGCCAATGAAATAGCAGAACAAGTAAAGAAATTATCAGAAGGCCTGAAACAACTGGGAGGCAAGATTGAGGGAGTGCCTAATGTCAATACTCTTGAGAATCAAGTTCGCACCGGTCAATTTACGCCTGAACAATGGAAAATCTTTACGAATGATTTTGGAAAGCTTGCGAAAGCTTTGGAAGAACGAACCTCTGCAACGGGGCAAAAACCAACGCAGCCAAAACCTCCACAGCCACCTGCAAGCAAACCGCCTGAAGAAGAAATTTTTGAATCACCATTTGCATAGCCATGGCATACATAGACGACATCGCACAAAAGTATAATGCGTTGCCTATGGAAGTACGCACGAAACTGCAAACACAGGACGTTCGGCAGGAAATTTTCGGATTGGAAAGGCGGTACGCCGTGAAGCTGAATTTCTTGCTCATGCTCGTTTTGACGGGAGAATTGGCGATCGAAGATATTCCCGAATACATGCAAAAACGATTTCAGTTGACGGATGAAGACAGTATCGCTTTTAAAAAGGCGCTCATTGCCCGCGTATTGAAAGCATTTCTCGAGCCCGAAGACTTGAAGCAGCTCACGCCGACAAATGAAATGAAAGATATACTGCAAGGCAAGCTTGTGCAAATTTTTGAGGGTACGGAAGAAGCGAAAGCGGAGTTCAACGAAAAGATGGCGTATGCTCTTGTCGCGGACGACGATGCGGAACCCGATGAACTTGCAAAGCTGTTATACGCGAATCAAGAACGTCTAACGCAAAAACGCCTAACACTGGAGGACAGGCCGCAAGAGCCTACCATCGCGAACTGGCTCAAGGACTTTATCCTTTTTGCCGGCGCGATGACGTTCGATAACGTGACGCTGACTCGCTATATGACCACGTCCGCAAACGTCCAAGTACTCGATCCAGGTGAGCGAGAGCGCGTGGCGAAACTGATGAAATTGTATCGAGCTGTGAAGTTCTATCCTGCTAGTATGCCCAACGACCCGAACGAATGGGAGTTTATTGCGGAAGAGCAGCAGGAAGAGTTGACAAAAACTCGCCCCGGCGCGGTTTTCACACCCTATTTCCCGTCGGCAGAAAGGATCCCCTCGCTTGGTGAGCGCTTTCGAGCGCACGAAAAAAAGTTTGAAACGATTCTCAAAAAAGAGGACGAGTTACTTGCGAGCACACAAGGAGACGTCGAGCGTATCAAGCGCGAGCTTGCAAACGCGGCGCGCAGTGGTGATGAGGTAACACTTAGCGCGTGCATGCAGCTTCTCGCCCGCGCGGGCATGCTCATGACCATTCTGAAGCAACAACCCGCATGGCTTGATGCGACGCTTGCATCAGTTCGTAGAAAATACGAATCGACGATTGGTAAAGTAGCCCTGGATCAACTTATTGAGAACGCAAAAATCAACCCGGTTTCCTTGCCGCTTCTTTCAGAATTCCTTCAATATCTCTTGAAAGAGCGCGGCAAGATGAGTGAAAGCGAATCTGCGCTCGTCGGCGTGCATATTGGCCAAACCGTGCAAGGGGAAAAACAAACCCTGGCGTTCGGGAACGAAGCAACGGGTGAATTTGAATGGGTGAAGAACCGCGTCGAGGGCGGCACGTTGGTGAGCGAGCTGACGCAAAACCCGTCATAGGATATTCTTTAGACAGAAAAAGCCCTTCCCACCGAGGGTTTTTGTTTTTATAGTTATCATCGCCCCTCCGGGAGTGTACGCGCCTGTACAAGGTTCGCAGGACTCCCCTCCTTACCAAGGAGGGGAAGAACGGACGACACAGGCTTCGACCCAAGATAGTTTCTCAAGGGGAGGTCCGAGGGGCAGTCCAAAACCATATGACGACCCTCTTTAATAGAAAGTTATTACCTTAAAACGCGGCCTTTTCGCATTAAAAAATGCTCCTTACGGCAATAAATCCCGGTTTGATTTTTTTGGCAACTTCTGATATAATAAACTCCGCAGCACGTGGTAAAAAAGCACTATTTCATGGTTGAATTTCATGGTTGAAACGATGAACAATTTGCCAGACGGCATGCTCATCCGCACGAAAGACGGAAAATATAAAATTGTCCAGCATGGCGAGCTTGTTGCCTATCAACCGTCCGTAACCGTTGCAGCGTCAATCATGACGCAAACGATACCACATCCGAACGAGCCGACTGCACCGCTTGCGCCGCGGTTCGCTAAAACGACCGCAGCGTTTTACATGCATCCTGACGACGAAGAAGAGATACGCCGCCACGAAGAGAAAGTACAGATGGTGACCGAGGAGGAGTCGGTGCACGAGATCGATCCAATTATCACCGGCATTGTCAGTAAACACAACTTGACGTTTCCCGACGACGTGTTGCGGAAGCGATTTTGGAGCATCGCGTCCTCTCGCTTGACGCAAATGCGTGATTCGTTGGAAACCCATGATGCGCTTACTCGGCCCGCGAAAGTTGGCGGCATGGGATACGATGAGGTCTTGAGTCAAAACATTCTGAGTACCTTGGAGCAGGAGTCATCAAACATTCACGACACAATGCAATCCGCGCCGCGGTCTCATGCACCGGAGCCGCCAGCAGGTCGCCCAACCGGAGCCCTCGAGCAGCAGCCGATGCGCCCGACTATTCCGCAAGCCCTAGCCCGGCCCGTGCAGCCGCTAAGAATGCAACAGCCCGAACCTCGACCAGTACCCCTGCCGCAACCGATTATGCCACCAGTGCGATCAGTAGATCGTCCAGTACCGCAGATGCCACGCGTGATGCGCGAAACGATCATGACGGAACGACAGCCGGTCGTTGACATACGAAGACCAACGCGCGTTGTTGGACCAGTCGAAGAGCTGAGCGTAACTTCAGTTGAAGATTTTCGAAAGCTCGGACGATCGCTTGAGGAACAAACAAAAAAAATGTTACAAAAGTTTGATCTACTTGCTGATGAATCTCTTTTGAAAAAAGCCGATGGCATTACCGCATGGCACACCTCGCCGATGTATCAATTATACGTAGACGTTGGTAGGGAGAGCATTGAGAGTGGTAAGTCAATTGCGGATGTTGTGGCAGGGCGCGCTGCCGCGTCAAAACCAACTATAGCTGCGGAGGAATTCTATGCGATTGCCGACATGAATAAACGTTTGAGATTTTAACACATGCAACAGTTTGTTGTTCCACAATTCATTGATGTAGAAAGCAAAATTATCGGTCCACTGACTGTGCGGCAGTTTTTGATTTTCTTATTGGCCGCCGGTCTAATTTTTGCAACGTTCAAGATTTTTTCCTTTGCGCCAGCGGCCGTGCTCACTATTCTGATATTCGCAATCGCGGTTGTCTTCGCTGCGGTCAAAATTAACGGTCGGCCATTCCATTATTTTATTATTTCGCTTATCCAAACGAGCAAGCGGCCCCCACTGAAAATATGGGAAAAACAATTGACGCAACATGAGCGAAAACGCAAAGACAAAGAAAAGACTGAACGAACCGAGATTATTGTGGCAAAGAAACCATTGACAAAATCGCGCCTGACCGAACTTTCCCTCATCGTCGACACCGGAGGCGCGTTTAAAGAAGAGTAAGAGTATGGCAAAAGACGAAAAAAAACGAAAAGAAGCTTATTCAACCCAGCGTTATTTGGACATTTTGGAAATCAAAGACGACTGTGTTGTTTTGAAGGATGGCACGCTCCGCGGGGTTATGCTGGTTTCGTCGATCAACTTTGCGCTCAAGTCCGAAGAAGAGCAGAATGCTGTTATATCCGGGTACATGCAGTTTTTGAACTCACTGGATTTTCCCATTCAGATCGTCGTTCAATCACGCAAATTGAATATTGACGAATACATTGAACGACTCAAAGATATCGAGAAGCGGCAAACGAATGATCTCTTACGCATCCAAACGCAAGAATATCGTCAGTATATCGGTGAACTTGTCGAACTATCGGATATCATGAGCAAGAAGTTTTATGTTGTCATTCCATTCGCACCCGGCAAAGGAGGCACGAAGAAATTCTTTTCCGTGTTCCGAGAAGCGCTCTCACCGACGTCGGTGATCCATTTGAAACAAAAAAAATTCGAAAAGTATCGGGACGAGCTTGGTAAGCGTGTCGGATACGTTTTGAGCGGACTTTCTTCAACCGGCTTGAATGCGGTTCAGCTTGACACCCAGGGTCTCATTGAGCTGTATTACGACACGTACAATCCGGAAATCGCGCCCCAACAAAAATTTGTGGAAGCGAATAAACTTAATCTTGAAGCATAATTATGGTTGAATTTTTCCGAAAACGCACGCCATTGCCAACGGAGCCCCTTGGGCAGCTGACGTCCGAAGAGCAGCGTCGGCTCCGGGAGCAAACGATTGAGGAAAAAAAGGAAACTCTGGAAGCCGAGCAGGTGTACAGACGCGGTGTTGTCACCGTTCGGGATTTGATCGCGCCTTCGGCGATGAAGGTAGAACCACGGTACATGGAGCTCAATGGCAGGTTTGTTCGGACGATTTTCGTCGTCGCCTATCCGCGCTACATTAGCGTTGGCTGGTTCGCGCCGATCATCAATTTAAACACGCCGCTTGATATTTCAATGTTTTTTTACCCGCTTGGCTCCGAGGTCATTTTGAAGCAGCTAAGAAATAAAGTTGGCGCGTTGCAAGCGCAAATTCTCTCGGACGCGGAAAAAGGCGCGCCGCGCGATCCTATACGCGAAACTGCGCTTCGCGACATAGAAAAACTTCGCGACGACTTGACGCAAGGAATTGAGAAATTTTTTCAATATGCGCTCTATGTAACGTTGTACGCGGATTCAAAGGAGCAGCTTGAACAAATTTCGGAAAAAGTGGAAACGCTGTTCGGAACCCGACTCATTTATACCAAACGCGTTCTCTATCAAGCAGAGCAAGGTTTTAATTCAACCCTGCCCCTTGGAACGGACCAGCTCATGATTGCGTTTAACATGAATACGTCGCCATGCGCGTCGTCGTTTCCTTTTATTTCTTCCGAGCTTACGTCTGACAATGGTATTTTGTACGGTATTAACCGTCATAATAACAGTTTGATACTTTTCGACCGGTTTTCGCTGCAAAACGCAAATTCCGTGGTGTTTGCGACGTCAGGCGCCGGCAAGAGTTACGCAATCAAACTCGAAGTGCTCCGCAGTATGATGCTCGGAACGGACGTTATTATTATTGACCCGGAACGCGAGTACAAATATTTATCCGATGCAGTAGGAGGGACGTACATAAACATCTCACTGAACTCGGAAAGTAAGATTAACCCCTTTGACTTGCCGAAAAATCCAGGCGACGAAAAGCCGGCAGACATCATTCGTTCGGCGGTCATTGCGCTCAAGGGTCTTGTTCGTTTGATGCTCGGGGAGCTTTCCCACGAAGAGGACGCGATTGTTGATCGTGCGCTCATCGAGACCTATGCCAAAAAAGACATTACACCGGACGCGGACCTTTCCAAAGTCGAATCGCCTCTTATGAGCGACTTTCAGGAAGTGCTTTCCGGCATGGCTGGAGCGGACAATCTCGTTACGCGGCTGCGAAAGTTCACCGAAGGCACGTTTTCCGGGTTGTTCAATAGTCCGACAAACGTGGAGATTAATAATCAACTGGTTGTTTTCACTGTACGGGACTTGGAAGATGAGCTGCGACCTATCGGGATCCAAATCATTATTGCGCATATTTGGAACGTCGTCCGCTCGCAACTGAAAAAACGCATTCTTGTTATTGACGAAGGATGGTGGCTGATGCAGCATGAAGATTCGGCCAAGTTTATTTTCGCGCTCGTGAAGCGATGCCGAAAATATTACCTCGGCATTACGACGATTACGCAAGACGTCACTGACTTTTTACGGTCGCCGTATGGCCAAGCCATAGTGACCAACTCCTCCATTCAGTTGCTTATGAAACAGTCGCCCGCGGCCATTGATATCGTCGCGAAGACTTTTTTACTCACGGAGGGCGAACGGTACCTGCTCCTCGAGAGTAACGTTGGCGAGGGAATTTTCTTTGCGGGCGCCAAGCACGCCGCCATTAAGGTGGTTGCCTCCTACACCGAAGATCAGGTGATTACGTCTGACCCGCGCCAGCTCTTAGAAATCGAGCAAGCAAAAAAGGAGTTTGAGCAACAGTTTGCAGAGCAAGGCGCTGAACGCCAGCCCCAGGCTGCCGCAACATAAACATCTATGAACAGAAAATATCTTCTTTTTCTCGGCATCTTCGTCGGTTTGCTCCTTATTGCCGCGGCCGTTTTATTTTTTTTGAATCGGCAGCCAGCGGCAAACCAGAATACCGGCAATCAGAATACAAATACCCAGATCGTGGTGAATACTAATGTCACCAATACCGCAACGAACGTGCAAGCCGTTAATGAGCAGGAGAAGACGAAGCTCGAATTAAGCCGGATCGCTCTTTCATTCGCTGAACGGTTTGGGACATATTCGAATCAGTCGGATTTTGAAAATGTCGAAAGCCTGAAAGTGTTCATGACCGGCAGCATGCAAACGTGGGCCGACGGATTTGTGGCCAGCGCGCGCCAGCAGAACGCCGACTCCTCAATTTATTACGGTGTCACCACAAAAGTCATTACGTCAAAGAATGTCCGTTTTGACGAAACGCACGCGGATTTTGTCTTTACGACCCAGCGAATAGAATCAACCGGCACGACGGATAACAATCGAGTTTTTTTCCAGGATATTTCCATCAAGTTCGTGAAAGAAGGATCGCAATGGAAAGTAAACGAGGCAACGTGGCTTGATATTAAAGCTTAGTATGGCGAACGACATCGATAGCCTGCAGTCCGGACGAAGCCCGGGTTCGCGCGAGGAGCAGAAAACGATCGCGCAACAGCTTGAAAAAGAAACGGCGCGCAAGATGTACCTGAACCGCCGCGCAACAGAGCAAACAACGCTTCGCGAGCTGCCGTCGAGTCGAACAACAAAACCAGAACAAGAAGAAGCGCGGTCCGAGGAAGAAGAATCTAGCCAGTCGTTCGTTGAGAATGAAGACCAGTCGAATGTGTCGCAGGGCCAGGAACGATCCGTGGCCAGTTCTTTTCAGCAAAAACTACAGATGGCCCGACAGGTCGCGAGCAAGGAGGTAAAAACAGAGATGTCAGTTGCTGCCGAAGCTACCGCAAAGGCTGCATCACGAGCCGCTGTTATGGCTGTGCGAGGCGCGGCGCTTGCCGTGATCAACGCAGTCGGCGCGGTTATAGGATTTATTGCGGGGTTTGGCTGGCCGGTGTTACTTGGAATTTTAATAGTTATTGTGCTTGGCTTTCTCATAAGTGATCCAGTATCTGCTTCCAAACTTGGCGTGTGCTTCATTGTTGAAGCCCTGGGCTTTAGTTGCTGATAGATATGAATCATCGAACCAGAATTTTCCTCTTTTTTCTTGCAATCTTTGTTCTTTCTCTTTTTGTATTGCCGCACGCAGCCTCCGCCCAACTCCAGACGCTCACGGACGTCTGCAAAGTGACAAATGAAAAGGACGCGATCCACCTGAATGTCGGGTTTTCGGTACCGGGCGTCATTTTCGAACTGCCCGCGGGCAGCGGCGAATTTTACGTGAAGAATTTCGGATGCTATATCGGCGGGTTTTATCGTTACTTTGCCGGCGTGGCTGGCATTCTCGCGGCCGTGCTTATCATGTGGGGTGGGTATAAATACGTTACATCGTTCGGCAACCCTAGTAGACTCTCCGATGCGAAAGACACGATTCAACAGGCGTTGATTGGGCTCGCGTTCGTGCTCGGCACATACATTATTCTCTACACTATTAATCCGAACCTTGTCATTCTGCAAACGCCACAGTTGCCTATCATTCCTTCCGTTGAGCTCACCAAATCTTACGACTGGGAAAATGTACGATTCTGTCGAGAAAAAGCACAGTTTACAACTGCCAGCTGCGGAGGAATCTTCAATGCGGGTAAGACTGATGAGTGCCGAATGGTCAGCAACGGTTGCAAGAATTCGAACGGCATTTGCGTGGCGGCCAAGAACAGTTACGCTGGATTAACGCGACCAGCCGATCTAAAACAAGGTGATATTTTCATCAATTGTCAGGAGTCAATATTGTTGTCCTACACAAAACCCGGGGAGTCCGAGGAGAAAGAGAGAACCTTGGTTGGAGATCCGAACGTGGACTGTGGCTACATCAAAGATGATATCGGCGGTCTACATTTAACCGGAAATCGAGGCGTTGGCATGAAATGCCCAGCGGATAAATATGGATGTGTGATTATTAATGACGCCGGGTTCGTGATTTACGGAGCGGGAGACTTACAACCTGGCAATGGAATTATTGGAGCATTTCTCAATGCAACATGCTATTAGAATAATAACGTACTATGCGTAGAATTTTTGTCATCGCTGGCTTCGCACTCCTTGTGGTAGGCATTGGTATTGCCATTTATTTTGTATTTTTCCGCGGCGCTGGTGGACCCACGAATAACGCGAACGTCGGAAACGCGAACACGAACATTGGCGGTTTTCCTGTCACCAACGGCAACGTGAACGGCTCCATTGTAAACTTTACGGTTAACGGAAACGTCAACGTGGGAGGTCCAATTACGAATGCAGTCTTGCCGGAAATAGATACCATCGCTCGGGGAGGAAAAACGCTCACGAACGATCTTTCCCAACAAAGCATCATGGCTCCGTCGATCGGGCCAGACGGCAAAAGCGTCGTGTTTTACGATCCGATCACCGGACTGTTTTATGAGCTGTCGCCTGACGGAAAAACGAAACGACAGCTTTCCGACCAACGTTTTCCGAACGCCGAGAAAATATCCTGGGCGCCAGACGGCACCCGCGCCATTGTTACGTTTCCGGACGGAAGCAAAGTGCTGTACGATTTTTCGACCAAGCAACAAGTAACGCTCCCGCGCGAATGGGACAACATTGTGTTTTCCGGCGATGGAACAAAAATAGGGTTTAAAGACTTGCAGGAAAACGTGGATAACCGGTGGCTCTCAATTGCGAATCCGGATGGGTCAAGCGTGCAATCGATTGAGCCAATTGGCGACAAAGGGGACGACGTTCAGGTTGCCTGGTCGCCGACGAGCCAGGTGATAGCTTTATTCCGCGAGGGCAGTTCGGGTTCAACCCAGGAAGTGTTTCCCATTGGGCAGCACGGTGAGAACTTTAAATCCTTTGCCGTGGATGGCCGGGGCTTTGAAGGCGCATGGTCTCCGAAGGGCGACCGCTTGCTCTATAATGTGTTTAACGCGGGTTCGGACTACAAACCGACCCTTTGGATCGTGGACGCATCGGGCGATAACATCGGGAACAACAACCGCGCTCTGGGCGTGCAAACCTGGGCGAATAAGTGCGTTTTCTCGAGCGATAACGTCACGATATTTTGTGCGGTGCCGAGCGATTTACCAGAGGGAGCTGCGTTGTATCCGGACATCGCTCAAAACGTGCCGGATACGTTTTATCGCATCAATACACAAACGGGTTTGAGGACGGTTCTCGCGCAACCCGTCAATGCTCAAGGCGGCGGTTCGTATACGGTTCGATCGCCTTTTCTATCCGAAGGTGAACAGAATTTGTACTTCACGGATTCGTTGAGCGGGCGCCTCTATACAATTCAATTAAAATAATGGTCATAAGATTTTCTTTTCGCAAGGCCGTTCTTATTGGGCTTGCATTGGTTTTTGCATTCGTTATGTTCAACGTCCTTGCGTTAGCCGCGCACGCTCAACAGGATACGTCAAAGGGCGCAACTTTTCGTCCGAACATCACTATTCCCGGCTCCAAGTTTATCGCAGGCCAAGAAGTCGTAATTAACGGTGATACCATCGGCGAATGGATCGCCGCGTTTTACGTATTTTTTGTCGGCATCGCCGGCATACTTGCCACAGTCATGATTATGTGGGGCGGCTACAAGTATATTACCTCATTCGGCAATGCAACGCGCACGCAGGGCGCAAAAGATACGATCACCCAGGCGCTCATCGGTTTAGCAATGACGCTCGGCGCTTACATTATCCTCCTCACCATCAATCCGAACCTCGTGCAGTTTAAAAGCTTGACGTTGGCGCCGATTCCCTCTCACGAACTTGGCGAGCGCGGGGAAGCAAGTCTCAAAGGCGCGGCGCACTGGGACGGCAATAACGTGGCGACCTACGACAATCTCTTGAGAGCTGCGGCGGATAGCTACGGACTTGACCGCGATTGGATGAAAGCAATTATGCTTGTTGAGTCAGGCGGGAATCCGAACGCGGTGTCGCCCGCGCAGGCATGCGGGCTTATGCAGCTTCTGCCTTCCACGGCGAACTTGACGTGTGAGCAACTAAAGAATCCCGCAGCAAACATTGACGCGGCAGGGAAGTATTTGCGAAGCCTGACGAACCTGACGTGCCCGCAAAATGCAACGTTGAGAGACAATACGGCTGTTTCCTGTGATCCGAGAAAAACGAAATGTCGAAACGGCGATATTCATTACATCGTGGCCGCGTACAACGGTGGCGTTGGGGCGAACTGTTCAAGCGTTTCTTGCCCGGGCAGTACCTGGTGGGAATGCCCGGTGAACACAGGATTTGACGAAACGAGAAGTTACGTTCAACTGGTCCAAACCGCATACGACAAAATAAAGCTGAATGGGTGGTAGGACGTACGACCGCATATAGCTTATGGCGTATAGTATATAGAAGTTTGCAAGAAGGTTTTTCTATAAGCCATACGCTATAGGCAAAGATGGTGTGGGGATAAAAAACTCCCATTCGTTATTTTGAATGGGAGTTGAATGATGTTGCCCATTGCGGGCTTACTTACCTCCTTTCAAGTAAGCATCGAGGCCATGTTTAACAGCCTCTGATGTCAGTTTTACAGTTTGATGGAGTGTTTCAACTCGCTGCTTCCAGCCGGGGAGACCGCCGCGAACCGCTATAGGATCATTTTGATCGGTATAAAATTCCTGTGTCTCGGGATTGTAATAGAGTTTACTCGATCCCGCCGTGGCAGCGAGAAATATTTCGTTGTCTCTTTGCTTTTGCTTCTTCGTTTTGACTATCATTGTTCACCACCTCATTTAAGGGCTTTTGGTTGTTGTCAATTAAACTTTTTGAAGCAAAGCGTTGTTCTATGGTCCTCTGGTACGATATATTCTACTCCATGTCATAGGCGCCCAACCCTCCTTTCGTTGTAGTCGTAAAGAACGTTATACAAGTTTTTTCAAAAAGAGTGAGCAGGGTTCCTTCCCGAGGTGGTAAGCCCAGGTCAAAACCGCCGCTTCACTCTTTTCTGATTGTCAATGTGTAATACAGTATTATCTTCACCAATGAGCCAGTTTGTCAAGCCCTTTTTATTCCATGTGAATTTTTTTGCTGAAGTAAGCCATTTTTTTCTTGAGCAGCGGATAAAGCGTGAGCTCCGGATCTCTCTGCATAACCCAGTCGCTGGCTTCGCGCGCCTTCTGGATAATCGCGACATCTGTTAATTTTGCCATTTTGAGGTCGGGAAATCCTGCTTGACGTAGTCCGTACACCTCGCCAGGTCCTCGGAACTCGAGATCTTTTTCCGCGAGCTGGAACCCGTTTTCTGATTCTACGAGTGCCCGTAACCTTTGCTGCGTTAGGTCGTTCGCAGTTTCGGTAAACAAAAAACATGTGGACTGGTGTTCGCTCCTGCCGATGCGCCCGCGAAATTGGTGTAGCTGCGCCAGCCCGAATCGTTCCGCGCTTTCGATAATCATGGCGGTCGCGTTTGGAACGTCAATGCCAACCTCAACGACCGGCGTTGCCACCAGGATTTTTATGTCGCCTTCTGCGAATGCGCGCATAACATGTTCTTTTGCCTGAATGCGTAATTTTCCGTGCAAGAGACCAAGTGCGATATCCGGGAACACGTTTTTTTTAAGGCGTTCAAATTCAGCGGTTGCGGCTTTTACACCAAGAACGTCCGAAGGATCAATGAGCGGGCAGATGACAAATGCTTGGTGACCTTTCTTGATTTCTTCGCGAACGAATGCATACGTCGCCTGCCTGTCTTGGGGCGGCACAATTTCTGTGATGATTTTTTTTCTCCCAGGCGGCATTTCGTCAATGATCGAAAGGTCCAAGTCGCCGTAGAGCGTCAGCGCAAGTGTGCGCGGAATTGGGGTTGCGGTCATGGACAAAAGATGGGGAAGAAGTCCTTTGGAGCGCTGTTTTAATTTCTTTCGTTGCTCAACGCCGAAGCGGTGCTGCTCGTCTATAATGACGAGACCGAGCCGTTTGAACTCAACTTTTTGTTGGATCAACGCGTGGGTTCCAACCACGCAAGAGAGTTTCCCGCTTGCGATTGCCTTGAGTATCACAGATTGTGTAACATGTTGCTCTCTCATTTTTTTTGATGAACGAGTGAGCAGACCGATTTCAATGCTCATCGGCGCGAGCAGCTCGCGTACTTTTTTACTGTGCTGCTCGGCGAGAATTTCTGTTGGCGCCATGAGTGCCGATTGAAAGCCGGCACGGACCGCGCTCACCATCGCCATCGCCGCAACAACCGTTTTGCCCGACCCAACGTCGCCCTCCAGCAGCCGATTCATCGGCGTACGTTTTTCCATGTCGCGGAGGATTTCCCACGCGGCCTTTTTCTGCGCCTGCGTGAGTGTGAATGGGAGCGAGCCAACGAATTTCCGTATGTAGTCTTGCTGGTACGGGATCGCCGGCGCCTGCTCTTGCATCAGGCTGCGCCGTGAAATCCTCGCTTTCAGGAGGAGCGTAAAGAGCTCGTTAAATTTGAGCCGTTCTTGCGCCTTTTGGAGCAGCGCGGGGTTTTCGGGAAAATGGATTTGTTGAACCGCCGTGCGCAACTCCATGAGTTTATGCGTTTGAACAATATCGGGCGGAAGCCAATCGACAATTTGGCGAATGAGCGGAAATACCAACTTAATAAAGTAACGCAGTTGTTTGTTTGTCAGCTCTTCCGTAAGCGAATACACAGGCACGATGCGCGCAGTATGAATTTGTTCCTTCCGTTCCTTTTCATAGGTAGGACTCACCATCTGGAATCCGTATTCGCTGGATTCCACTTTTCCTGAAAGATAGACGGCGTCGCCCACGTTTAACACTTTCGTGAGGAACGGTTGATTAAACCATATAATTTTCAGTGACCCCGACGCATCGGAAACAAGCGCTTCCGTCAGCATTTTTCGGCGATAAGGTGATCGACGATTCTCGATGAGATTGACCTTAACTTTAATCGTAGCCCGTTGGCCGGGCGCGAGCGCGTTAATCGTATCCACGTGAGAAAGATCCTCGTACCGCATCGGATAGTAACCCAACAGTTCCGCGACCGATTCTATGCCAAGGTTGCGCAGACGCCTGGCAATGGTTTTCCCAACTCGCGGCAATTGCTCGACAGGTGATTGAAGTGTTAGCACCATATGTTCATTGTACAGATTTCCCGTACGAAAAAATAGAGGTATTACCTCTACTCATTCGTCAGTGCTGTAATTATACATTTCGCGCGAACCTACTTTTCCACCCGAGGCGGACCAGCCATTTGGTTGAGAACGGAACTACGGATTTTTTGCCGTTATTTAACTTTGATTACCACTTTGCCTTTCGGTTTCCCTGCCTCAAGATACTTGAGGGCTTCGGCCGTTTCATCCAAAGAAAAGACTTTGTCGATATGCACCTTCACTATACCTCGTTCAACCAATTCGGTTAATTTTCCAAGTCGCTCTCCGGTCACCTGGGTAGACTGCGAAATTGCGTTGACTCCGTATTTTTTCATAAGTCCTTGGTTGGGTTGTTCTCCCATGGAAACGATCACACCGCCTTTTTGAAGAACTGAAAAAGAACGGGCATAGGTTTCGCCGCCCACAGTATCAAAGACGGCATCGAAATTTTTTACCCCGTCCTCAAATTTTTGAGACTTGTAGTCAATAACTTGATCTGCGCCCAATCCTTTTACATATTCGGCATCTTCCGCGCTTGCAGTAGCCGCCACGGTCGCACCGAGATGCTTCGCTATCTGAACGGCAAACGTACCAATGCCTCCAGCACCGCCATGAATAAGAACCTTTTGCTTTTTTTTAAGTTTCATATGCTGGAACAATGCTTGGACGGCGCTCACTCCTGCCAAGGGCAAACCGGCCGCTTCTTCATGGCTAAGATTTTTAGGTTTTATGGCCACAGATGCTACCTTTGCAAGAGTATATTCCGCAAACGATCCTGAACCGCCGCGTAAGAAGCTAGCTCGTCCGTATACTTCCTCACCTTTGCGAACTGTCGTAACCCCAGAGCCCGTTTCCGAGACCACTCCTGAGAAATCTCCCCCCAAGGTTGCGGGAAATTGCAACGACATCATTTTACTCATCAATCCTTGACGGATCTTCCAGTCAGAGGGATTCACTCCTGCGGCATATACTTCAACCACAATCTCTCCTTCGGAAGCCACGGGCTTCAGCACATTGTTATTAATCTCCACAACTTCACCGCCTCCGTATCTAATGATTTGTGCTGATTTCATAGGATAGTGTTGAGTTTAATTAATAGGAACGCTAACAGATTTACGCCAGAATCATCTCCGAACAAGTTACATTTGGTGCGTCCAAGAGCCTGCCTGCCCTGTCTGCCGACAGGCAGGTGGCAGGCAGGGATTTGTCACCCCGTGGGTGATCACCCAAAGGGCGGAACCTCACGACAAAAATTTTATTTATTGGTTGGTTTGGTGCAGTATATACGCGTTGATTCGAGCGGATTTCGCGGGCGGCGGCTAGCGCCCCGGAGTTTATCCCGCCGAATGGCGGGCCCCCGCAGCCGCCGCCCCTCCAGAGGCGGGCAGGCCGGGCGCGCCTTGGAGTTTATCCCGCACCCTTGCGGTGCGGGGACGATGGCAAGTTTTTCTACGGATTCCGAATTAGTACAGATTCGGAATTCGTAGGTAAAGGCTATTCGACTTTACCTTTGGCGGCAAATTCTTTAGTTCTGAAAATCGTTCAACAAAAAACTACTTGTATTCCCTTGGTCCATACGGAGCGTTATATCTACCCAACATATAACCCCAAGCATTATCTCCAACTTTGGGACTCAAATTCTCGTCCAATAGAAAAAGGATGTCATCATTTACTTTCCAATAGTATCGAAAATCTCGGTTAGCATTAGAATCTAGTTCGTACACTACTGCCTGCGGATAATCTTTGACACCATGACGTACCGTCAACGCTCCTTGTGTGACGATTCTATCGTTTCCTTTGCTCCCGATAAGTCCTAGCCAATATGTAGTTGGGGCTTTAGTTTCTTGATTTTGATACAGCGTAAGCTGTACCTTCATCCTTCCACCAACACAGATTACGACTGGGCATGAGACGCGGCCCTCAAAAACGGCAAGAATCGTGTCTCCGTTGGCGTTTACCTCTGGGTATGGAGGTTCAAAGGTAGTCGGGGCCTTGTGGAAATAACCGTTTTGAAACAGCCAAAAAACAACTCCCAAAATGATAATGATCGGGATAATAAGGATAATAGTTTTTCGCGATAGTTTCATACTACCGACAAGTTTCGGACAGAGGTGTCAAGCGCCTTATCGATTTTCGCTCATTTTCTGACTGGTGCGCCCAACAGGACTTGAACCCCGCAAAATTTCTCGCTTTCGCTCGAAATATGCGGGACAAGACTGTGACCGAATCCTTGTTCATAATGCGCTCGGGAGGATTTGAACCTCCGGCCTCCAGATCCGCAATCTGGCGTTCTATCCGGGCTGAACTACGAGCGCGTCAAAAAGTTTACTCTATCCGGGCTGCCTGTCCGCCGATCCGAGCTTAGCGAGGAATAGGCGGAAGCTATGGGCGCATGTAATGGATATGTTGACTAGAACGTATTTTACTCTTGACTGAGTCCCGATGTTCGCCAAAGGCGAAATCGAGATCCCGACTACCGACTCATCGTCGGAACGTCGGGACTACGGGCGCATATTTAAAGCTTCAAGTATCTCGCCACCGCATCAGACAGCGATTCGTTTTCTCTCGTAAGGTCTTCTTGGAGGTACTGCAGCAAGATTTTGCGCAGGCGAATTGGGTTTTGATTGACGAGCGAGATGGAAAGATAGGGTCGCAGTGATGACTTAAAATCTAGATAGAGTGTTTTTACGTCGGGCGGTTCATAAATAATCCAGAATCCTTTTATTTCTTTGTAAGGGTAAAACGATTCTCCTATCAATATGCCTTCTTCAGAAATTTGTATGGGCACGTTTAGGGGCTCTCGTTTGTTGCGTATGTATTGAATCAGAATGACCAGGAAAATAATAATGATAAATAGGTAGCTTCTTGTCCAAATGGAAAAAATAAGAAGGCCGAATATGGCTAGCGCCATCCAGAGAAACCAGCGCCGCGTTCGTTTGTGTTTGATGAATTCGGGAAACGTCCATTCCGCAAGGACTTTTCCATAGTCAGGTTGTGTTGGCTCTGCCATAAGATTTATAAATAATACTCTGACTGGCGGAGAGAGAGGGATTCGAACCCCCGATGGCTTTGCAGCCATAGCGGTTTTCAAGACCGCCCCATTCAACCACTCTGGCATCTCTCCCTATGGGATCTGGCGGAGAGGGTGGGATTCGAACCCACGAGACCCCCTTTCGAGAGTCGCAGTTTAGCAAACTGCTGCCTTAAACCGCTCGGCCACCTCTCCAAAAGTTCAGCTTCGCTGAACTGATTAAATGTGAAGGCCTCGCGGTTCCGGGGCGTCCTTTAGACGCCCGTGAACTGCTCCCGTAGGTCGCAGTTCACCCGCTCAGCCAACTCTCCATCCAAGATTATGTTTGCTGCCTGATTATACCACTTCTTCTTTTTAATTTACACAAAAAGGCACTCAATTCTACAATGTGTCATAGGAGGCGTCAACCCCCACACCAATTTCAAAACAATCAACTTATTCAGAGCGGGCTCATTTCATAGTTGAGCATCTCTTCTTCGATAAAACATTGATTGAAATTGGTGTGGGGTCAAGTGTTTTACGGTAGATGTTTGCGTAGGTAGGTAGCTATTTGGTTGATTGGCACCGTTTCCTGCTTTGCCGTTTTGAGATTTTTTATGCTTACCGCATCGCTCTCTTTTTCCTTCGGCCCGACGAGGAGCGCGAATTCGTAATTTTGCTTGCCCGCGTATTCAAATTGTTTGCTCACTGTCGCGTTCTCCAAGTACAGGTCGGTCGCAATGCCCGTCCTGCGCAGCTCGGTCGCGAGTTGCAACGCATCACTCATAAAATTTTTATTCCATACGAGCGTCAGTACGTTCACTATAGGGCGTTCGTTTCGCTCTTTTTTGTTTGTCACAATGTCTGCAATTCGTTCAATGCCGATCGAACAGCCACACGCCGGAATGGTTTTTTTCGCAAACATGCCGATGAGATTATCATAGCGCCCTCCACCGGCAATACTGCTTCTCAAATCCGGTGAGAAAAATTCAAAAATGGGTCCGGTATAGTAGTCGAGTCCGCGCGCGAGAAACGGGCGGAAAACAATACTGGCTTTTTCTACGAACGGTTCCGTCAGTTTCAGAATTTCGTCCACTTCTTGCAATCCCACTCGACCCGTTTCGTTTGATGCTACTTTTTTTCGCACAACGTCCTCGGCATCCTTTGTGCCCAAGTCGGCCATCAGTTCGTCAATGACGGTTTGCGCTACCTGTTTGTTCTTGAGTTCTTGCTTGATTTCTTCCAATGAATTTTTTCCCAGTTTGTCGAGCACGATTAAGACATCATTTTGTTTTGCAGCCTGAACCCCGTAGGCATCTAGCAAACCCGTCAGCACTTTTCTTGAATTGAGGCGAATCTCAAATTGTTGTATGCCCATGGCGCTGATTGCGTCCGCAATAGCAAGGATGATTTCCGCATCAGCGGCAATGTAGTCTGTGCCGACGGTATCAATATCGCATTGCACGAGTTCGCGGTAGCGACCCTTGCCAGGTCGGTCAGCGCGCCAAACCGGCACAATTTGATATCGTTTGAATATCCGCGGCAGCTTCCCTGCGTATTCCGCAACGACGCGAGCAAGCGGGATCGTCAAGTCGTAGCGGAGCGCGAGATCTGGCTCGCCGGTTTTTTCTTGGTCACCGCGCTTCAAAATTTTATACATGAGTTTTTCTCCCTCCTCACCGTATTTGCCGGAGAGAATCTCCAATCGTTCAAATGCAGGCGTTTCCAAAGGCAGAAACCCATATGTTTCAAAAACCGTTTTCGCGGAACGAAACAGCGCTTCCCGAAACCGTACGTCTTCGGGAAGAAAATCACGCGTGCCTGATGGCGGTGTTGTGTTTATTTTTTTCATACGCTTTAAACGTTCGATGCCTTTGCTATAACCCATGCAATGACGGTTTCTGTGCCGGCTTTTTTTAAAACGCTTGCACATTCCTCAAGTGTAGCGCAGGTCGTGGCAACGTCATCGAAAAGTATAACATGTTTCGGCGGCTGCTTGTAGCGCACGATTTTGAAAGCATTGCGAATATTCGTGAGCCGCTCTTCGGACCCAAGCGAAACCTGAGGCGCGGTATTCTTCGAACGTATAAGGACTTTTGTCTCAAGTGCAAGATCAAGTGAATGCGTCAGTTCTTTGGCGATAAGCTCTGATTGGTTAAATCCGCGTTCCCGCTCGCGCTTACGGTGCAACGGCACAGGCAGTACGATGCTGGCGCGCGCAAGGTCTGTGCCGGATTGTTGCCCCCATTGGGTATGGCTGCGCAAGAAACAGGTTGCAAGAATTGGCGCAAGCGTAACCACCCCGTTGTATTTCAGAAGATGGATCGCTTCCTGAACGACGTTTTCTTCATACGCAGTTGCCGCGAACAAACCGTCGAGATAACTGAACGGTCCAGTCTTAAAATATCGCGGCTTCAGGGCTAGTCCTTGTTCGCAGGACGCACAGAGCCAGTATCCATCTTTGCCACAGCCCAGGCACGTGATTGGAAAGACTATTTCAAGTAGCACTGCCAATATTTTTTGTATTACTTTTTTCACTGCCATATGTTTCAAAAACAAAACACCTTCCTCTGGGGAAGGCGTTTTCATTATTGATTCGTGACTTTTACTCTAGCACAATCTTTTTATCCCGTACAGTCGCAGATACGGTATCGCCGTTTTGCCATTTGTTATCGAGCATACCTTGCGCAAGCGCGTTCTCTAGTTGTTCCTGAACCGTACGCTTGACGGCGCGGGCGCCTTGTTCAGGTTTATAACTCATTTCTGCGATGAACTTCACGATCTTTTTATCGTACTCCAAGGCGAGATCCTGGTCAGCGAGTTTATTCGTCAGCTCCTTGAGCTCGAGCTCAACAATAGAAAATATTTCTTCAAGCGCGAGTGGTTTAAAAACGATAATCCTGTCAATGCGATTCAAAAATTCCGGACGGAATTTCCGTTCTAAGTCTTTCAATACCTGCACTTTAATCTGTTCGTATTTTTCCTTTGCCGCACGTTTATCTTCAGATGACTCCGCCGTAAAACCGATGCTCGCAGCCTTATTCAAATTTTCCAATCCGACATTCGAGGTCATAATGATAATCGTGTTTTTAAAATTCACTTTTTTTCCGATGGCGTCAGTCAAATGCCCATCTTCCAGTACTTGGAGCAAGAGATTAAAAACCTCTGGGTGGGCTTTTTCGATTTCATCAAACAGTACAACGCTGTACGGCTTGCGTCGGACCGGTTCCGTCAGCTTGCTGCCTTCTTTGTAACCAACGTATCCTGCCGGGGCGCCGATCAGCTTGGAGATATTAAAGCTTTCCGCAAATTCAGACATGTCAATGCGGATGAGCGCATGTTCGTCCTCGAACACTGTTTTTGCCAGCACTTTCGCAGTTTCCGTTTTGCCGACACCCGATGGCCCCAAGAAAATAAAGGAGCCCAAAGGTCGGTTCGGGTTCGCGAGCCCGACCCGGGAGCGCCGGATACTGTCCGAGATGGCCTTGAGCGCTTCCGCTTGGCCGACGATTCTTGCGCTGAGTACTTTTTCTAAATGCAGCAACCGCTCCTTTTCCGCAACAATAAGATCCTGCAAGGGGATTTTGGTTATGCGGGAGATAACCTCGGCTACATCCTTTTCAGTGATTTTACCGATGTACTTGCGGGATTCTTGGGCTTTTCTCTCGCGTAGAACGGCGAGCTTGGATTGAACAGTTTGTTCTTGCGTTTTAATACGCAGCGCTTCTTCGAACCGTTCTTGATTCACCGCAACGTGCTTTTTTTGCTGTATTTTGTTCACCTCTTGTTCAAGGGTGCGGATTTCCCGCGTAAGCGAATCGGTTTTTTGGTTCACTTTCATTTTCGAAGCCGCCTCGTCAATTAAATCAATTGCTTTATCCGGCAAGAACTTATCTTGGAGATAGCGAGTGCTTAACGTGACTGCGGCACGAATCGCATCGTCAGTAATATGGACGAGATGATATTTTTCGTAATTTTCTTTGATGCCCTGGAGTACCTCGACAGTTTCTTCCGGCGTTGCCTCTTCGACCATAATCGGTTGAAACCGACGTTCGAGTGCTGCATCTGATTCTATATGCTTGCGGTACTCGTCCATGGTTGTTGCACCGATCACGCGCACCTCGCCTTTTGCGAGCGCGGGTTTCAAAATATTTGCCGCGTCCATTGATCCGGATGCTGACCCCGCGCCGATAATGGTGTGTAATTCGTCAATGAACAGGATGATATTCGGATCCGCCTTAATCTCGTCTATGATTTGTTTTAGGCGGCTTTCAAATTCGCCCCGGTAAATTGTGCCGGCAACCACAAGGCTAAGGTCGAGCTTTAGTATTTTTTTGTTCAGAAGCGCGTCCGGGACTTCTCCGTGAATGATTTTTTTCGCAAGCCCTTCGACGATTGCTGTTTTGCCGACGCCGGGATCTCCAATCAGTACGGGGTTATTTTTTGTCCTGCGAGAAAGAATATGGATGAGTCGTTCAATTTCTCGGCCGCGCCCAATCACAGGATCGATGCTGCGCTGGAGCGTTTCGTTCGTCAGGTTCGTCGAAAAGAAGTCCAGCGCAGAAGATTTTTGCTGATCTTTTTGTCCCTCGCGTTGGTCCAGCTTTTCCAAATCCTTGTCTTGGTCAAAAAATTGGGCAAGATCGGGAAAGCGCGAAGTGCTCTTCATGACTGTAGCGAGGTGCGCTTTGAGTTGGTTGAGGTTCACCTGGCTTTCTTCCCATAGTTCGATCATCGTTGGGTTATTCACGTTGATCAAACTCATCAGAAGATGCTCGGTGCCAATATACTTATGTTTATATTGGTGGGCAAAGAGTGCGGCTTTTTCAATCGTTTTTTTGGTGTCTTCGGACAATTTCAATTTTCCAGTCTTTGCCTTTTCCGCGTCAACAGTACGGACTGATGGTTTATTGCGTTCAATAACGCTCGAACGCACGCGTTCCGCGGTCAGCTTGAACTTGGCTAAAATCTCCGCGCCAATGCTTCCCTTCTGCAAAATTAATCCATACACAAGATGCTCGGGGTTCACAGCTGCATGGCCGAGCGACGTGGAAAGCTCCTGGGCTTTCTTTAGCGCATTCTTCAAATGCGCAGTGAATTTATCTAATATTTTCGGGTACATTTTTGGTCGGAGAGATTATAACACTACTGTATTTTACCGTCAACCCCCACACCAATTTCAATTAATGTTTGATTGAAAAAGAGGAGGGTAGTTTGTGAAATGAGTTTCTTCTGAATGCGCTGATTGTTTTAAAATTGGTGTGGGGGTCATGCCGTTTTGGCCGGTTCCGGTGTTTTTGGCCTTACTGTTCGCAAACTTTCGTACATCATATATATGTAAATGACAACAAACGGCCCAAAGAGAAGCTCGAGAACATTTCCAAGCAGCGTCGAATATAGACCAATTGAGCCAATGATGAGTGAGATAATGCCAATAAGTACTAATCTCCCAAAGACCTCCCAAAACCGTCCTTTGACATAGGTGACGCTTTGTTTGATTGCTTGCCAACCGGTCTTCCCCTCTGTTACCACAATCGCCTGGCTAAAAATAAACCACACAATCGCCACGATGCCGGGTACAATCAACAGGATGAGTCCAGCGAGAATAATGGCGGCCATGATTACCGATGTCAGTACCATGCTTGGCCATAACGTCCACCCTTTTTTCCATAAGGCGGAAAACGAAGGAGGCATTGCGCGCTGTTGCAAGTAATAATAGTACGCTCCGGCTCCCCAAACAGACAATACGACTGAAACCACAGACACGAAGATTGACCAATGATTGTATTGATCCGCGGTCACCAGATGGAAAAAAAATCCGAGATCGATCGCAAGAAACGGAGCAGAAACGACGATCGCGATAAGGACCAGCGTCTGAAAATGCTTTTTATACCACTGAATAGTATCGCGAATCAGTTGATTGATTTGAATAAATTGTTGTTCCATATTTTTAGCCCATGTGTCGAAGCGCCGCGATTCGTTCCTCGATCGGAGGATGCGTTGAGAAGAGGCGAGCCAGTCCTGACATTGCTTTCGCACCGAAAGGATTCGAGATAAAGAGATGCGCTGTGGCGTTGTTCGCTCGTTGCATTGGCTGTTGTTCGCGTCCGATTTTTTCCAACGCCTTGGCAAGACCTTCTGGATAGCGCGTCAGCAAAGCGCCGGACGCGTCCGCAAGCAATTCTCTGCGTCGAGAAACTGCGAGTTTAATTAATTGCGCGATAATCGGCGAAAATATGAGCAAGACCAATCCGATGGCGAAGAGGATAATCTGTGCTTGACCGCCGCCCCGGTTTCCGCCGCCCCTCCCACCACCGATAAATCGGACGCGGAAAAACCAGTTCCCGAGCAGAGCCACCACGCCGACAAGAACGAGGACGATCATCATCAACCGAATGTCGTAGTTTTTGATGTGCGAAAGTTCATGACCAATAACGCCTTCGAGCTCCTCGTTCTCCAATTTTTCAATTGCGCCCGTCGTAATGGCGAGAGAAGCGCGCTTTGGGTCACGACCGGTGGCGAAAGCGTTAATGGCCGGGTCATTAATGATATAGACCCTTGGTACAGGAAGGCCGGATGCAATGCAAAGGTTTTCCACCATGCGATAGACATACGGGTTTTCATCTTTGGCGATCGGATGTGCGCCTGATGCCGCGAGTGCTATTTTATCGCCGGAAAAGTAGCTGACGAGCGTCATAACGAACGCGATCATTCCCGCAATAATCAACCCTGCATAGCCCGATTCCGACGTCTGGCCGAACACCCAGCCCAAGAAGAGAACAAACCCTATGAATAATAGAATGAGTATAAACGATTTTCTCTTATTGGCACCTATGTAGGAATATGTCGTCATCGTGCTAATCTGTTAAACAGATAATCAGTTAATTGGAGGGCTTTTTTTGACGGATCGAGGTAATAAAGCTATTAATTGCCTTGGCCAGATATTGGTACTTGTCGTCCAGTTCATCAAAGGTTTTCTTATCAATGTATTTTAGCCCTTGTGCTGCGGAAAGATGGCTCCTTGTTTCTTCGACTGATCCGCGAGCTATAACAAGAAGTTGGATGCGATCTTGATAGCCGTACCGTCCATGACTTTCTGCAATATTTGCCATAATGGATAGGGCGGATTTTTTTAATTGTGCAGTCAGCAAGAAAGTCTCTTCTTTTGGAAATTGCTTGCAAGCATTATAAACCCTAAGCAGAAGGGCGTATGCTTCTTGCCAAATTCTCAAATCCCGAAAAGAGTCAACCATAAACCGTTTTGCCGATTAACCGATTAACTGGTTCGCTGATTCGCTAAAACTTCACCTTGACCGGTTCTCGTGCAGCACCTTCCGCCTCTTCCAGCTCAAAGAATTCGAAGGGTTTGAAGCCCATCATGCCGGCGATGAGTGAGTTCGGAAATACTTGCATCGCTGTGTTGAAGTCGCGGACATTGCCGTTGTAGAATCGACGCGCCGCCTGAATTTTGTTTTCCGTGTCCGATAGTTCGTCCTGGAGTTTTGCGAAGTTTTCGTTTGCTTTTAACTGAGGGTAATTCTCCGCCAGCGCGAACAGACTTTTCAGTGCGCCGGACAGCATGTTCTCCGCTTGACCTTTTTCCCCGGCGCCTTGCGCGCCCATTGCTTTCGACCGAGCTTCTGTAACTTTATAGAACACTTCCTTCTCGTGCGCCGCGTAGCCCTTTACCGTTTCCATCAAGTTTGGAATGAGGTCGTAGCGACGTTTGAGCTGCACGTCGATGTCGGCCCACGCTTCGTTCGTCTGATTTCGTTTCCGAATCAGGCTGTTATAAACGCCGACGAGCCAGAATACCACAAGGGCGATTGCAGCGAGGATGATCCATGTAACAGTTGACATATTGTTCTTTTTCCTCGTTCACGATATTCGCGTGAACAAATTAATGGTTATTTGATATTGATAAGATAAATAAGATCCGCGTCGACGACAAGTTGTGCATTTGCATTTTTCGACGACTGGACGATAACCGTATTGCCGTTATGCAGGTCCGCTTTCTGTACTTCGGTTGTTTGTGAATAAAACGCGTCCGTGTTGGTCCTCTTGTTTGTCGTATTGATGCGTACGATCCTTGTTGCGTTCGTTATGTTGACCGTAAATGAATAGGAAGTTCGCTTGGCAGTGGATGGATCGGTTACCTGCACTTTCACGGCTAACGCGTTATCGTTCACGTCGGTAATTTCTCCGCGCCATTGGTACATGGGTTGCTGCGTTTGCTGCGACGCTATGTAAGATTCTATGGTTTTAACCGTTTGTTCTTCATTCTTTTGCGATCGAATTTCAGTCAGAAGCAGCACAACGACCAAAGCGGCAAAGGTAATGAGGATCGTAATCTCCAATAAAAATTTTTTATTTTCTTTTCTTGACATTTTCAAGAAATCTTGGTACAATGAATCAGTACGAAAAACGGTTTCATGAGTTGATTATCACGTATTTTCGTGATTCTGTCAATTTATTTACCATTTTAAAACAAACAGAAGTGCGGGAGAGACGAACAAAAGAAAAAACTGTATCAGCATGGGTGCGTGTTTCTCTCTTTTCTTCTTTTTTGATTGCCATAATCGTTTTCTTTTCAAGCGCTGGAGTCTCCGCGTTAATTCAAGAGCCAACCGACGTACCACCCGGAGACAACCTCTCCGGTTTTCTTGATGTTGGGCCATTGAGTCAGGCAAAGCGGGGCGCGCTTCGCCTCGGAAGCAACGTAACGTCCAGCACACAGCTTGATGTCAACGGGTCAGGGTACCTCAATGCGCTGACCGTCGATCAGAATCTCACCGTGAATGGCAATACGCTTTTTGTTGACTCGCAAAATAATCGGATTGGACTTGGGACGTTGACGCCTGCGTATACGCTTGACGTCCTCGGGGGTGGCGTGAGCGTTACGACGCCAGTTTCCGGTGCATGGGGAGTCGCCGTCTGGAGCAGTGACCATGATGCTAGCTATGGAAAAGGCGCTTCTGGAATCCAAGCGACAAACAATCATGGTGACGGTTCCGGCGTGTGGGGATCGAGTGCATCCACATATGGTTTGTTTGGCGAAAGTACGAATGGTTCCGGCGTTATTGGTCGCGTAACAGGACTAGCCGGCGGATACGGCGTCTACGCGATGAATGCAAACGTCACAACAGGTTGGGCAGGATATTTTACGGGACGTCTTTTTTCATCGAACGACGTGATTGGCCGCAGATTTTTGCCGGAACAATTGCAATCGTCGCTTGTGCCATTCGCGCAAGGCCAGGAACTTTCCACGCGGAGCACGTATAATTTATACAAACCGCGCGATCTGGCATTCGACGGAACAAACATCTGGGTGTTGCGCGATCAATTCAGCGGCGAAGTTTCCAAAGTCCGTCCTGAAGACGGTTTGAAGCTTTCCGACGTTTTGCTTGATGATCCCCAAGGCCGCGAGCCAACGCGATTGATTTACGCCGCGAACTACCTTTGGACGTCGAATAAAAGCGGCACGAATGTGACGCGTATTGACCCTGCGACAAGCACGCAAACGCATTTTTCAACTGTACCGATTGGTGTCAACTGCGCTGATCTCACCCAATCGGAGGGTACGTATTATGTTGGTTGTAACCCGACTGCGCTGGTGTATGACAGCGCCACTGCGGGCGGCCCATATGTGTGGGTGTCGAGTTATACTGACCCGCAGCCGTCTAACGGTACGCTTGGCACGAGCAGTATTGTTCGCATCCGCTTGTCCGACGGAGTGCGCACAGGATTCCTTTTGCAAAATTCGGGCAGCGTCCTCGGGGTGAATCCCGTGGCCATTGCGTTTGACGGAACAAATATTTGGACAGTCAATTTTGGCATTCACGGAAGTATCGGTACGCCAAATGCTCCTGTCACCTTGGCTGACAGCGTTACCAAGTTCCAGGCATCGGACGGTGCGTTCCTCGGGACGTTTTCGCTCGGTACGTGCAACTACCCCATTGATATCGTTTACGAAAATGTAGGCAGTCGCCTGTGGGTAGTCTGCAATCAAATGCGTTCATGGGAGAATAATGTGATTCGTTTTAATCCATCTTCGAATGCCGCGGACGGGGCGTTTTTGTCTGGTGGAGATTATCCCAACCGCATTGCCGTGGACAGCATTACCTCGACCGGTCCGTATGTCTGGGTAACGCATCTCCAAGGCGTCTCGCGACTCAAAGCATCCGACGGATCTGTTGTGGGACCTTTTACAACGGGCGCAAGTCCCGGCGGGATGACCACGGAGAAAACGTACACGCAAGGTGCGACAACGTATACGTATCTCTGGACCGCCGATAATCTGTCCTATCAACTTTCCAAGTTCAAGTCGAGCGATGGTGTGCTACAAGGCAATTTTGTGATCGAGGGAACCGAGGTCGCAGGAATGACTTTTGACGGAACATACGTATGGACCGCGAACAAAAATTCACGCACGGTCTTTAAAATACGCGTGGCTGACGGCCAACGGGTTGGCGCCTATACGCTGAATGCGCCGAGCCCACGCCAAGTGTTGTACGACGGTCAAAACGTTTGGGTAACACATTTTTACAGTTATACGCAAACGTCAATTTCAAAATTGCGCGCGAGTGATGGCACATTACTCTTTGAAAAAGTATTGACACAAGCGCATGCTGATCCGAAAGGTATGTTCCTTGATACGGTTACGTCCGGTGGACCGTATGTATGGATCCTCGTGGCAGGTTGGGGTATTCCGAATGAAAGCCATCTTATCCGCTACAAAATTTCCGACAATAGCGAAACACGTTTCAACCTGGGTCTCAATACCGCATTGAACCCCCAAGCGCCCGCAAGTATGGTATATGACGGGCAATATCTTTGGATAAGCGCATTCTATGATCCGGATCCCAATACCATCAATACCGCGGGCGAGACGTCGAGCCTCGTTCGGGTAGATATTCAGAGTTGTTCAGGCTCATGCTCGATCTTCATAACAACTCCTCCGTCAGGCCATTACTTACCTCTCGGTATTGCATACGACGGTAAATATCTTTGGACCGCTAATTCTGGGGTAGGCAGCGTGAGTAAGTGGAATCCTAACGGCGATGGCACCGTAACAGAAATCGCTAATTATCCTGTGAATGTGGATACGTCGGCTGGCCAGCCAGTAGACAACCCGCGCCAAGTTGTTTTTGACGGAACGTTTGTGTGGGTGGGACTCACGAAGCGAATAGACACGAACAATTATCTTTCCATTCTCCGAGCATCCGACGGAGCAGTTGTTAAAAACAATATCCAGTATGCGAGCTACGTTTCGCCCGCGAGTTTTGCGTTCGATGGAAGTTTTGTCTGGCTCGGCGGGGATTATTTGAAGGGACTGTACAAATTTTACTCTGGTGCTGGATATGGTAAAGAAATTATCGAAGGGGTGGTCCGCCTGCAGAACAGCGTACCGGGTGAATTGGACACTGGCAATATCAATGTGAGCGGAATAGGGACAATTGGCGGAAACGCGATTGTGGGCGCAAACGTCATCGCTTCGAGCAACGCATGGGGAGGCGCATCAGATACGCTTGTCAATGTCGCTGGACAAGGGACATATAACTGTCCCGACGGTTATTTCGTTAAAGATATTGTGGTGGACGGGAGCAATAACCCGACGCAATTAAAATGCAGGCCATTGTAATAACCATATCATGGTAGGTCGGGGCCAGGCTCCGACCTACGAAGTCACTGAAATGCAAAAACGAATGAGACAAATGAAAGCTGTATACGCAAAACCCCTTGTTATTATGGGTATGGCTTCGGTCATAATCGGAATGTCGTTTATTTTACACGCGACGCAAGCCGCGTGGGTTGACCCCGGATCTCCTGCGCCGCAGGACAACATTTATCAGCTTATTAATATTGGTTCAACTGATCAGGTACGACAAGGTAAACTGCTTCTCAGCCGAGATTATAAACCGGAAGAGACGTTAACGCTGAGCTACCCGCTTGAAGTTGTCGGACAGCCGCTTGCCACGGGGTTTAACGTGTCTGGTCTGCTTACCCTGGACGGAAATTTGATCGTTGACACAAACACACTGTATGTAGACAGCACGAGCAACCTCATCGGCATAGGCCTTGCTCCTGACCCTGCCTACAAGCTGACTATTACAGGTGGTGGAAACGGATTGCGCATCGGCGGCGGTTCAGGGGTCGCTGGTCCAGCATTGAACGTGAGCGCAGTTGGCAACAGTGCGATTTACGCAAAATCACTTGGGTCAACAGCGACGTACGCAGCGATCTTTGGCGAAGGTGTCACGGGCGATGGAATCAACGGAATCAATAACTATGCAGGTGCAGTAACAACAAATATCCCCGCGGGCGCGCGAGGAGCCAACACTGGTGCCAGCCCTGGAGCGCCGGGAGTTCTTGGGACGACTGCAAGCGCAACTGGCGCAAGCGTGCGTGGTGAACTAACGGATCTAATGAACATCAACGGTTGGGCAGGCTATTTTGCCGGACGCGTGCGCGCGTCGTCGGACGTCGTTGGTAATAAATTTATTCCATCCGCGTTCCAACAATCCGTGCTTCCATATATCACCGATTATTCGCTGGGGGATTACGCTGCGAGCACTTCCCCGTCTAGCCTTGCGTTCGATGGCAGTTCCGTTTGGGTGGCGAACGCTGGCTCGACGAACGTTTCCAAAATCCGCGCTTCAGACGGAAAAAAGATATTCGACGTGAATATGGGCTTTACCCCGCTCGACGTTGTGTTCGATGGCCAAAATGTCTGGGTATCGTATAACAACAGCGGTGGAAAATTGGCAAAGCTGAACCCGCAAGATGGTTCTATCGCACTGACGATTGATACCTCGCCGCGGTCGGACCTTCAAAATCTGCTCATTACGTTCGATGGAACGCTGAAATATATTTGGGCAGCGTCGTCGAGCGGGAATGAGGTGCGACGGTATGCCGTTGATGGCAGCAGTCTCTGCTCGTATGGCACTAATCTCTCAAATCCTCAAGGACTCGCCTACGATGGTACAAACATTTGGATAGCAAGTAGAAGCAACAATACGGTGCACCGCATTCAATCCAGTTGTGCGGTAAGCAATTTTCTCTCCGGCTCGAATCAAGTCGCCGTGAATGCGCCGAACAGACTCCTGTTCGACAACACGAATATGTGGGTGGTGAGTGACGCTGCGTCGGGAACGGGCAACGTTACACGGATTTCATCGAGTGGCGCCACGACGTCTCACTCCACTGCGGTTGCAAGCGCGTTTGACTTGTCGTTCGACGGATCATTTGTCTGGATTACGCACAACAGCGGCACGATCGTTCGAATGAGCGCTCAAACGGGCCAGGCCGTCAAAACGTTCGATGCGAATGGCGCGTCCGCAAACAATGGCCGAGGTATTGTCTATGATGGCACATACATGTGGATTGGCTATGACGCTGGAACGACAATTTCAAAATACGTCACAGGAACCGGCTGGTCGCAGCCCGACCTTGCTGGCTATCTTTTTTTGCAAAACGTTAGTCCATTTATTACGCAAACCGGCAGCTTCAATATCTCCGGCACTAGTGTTATCGGCACCTCACTGACTGTCGCGGGCAATCTCGATGCGACGGCTAATACTTGGAATGGGATCGATGCAACACCTGCGCCGGGCAGCGGGTGTTTGAATGGACAATTCGTTAAAGGATTTACGTTGACGGGCTCTGGAATTGTGAATTTGATATGTAGACCATTATAAATATTGACCTTGGTCAGGGCGAGGCCCTGACCTACGAGCGTGCTGAAATGAAAAATCGAAAGCAACAACAGAAAAGAATAAAGAAATTTGCAGTTGTCTGCTTCATGTTTAGCGTTGTCGCAATTGTGTTGTTATTTGGATTCGGCATTGCCCGCGGTCAATGGCAAGAGCCGACGGTCCCGCCGCCCGGATCAAATGTATCAGCGCCGATCAGTGTTGACGATCTAGTGGAAGCGAAGCAAGGCGGGCTGCTCATTGACCCAACGTATGTACTGGGAAGCGCCTTCTCATTACGTGGTGGTTCAAAGCTCGATGTCCGTGGCGAGGTGAAAGTTACGGGCACCTCCGCGGAGGTCGGTGGCGGCCTACAGATAGACAATTCGAGCGACGATTCTCTTGTTGTCTCGGGTACGCAAGTAGGTATTGGCACGGATGCGTTCGGTGTGGGGTACAAACTGACCGTAAATGGCGGCGGCATTGGCATTGGTTCGGAGGCGACGCCAGTGAGTAGTGACGGCGTGTATGCCTACAGCAATAATAACTGGGGGATTATCGCCGCCAGTACGGATGCTTCGGGCCGGGGCGCGGCATACGGCGAATATGCAGCCGGGTACGGCGTGCACGGCAAGAGTACTGCCGGCGCTGGCGTTATGGGTCAGTCCGCGGTGGGTTACGGCGTGTATGCGCACACAGCAAACGGCGGCACAACGTTACTCGGCGTGAATACGCTCACCGCCGGCAATTTCTGGGCGGGATATTTCGTGGGCAAACTCGGCGCAAGCGATGAAGTCGTTGGCGCGAAATTTTTGCCGACAAAATTGCAAAACTCACTCGTGCCGTACACGGTTGGTTGGCGGCAAACATTTACAACGGCCGTCGATGGTCCCGCGAACCTCGCGTTTGACGGCACGTACATCTGGGCCGCGAACGTGAACAGCACGACGGTTTCGAAGATTCGCGCGAGCGACGGGGTGAAAGTAACGGACGTGACCATTGGCAATGGAGTTCTTGACGTGGTGTTTGACGGAAGTTTTGTCTGGGTGTCTCGCTCCGGCGCATCGAACCAGTTGGCAAAAGTTAATCCGTGGACTAATGCGATCGTCGCAACCTATGGCATTGACGCGAATGCGGCGAATCTACTTGTAACATCAGAAGGTGCGAACACGTTTATCTGGTACGCGTCTACGTCAACGAATGCGGTACGCAAGTTGAACGCGAACGGCGTGCTGCAATGTTCGGCATCCGGACTCTCAACGCCGCGCGGGCTCGCGTACGACGGGATAAATGTGTGGGTTGCGAACAACGGAGCAAACAATGTTCTACGCATAAACTCAACATGCGGCAGTGTGGGCTCGTCTGTCGCTGTGACCGCACCGTTCAGACTCGCCTTTGACGGTTCTTACATGTGGGCGACAACGCGCAACGCCAGCTCGACAAACAACGTTACGAAAATATACGGCGCTGATGGCGTGATTGCGGGAACGTATTCAACGGGCGTGGCCCAGGCGAATGATTTAGCGTTCGACGGAACATTCTTCTGGGTGACGCACGATACCGCGGTTGTACGCATAGGCGCTGGCGACGGAACCGTGTATCCGGCGTTGACCAACCCGGGCGGTAACGCGTCAGGGGTCGTGTTCGACGGCACATACGCGTGGGTCGGGAAAGGATCAGGTAATGCGGTTGATCGCTATTACTCTGGCTCTGGCTGGGGTCATACCGACCCTTCAAGCATGGTCCAACTGCAAAGCTCGACGCCAGGCACTGCTCAAATCGGAGGATTCGCCATCACAGGGTCGGCCACGCTTGGCGGAAGCTTACAAGTCAACACAGGCGATCTGTCCGTGACCGGCAATACCTGGGGTGGGACAGCTGATCAATCAACTAGCGTTTCCGGAAATTCAGGAACAAATTCCTATAATTGCTCAACGAACGGATATTTCGTGAAAGGCATTGAGGTGAACGCGTTCGGGCAAATCGTCAACTTTTTCTGTAGGCCACTATGAAGAAAAATTTTTACCGAGCTTCAGCTCAGGGTGCAAGAATTATGGCTTTAGCCATTACGAAGCATGCTCAATAAGATAAATCCATATTGGCCAAATAATACTACCTATTTCTTAACTGGCTCTACCTTCCTCCACTATCCTTATTTTAAAGAAGATGAGCAGAAGCAAATTTTATTAAACCAGATAGGAAAAGTTGAAGAAAGATTAAAAATATCAATATCTCTATTTAGTATTTCCATCAATCATTATCATTTGAAATTCCATTTAAAGAATGGTTTGTACCTAGCCAAGATTAAACAATTGCTACATGGTGGAACAACCTATGAATACAGAAAAAGATTTATCATGAAATATAAGGAAATGTGGCAAAGCTCCAAGGTTATTCAGGTTGCTTCAGAAGAAATGGATTGGAAAATAACTGGTTATATCGCTGGTAATTTATTAAAACACAAAGAAGTGAGTACTTTAGAAGAGCTAGCGACTAATCCTTTCTCTTGCTATGGTCAACTTATTAAAAGATATAATAAAGACTTAATCAATAATTTAATTTATAGTGTCATTGATGTTGATGAAAATGCTGAAGGCCAGATGAACGTTGATGGCCTCGAGGGAACTAAAGTTCCAGTGCCAGCACCCTCGGCTAAAGCCGGGTAGAAGATTCAAATGATCGGCAGGCTAAATAAAGGAAACTAAAGTTTCAATTCACGCACCCTCGGCTAAAGCCGGGTAGAAATAAGAAAAGATGACTCAAAAACCCAACAATAAAAATCTACCCAAAGTGATTCTTGGTGTTGTCCTCCTCGGCGCGTTGCTAGCGCTTGGGTATTGGTATTTCACTCGACCGAGTACCACGCCGCTTGCACAACCCGAGCCAAAGATCGTGAAGGTTACCTACGGGCCTGATTGGGACGACACGGAGTACGAAGGCGGCAGTCATCTTACGTCCTACTATATGGGCCGAGCCAACTATAAAACGAGCGACGGAACGTACGCGCCGATTGACACGAACGTTCAGACACTCGAAGACGCGGATCTCAAGCAACTTGGATACGTCGCAGCAATGACACACAACGATTACCACGTGTACTTCAAGCAAAACGCCCAAGCACAAGATGCAGTACGTTTTCAGGTAGGAGACGCATGGGTCGCGTACACGTTTGTTGATGCGCACTCTGCAGAATTGACGTACCAGGACAACGTCCTGACCTATCCAGCTATCTATGACGGCATGGACCTGCGCTATACTCTCACGAACGGTACGCTTCTCGAAGAGTTCGTTGTGCAGAAGAACGATAACGTCAAGGATATCGTCCAAAAATTGACACTCGGTAGGATTCGCTTGCAGCAGATGAAAGACGGTTCTATTGAGTTTTCAAAAGGAACTGGGCAAGAAGTACTTTGGAGTTTTCCTGCGCCGCTCATGTACGCGGACAACGACCATACGGACACAAGCAACGGATTGCAATATAGTATTTCGAAAAGTGGTAGCTCAACGTTGCTGACTCGGCGCATCACAGACAGCGGCAGGCAATGGCTCGCGAAAGCAACGTACCCGGTCGCGATTGATGCAACGGCAACATATTGCCCGGGGAACACGTCAAATCCTTGCACGGGGCAGACGTTGAACTTGGCCTACTGGCCGGGTTGGCAGTTTGGGCAATGTACAGGGCCGAATCCAGGTTGCTTGCCTCAACCTCCATTAGCTTTTACGGCCGGGTGCCCGGGAGCGCCTCAATGCGCAGAATTTACCGGGCCAGAATATACGGACATGCGGACGGACAACAACGGATCGTTTGTCTCTGATACGTGTAGCCATACAAATTTTACGTGGTGGTGCGTTTCGCAGCACAACTTTCGATTTCGTATCTTGCCGGGAGGAGCTAATTTCCCTGCAGCTGCGAATGCAATCACTCAAATTGTCGTAACCTACAGCGGTAAATATTCGGAGACGAGCGCCGGCAATATAGTAAACCCCACACGGGCCGCAGAAATACAGACCGATGGCGCCCCCTTGCTGCTGGGCAATCTTGGGTTAGCCGACGCCACGTTCACCCAGACAATTACGACGGACAATAATCTCAACGCTATTACGGATGATGCTGATTATTATTTAGATTCAAGCGGCGATTTATATGTGCGCGCGTATGAGGTTTCAGGATCAACAGCGTCATGGCTCACCGCTCCGAGTCAAACAATTTACTCCGACTTTGTACAGGTGCAAGTGCGGTGGGTGAACGCACCGGACGTCGTATTATTTAATTCGGCGGCAACCACAACAAGTTCCGTTTCAATGAATTTGCGCGACCAGTCAACTGATGAAGAACAATGGCTTTTAGCTCGTTCCACTACAGGCGCGAATGGAAGTTGGGCGAACGTACAAAATATCAGCACTGGTGGCACGCAGTCAAATATGACCTGTGGAATATTCGCTGTTTCTTACAATTGTTCTGCCACCTCGAGCGCGGGCACGGGCGGCATTTGTGACATACAGAACAATTGCATCGCTTCTTTTGGTCAAAAGCTCCAGCCGAACACCTCGTATTATTACCGCGTTCAATCTGTTGATACTGGTCTAAACCATACCTCTGCCTGGGTTATCGCGCAGAATGCTTCTTTTAGTCCCGCGCATCCATATATTTATACGTTGGCGCTTGCGCCGGCGAATCCCATGGCTGTGACGCCGAGCACGGGTTCAATTCTGGCATCAAACCCACATTATCAGAATACAAACCCCACGTACAATAATCCAGCAAACACCTCATTTTACTTTAAAGTGATAGAAACCGGAGGTGGTACATACTATATTGATTTCATTGACAACGTTTCGCCTGGTGGACCTTACTATTGGATCGGCGCAGCACCTCTAATAAAAACAGCAGCACAATGGGGCAGTGGCCCATTCAATATCACAACCAAGGATACGGGAACATGCGATCCTCCCTTGGGACTCCCATGCTCGCTTAGAACGAATGTTCAATACGACGTTATTTTGTGCGCGCGGAACGGAGATGGCATAGACGCCTGCGGTCCTTCAAGCAAGTGGTATACACTCGCGAAGCTGCCGACCAATCTACGTCATGATGCGCCGCCCGTACAAACAACGAGCTCCATGACTTGGCGCTGGGACACGAATGGCAACCCCGCTGGCACGCAGTTTTACGCACGCGATAGCAGTGGCCATACCACAGTGGGGTATGGCGGTGATGTGGATGGCTGGATACCTGACCTGACGTCATGGGCAGTTTCCGGCTATTCGCCTAACCAAGCGATTACGATTAATGTGAAAGCTCGGAACGGGGATAACGTTGAAACTGCGGAGGTTCCTTACACGGCATATACGTCGCAGAACCCACCATCGAACCTGAATGTGGCGCTTCCGGCTGACGTCAATAATTCGCAGTCGCTCGAGTTGAGCGCTACTACGCCGGCAAATAATCCCTTTGCCGGTCAGAGCGGTAGCCAATTTGTTTGTAACACAAGCCCCAGCAACGGGTGCGATTCGCCATCTCTGACAAGTTTGTACGCCTATACGGATATCGGTCTTTTTACCAATGCACAGTATTGTTATCAAGTGCGGTATAAGAATGGTGATGGCGATCCGACGACCCTGTATCCATTATTCCTTCCAGGTACATGCAAATACACGCGCGCTAATATTCCGTCGCTACCCGAACTTTCGCGTGTTGACTCAAGCACAATCAAACTGAAGATTCGCGTGAACAATAACCCGCCACCCACGCAATTCGCCGTGCGCGCGCGGTACACGGATAGCAGCGGAGCCCACGAAAAGTGCGTTGACTTTGCGACGAAGCAGCTGACGCTTGATTGTCCGCCCCTGCCCCCCAATGGTGACATTAGTCAGCCCCAGCCGCCGGGCCAAGATCATGATTGGTGGCACACGCTCGCGGAGTGGGACCCGAACGGTTTTAATGTCGTCAACCTTGACGCGAACTTAAAATATAGATTTTCCGTCAAGGCCAGGAACGGCGATAACGTGGAAACGCCGTTCGGTCTGGATGCGACTCTTTTCCTTGTCGCGCAAAACATTGTCGGATGGGGGTGGGCTTCAACGATTGGATGGATTTCAACGAACTGCCTAAACTTGTTTAACGAAGCGTTCAATCCTGGATTGCAGTATGGCTACAGTTGCTCCACGGCGAACGACTGGGGGTTGAACACAGACTTCGACCAGAATCGTGAGGTAAATCCCGTCACTGGCTATGCTTGGTCTTCCAACGCAGGATGGGTGTCGGCGAATGTGGGTGTGTGCACGAATAATGCACAAAAGTCCTGTAAGGAGGATATAGAATGTAGTGCATCCGGGGCGACGACCTGGACGAATACCGGCAATCTCACCGATCCTGCCATGGGTGATGCGTTGTTTGTGCAAACGTTGATCCAAGGAAGCAGCGCATGCGGCGGTACTATATACGCCGGGACTGGTGGTGCGGGTTCGAATATAGGTGAAGTCTTCACATACAATCCAGGAACCGACACATGGACAAAACTTGGTGATTTTGACAAGTTCGCGACGTCGGTGCAGTCTTTACTGCAAACGCATGACTGCACTCTGCTTGCCGGCGCATACACGAAAGGTGAAATTTATAAATACGACCCTTCGCTCAATACATGGAATTCCATAAAAAAGTTTGCGGGTACAAGCGAGGTCCATGATCTCATCGAGGTCCAAGAAGGCGCAGGTTATGCGATTTATGCCGCAACAAGTAGCAAGGGAGACGTTTTTAAATCAACCAACGGAGGAACTACATGGGCTAATACCGGCAACCTTGCGGATGGTGCCTATGACGTAACTTCTGTCTACGACTTACTCCAGGCGAGCAGCGGCACCATCTACGCGGGGACAGGTAGTAATGCAATAGATTTCAAGGGCGATGTCTATCAATATTTTCTGGCTACAAATAGCTGGACAAAGATTGGCGACGTGGGCCAGGCTAACAACGTCTACACCTTACTCCAAGATAACACTGGCGCGCTCTTTGCAGGAACATTTCTTTTAAGCGCTTACGGTGATGGAGAAGTATTTAAATCAACAGATCAGGGTGTTACCTGGGTCCAGAAAAGCAATTTCGGCAATACTGTTCAGAGTGTTTATGCATTACTCCAGGCGAGCAGCGGCACCATCTACGCGGCTACAGGCTACAATGGTGAAATTTACGAGTCGTCTAATGGTGGCACGACGTGGCAGAAGACAACGAGTTTGCCACTTTCAACCTATGCATTTTCCTTACTCCAGGCGAGCAACGGCACCATCTACGCGGGAACAGGTAACAATGGAGATGTTTTCAAAAATTCGCTTGCGCCAGCTGTGTGCTTAGAGAGCGCCGGTACGCCACCGCCACCCACTGGATCGACGTACGGCTACTGCTATAACGGGGCGAACCTTCGACATGGTACATGCAAACGCGTTCCCGCGACACCATGCACAGAAACGAATCAGACGACACAGTGCAGTACAGAAGGAGATTATTGCGTATTTGCAACGTGCAGTTCGACAGTGCCCTGTACTGGCGGCGATTCGTGTAAATTAAGTTCCACCGCCAACTTTAACAACGTGACGCAAGAGGTGGAGGGTCAGGTACGCATTCTCTCGTTGAAGGATTACGGTACGTCTCGCGGATTTTCCGATTGGGGTTGGGCGAAATTGAAGGGCAAGTTTGGCGGGCCCGGCGTCGACAAAGATACGCTGGGCGTCTGGCACTTTACGGAAAACGGCACTGATCCAAAAACCGGCGATGGGTTTGACGTCTATGACAGTTCGTTCAATCGGAGAAATGGTACGCTTGGCGCCAACGGTGAGTCGCCTCAAGCCGATGACCCGGGCATAGTTGCGCTCGGTAAATACGGCCCCGCGCTGTCGTTCGATGGAACGAACGACGTGGTAAATGTCGCTAATGTCTCAAACGTTGGCAATGAATTTACCGTCGAAGGGTGGGTGAAACCGACCGATACCAACGATGGCAGAACGATTATAAGTAAGGCAGAGCAGAACGCGTCAATCAAAGGATGGATGATTGATCTACGCAGTACAGGTCATGTACGATTTGTGATGGGCGATGGCGCCGCACAACAAGAAGTCCAGTCTACTTCTACCCTCACTAACCAATGGCAGTATATTGCGGCAGTCAAGACAGCTGCAAATGGCATGAAGCTTTATATCAATGGCCAACCTGCAAGCCCGGCCAACAGCAACACAACGTTTGCGAACTCTGCCCAGAACGTGCGTATCGGCTTCGCCTCTATCCCGACAAATACTTCTTGGAACGGGCAAATAGACGAGGTGCGCCTGACGAACCGCGCTTTAACGGAGACGGAAATTGACACTGAATTCAAAAATGCGGGACCGTACATCGTCAGCAGCACGTCCGTGAATTCTTTGGAATTCCTCGGCGATCCGAACATTGATCCGAACAATGTCGTTCTCTATACCATGTTCGGTTGGGGATGGTCTGGTGCGTCGTCCCCTGGAATCGGTTGGATTTCATTCATTCCCGCGACAGCCCTTCTTGGCATCCCATACATAGAAACGCAGTATGGTGACGTGCTTGGACGGGGAGGTATTGAGCTCGCGCCGCCACCACGTGCATCCGGCAGATACAACGCGACGTTCCTGCTCATTTCCGAACAAGCAATCAAAGGCGTGCCCGGCTTTTACCCGTCGTCTACTACGACTCCGCCAACTAGCGGACTGCAAGGTTCATTGAATCCCCTGATTGAAAATTACGTGTCCGGATTGCCGACAAGCGTCTTGAGCCAAATCGATACGCCAGGATTGGTGACTATGATTTCAAATTGCAAAGATAGCGGCGGCTTCTCCATCGCTTGCAATGACCCAGCGGCGTTCAGCGGGCTCGATCGATACGGCTATACTGTTGAGCGGCGATCCGGTGGCGACATTAGCAATGGGTTTACTGCCATTGGAACGACTCCAACTCTTGCAAATAAAATTTACTATTTCACCGGTCCCTCGTCCATTAACACTGACATGGAAATAAAGAACGGTAGCGGATCAACGAGCGGCGCGGGTTTAATCGTGGTGGACGGCAACTTGGCAATCAACGCCAACGTACGCTATGACAGTGCCGGGGTTTCTGATTTGAAACGCCTTGCGTCTGCGGCGTGGATCGTGAACGGAAGAATTGACATCGCGCCAGTGGTAAGCGACCTTGCCGGCGTGTTCGTCGCCAAAGGAAGTGATCCGGTCAATCCGGACGGTGTTATTTCCACCTCTCTCACGGGAGCTGACCAAGGGATAAAGCCATTTTATCTTAACTCTACTGCTGACGACGTGACCGCCTTGCCAGCCAGCTTTACTTCTGCGGGTAGCCCAAAATTCGGTTGGGAGAATGCAAGTTCCAGTGCTAACAGAGCATTCCTCAAATTTGGTTTTCAGCTGCCAAAAGCTTCTGAAATAAAAAGTGCGAATTTGATTCTGAAGCCGACCGGCGGGACGGGCGACATATCGGCACGAGCCGCTGTTCTTGACTCTGTGAATCCAGACATCACCACTGCGAATCCATATAATCTGGGCATTATGCAGGAATCGTTCTTCAGCGTTGATAGCACCTGGACCGGTCCAGCAACGGTAAGTATTGACGTGACTCGCCTTGTTCAAACATATGTTGAGAGCTCTGCGTATGATGGCGGTAGTGGTCACTCGATCGGTTTCCGCTTGCGCCGTGGCACAAACGAAGACATTGCTCCCGAACCTCCGGCAGACCAATACCGAAGCTTTCAAGAAGTTGGCTGTTCCCCCGCGCCCTGCACTCCCACGCGGCTCGACGTCACGTATAGGGCACAGTTATCTGTGAGCGGCATGCTTATTGCCGAAACCTACAATTTTGCCCGCGAGTACAAGCGCGGCAACGAGCCGTCGGAAAAAGTGAGCTACGACGGCCGGGTCATCGCGAACACGCCACCCGGCTTGGAGGACTTTTCGCAATCTCTGCCACAGTATAACCGCGTCATCCAATAGGAAAAGTAAAAAGGAAAAAGTAAAAACTTAAAGTTATGAAGAAATCTGACACGCCACCAAACGTTGGTTACTTTACGGATAACTTTGAACGTGATATTATGAATAAAGATTTTCCTTCATTTTTCCTTTTTCAATTTTACTTTTTAATTTGATTTCAACATGGCGTTGTTCGGCACCAAGGGAAAAAGTTATCTCGGCATAGACATCGGCAGCTCATCCATCAAACTGGTTGAGCTGGCGGATGAAGGCGGTCGCCCGCGGCTTATGACGTACGGCTTTACGGAGCAATCGCGCGATATTATTAAGAACGATTCGAAAGAATACCAACGCGACGTGGCTGCCATGCTCAAGGATCTCGTGAAACGATCTCGGGCCGTTTCCACCCGTGCGGTTACCGCTCTGCCGACGTATAGCGTGTTTAGTTCGATAATTTCGCTCCCGGAGATGCCGAAAAAAGAGCTTGTTTCAGCGGTACGTTGGGAAGCGAAAAAATTCGTTCCAATGCCGCTTGAGGAAATGATTTTGGACTGGGAAGTTTTGCAAGATACTTCGCAACCGAAACCGGTGGAGAAAAAGCCCGAGACGAAGGAGCCGGGCGGAGAAGACAAAAAGAAAAGTTTTATGCGAATGCTCTTGACTGCCGCGCCGAAAAACCTTGTGACGCGTTATGTGCAGATTTTTCACGAAGCCGGGATCGAGCTTATCGGCCTGGAAACAGAGGCATTCGCGCTGGAGCGGTCCCTTGTCGGACGCGACACCTCGCCACTCATCTTGATTGACATCGGAGCGTATGCCACCGGCATTGTGATTTTCAAGGGCGGTGTGCCCCAACTAAATCGCAGCATAGACGTGGGTGGGGAGACGATCACGTCTTCTATGATGCGTAACATGAACCTTGATCATGAACGTGCCGAGCAATTCAAGCGCGATTATGGAGTTAGCATGGGTGCGGATAGCCAAATTTCCTCTCAACCGGTTCAGACCGTGTTGAGTTCAATTGTTAACGAGATCAAGTACCTTTTGAATATCTACCAAAATCAAAGCGACGAACCGATTGAAAAAATTGTGTTCGCCGGAGGATCGGCATTCCTCACGAACTTGCCGCAGTATTTCAGCCGAATATTTAACGTTAAGGTATTTGTTGGAGATCCCTGGGCGCGAATCATTTACCCCACGGAGCTCAAGCCTGCGCTGCAAGAAATTGCGCCGCGGTTCGCAGTGGCGCTTGGTCTTGCGATGCGGGAGATAGTATAGTTTCACCGTTTGCTTTCTTCATAACGATCCTCACGAAAAAGTGGGGATTTTTTTATAGCCATTACCGCCCCTCTAGCATCGAGAGCGCTTATAACGGTACGTTGGATTTCCCCTCCTTACCAAGGAGGGGAAGAGCGAACGAAGCGGCTCGATGTTTTGCGTTGGCCGGCGGGGAGGTCTTGAGGGGTGATGCAAAGGTATTGAACCATTTACAAAGGGTTGACTTTTGCCTTGAGATGTGCTACAATATATAGAGAATAGGCGATTCTTGAGCATAAAATTATGCCTATCAATCTTCTCCCTGATCAGGAGAAAAAAGAAAACAAAGACAAAAATAAAACCCCTTCCCGTGTAGAATTTACCCTGCCAGAGCGCGAGGGTAAAAAGAAAGCGTTTCGCGAAGGCGGCGCTTTGGAATTTTTTAAGATATTTCGGAAAAAGCCTGAACCGTTACCACCGGTTGAAGAGGAAGCGCAGCAGGCCAAAGGTCTGAGTTCTTTTATTTCTGAAAGTCATAAGGAACGACAGCGCCCGGTCATTTATGAATATACAAAACCGCGACAGGAAACACCGCCGCAAGCTGAGCAGAAGCCGCGCTCTCCATTCCCGGCGTTCTTATCCGGTAAGAAACCTGAAACAGACGTACAGAAACAGCCTGCCCCAGAGCCACCAAAATCAGCTGACCGTTTGTTTGGACAGCGCGCTACGCCTGCTGGGCCAGGACTACCGAGCCAGCAGATGACAGAACCGCAAGATATTTTTTCACGCGAGGAGCGAGAGGTGCAACCGTTTACAACACGTCCCTCGGAACAAAGAACAATCCAGCAACCCCCAGAACCTGTGGAGGAAAAAAAGCCTTTTTTCGCTGCAATACCGAAGTTTTTTCGAAAGGTTTTAAGGAAACAAGAGACGACTGCCGAACCGCTTGCCAATGGATTACCGACCGGTGAACTGCCAAATATGCCTCCAGTCAGCGCTGAGTCGAAACAACAAACACAGCAACCCACCATGCTCAAGCGTCCCCTTGACCAGTTTTTGGAGACAAAACTCGGCTTCGACGTGAATTTGCTCCCGGAAGAGTTGATCGAACGAACCGCGCCGAAAAGAAATCTTCTAATCCTGGGGATCACCGGCGCTGTTGCCCTGGTAATTGTTTTGCTTGTGCACTTTGGACTCAGTTTATACGAATCGAAGATCGTCGCAAATGTTGAAAAAGTCAGTGCGCAGATTTCAGATGTCGACGCTCAAATAGCGTCGTATCGAGACTTTCAACGGAAAGCCGCTGCTTTAAAACAAGAGAGCGACGCGGTGAAGCAGCTGCTTGATCAGCATGTGTACTGGACAGATTTTTTTCAAGTACTTGAAGAAAAGACAAATCAAGACATTTATTTCACGAGTCTCGCCGCGGACGTCGGCGGCAAAATTACCCTGACCGCCGTGGCTAAAGACTATGAAGCTGCCTCGCGTCAGTTAGTCACGTTCCAGCGCGCCCGCGATTTTGTGCAGGACGTGAACATCAGCTCAATGAAAATGGTCGAAGAAAAATATACTATTCCAGAAACGGGAGAAGAGCTCACGGTGAGCGCGGTAACGTTTAATGTTTCACTCGCGGTCCTGCCAGAAATTTTCTATCGAAAAACAAAAACGACATGAAATCGCTCAAACATTTTTTTCATGCAGCAATAAAATTCTTTGAGGCCCATGTTTTCTACAGTGCAGTCGGGCTCGTGCTGGTTATTTTCCTTGCTTCATACGGCCTTTTGATCCAACGACAATATGCACATATTCGCGAAATCGGCGATACCAGTTTTGACCAGAAGCTTGAAGAATTGATTCTCAAACAGCAAAACCTTGAGACCCTACGGCAAGCCAAGCAGCAGTTTGAATCGATTGACGCGACAGCGTTGCAAAGTTTAAAAGACGTTTTGCCTCGACAAAACGACATCCCTGGACTCTTTGTGCAAATGAAAGATCTTGCGGAATCGCTCAACCTCAAGCTTACGAGTGTTGATGTTTCTGAAAAGGGCCCGATCACGGCACTAAGTACGGAAAACGGCACAGTCAATCAAGTAACCATCACCATTTCTGTAGAAGGAATCCAAAGTTACGAAGCGATGAAGGAGTTTTTCGACCGGATAGAAACGAATATGCGCTTACTCGATATTAGTGCAGTTGGGTATAAACCAGGTTCAAATTCCTATACGGTTAATTTATCCACGTATTATTACGTTGAACCGACCACATCATAACTATGCTTATCCAGCGCGGACTCACATCGTCAAGAAAGCGTTTACTCATTATTGGAGTGGTTATTATTGCTGCGGGCATCCTCTATATCCTGTATTCAACGGTTATCGCAGGCGGTTCGAAGAATGAGTCGGCAAAAACTCCAACGACAGCGTTATCAACGCAGAAGGTCCCAAAATTCAATCAAGAACTGTTCCAAGACCCGAACCTTTTGGGTTTAAAGCCGACCACCCCCATTTCGTTTATTGAACAAGCCCAGGGACGTTCCACAGACGCCGACGTGCCGCTTTCGCCCGAAGACATTACGGTTTCGGACCCGGGCGTTGGCGCCACCCTGTACGTGTGGTGGACGGTTCCCAGCGGTTCATCAATCGCTAAGGCTCGCATCTACCGCGCGAATACGCAGGGCATACTGGGGGAGCAAGTCGCAGATCTCGATGCAACGGTCACATTTTATAAAGATACGACGGTGCAAACGAACGCAACGTATTTCTATTTGATACGCTTGGTGAACGCCGCCGGGGCGGAATCGACGAATACCACGCAGATTCAAGGCCGAGCAACTGATATTTTCCCGCCTGCCGCACCGACAGGTCTGGAGGTTGAAGACGTTGGCGACGGTGCGCACGTAAAAATCCGCTGGACAAATCCCTCGGATGCTGATTTTAGCTATTCACGAGTGTACCGCTCAACGCAAAAAGGTTCACTCGGCGCGCTTGTGTTCGATAAGGTACAGGGCGAAGCCGGTAGCATAGGGAATGTGGAAGACAATGTTGGGCCGAACACCCACGTGTATTACACAGTGACAAGCGTTGACGTCAATAACAATGAATCCAGCAAAGACCTTTCCACCCCGACCGGTCGATCGAATCCATTCGAGCCGATTATTTTCTAGCTACCTATGGCTGAATACCAAACAATGCAGCGCAGAAGTGTACTCGATATTCTTGCTGGCCAAGGAAAATTGTCGCAAGAAGCGTATGAGGAGCTGAAGGCCCAAATGGCCAAGGGTGAGGATGTTCTCGGAGAAATAGAGAGAAAGGGACTCGCCTCAGAAGAGGATGTTACTAAAGCGCGCGCTGAACTATACGGCCTCCCTTATATTGATTTGTTCGGTAAAAGAATCCACGCCACAATTCTCAACATCGTCCCACGCGACCTAGCGAATAATTACAAGATGGTCCCGTTCGACATGAAGGGGCAAGATTTGTCGGTCGCTATGGTCGATCCAACCGATTTTAAGGCCTTGGAAGCCATCGAATTCATCGCGAGGAAAAAGAATTATAAAATCAAACACCACGTTATTTCACAAGCTGGCTTTCGGAACGCTACGAAGCAATACGCCACACTCTCGGCTGAGGTAGAGGAAGCGCTTGAAGGCACAGGCAAAGGACCTCAGCCGGATGAACTTGAAGAAATGCTGGGGAAAGAGAAGGGGATGGAGGAAGTAGTGAAAACCGCGCCGGTTTCTAAAATGGTGAGCGTCGTTCTACGCCATGCGGTTGAAGCGAACGCCTCGGACATCCACATCGAACCCGTTGAGAACGAAACCCGCGTCCGATATCGTATTGACGGCATTCTCCATACGTCGCTTATCTTGCCCAAGTATGTGTATTCCTCGATTGTCGCTCGCATCAAAGTAATGTCGAATCTTAAGCTCGACGAAACGCGGATGCCGCAGGACGGTCGGTTCCGCATGACCATTGATGGACGCGACATCGACTATCGTGTCTCAACCTTACCGCTGGTTACCGACGAGAAAGTCGTGATGCGTATTCTTGACCGCTCGGCCGTTGTTTTGGACCTCGAGAAATTGGGGTTTGAGGGCAAAGACTTGAAAGTAATGCGCGAGAGCATTAGCCATCCCGTTGGACTCATCCTTTTGACCGGTCCCACTGGATCCGGAAAATCCACCACTCTTTCAGCCATGTTGAGCATTATTAACGACGAGTCGATTAACATCGTGACGCTTGAAGATCCCGTTGAGTATTTTTTGAACGGCGTGAACCAGTCGCAAATCAATCCGGGCGTCGGGCTGACGTTCGCGTCCGGTCTGCGAAGTATTTTGCGGCAAGATCCTGACATCATCATGGTTGGTGAGATTCGTGACAGCGAGACCGCAGAGCTTGCGATTCACGCTTCTTTGACTGGGCATCTGGTTTTGTCGACCCTTCACACAAACGACTCTTTCGGCGCGATTCCTCGTCTTATTGATATGAAGATCGAGCCGTTCCTCATTACCGCTTCGCTCACCACGGTCGTTGCGCAACGGTTGGTACGACGGCTTTGTCAATATTGCAAAGCCCCAGTGAAGGTGCCAGAGAAACTTGAGGAAGAATTATTTCAAAAGCTCGAAAATCTGCCGGCGGACAGCGGTCGCGATTTGAAAAAGCTGTTAAAAAGGCCGCTTACGTTTTATCAAGGGAAAGGATGCGCGCGATGCGAACATACGGGCTACAAAGGCCGCATTCTTATTAACGAGATTTTGGCCATTACCGACAAAATGCGGAAGGTTATTGTTACGAACGCAACCATTGATGCAATTCGCGAAGCAGCGCTTGGCCAAGGTATGATTTCCGTCGAGCAAGACGGAATCCTCAAGGCGCTTGAACAAAAAACGACGCTTGAAGAAGTGATTCGCGTCACAAGCGAGTAGTTCAGAGGCGTATAGCTTATTGCGTATGGCTTATGGTCAAAAGGATACGTGCCTGCTATGTGTACGACATCTATAAAGCTATTTGCTATAAGCTAAACGCTTCTGAACTTACATTATTAAGATCAACAAAATTTTATGCCAAAGAATAGTAAACAAAGTCAAGGGAAACCGAACATCGTGCTGGTGGAGGACGACACCTTTCTCGCGGGAATGTATATGACGAAGCTCAAACTGGAAGGGTTCGAGGTGAAACTCGCGCATGATGGAGAGGCGGGCTGGAAAATGATCCATGACGAGAAGCCTGACCTTGTTCTGCTTGATATTGTATTACCAAAAATGAGCGGGTTTGATGTTTTAAAGAAGGCGAAAGCGTCCGCCGATACTAAACCTATTCCAGTGATTTTACTGACCAATCTTGGGCAGCGAGATGACGTGGCGAAAGGCCTAACGCTCGGCGCATCTGATTACCTCATTAAGGCCCATTTTATGCCCTCTGAGGTCATTGAGAAGATTAAGAAGCTTTTGAAGAAGTAATACCACCACTAATTCATTCCACGAATAATCACGAATTCCGAGATTTTGGTTTCATTAGTGTACATTAGTGGAATAGATTTGTGGAGGTTTAACAAAAGAAATGGCTACATTTGAATACAAAGCAATCGATCAAGGTGGTGAGACTCTGACTGGTATTGTTGTGGCTGCGAGTGAGAATACGGCATATGCGATGCTAAAAGATCGCAACCTCGTAATCGTTAACTTAAAAGCGCGACGTCAGCTGAAAATTTTTAGCGGAACGCTCGCTATCTTCAAACGCGTCAAAGCGAAAGAAATGGTGGTATTTGCTCGCCAGCTATCGGTTATGATTTCCGCAAGCGTGCCGCTGGTTCGCGCGCTCAAGGTGCTCGTGCGGCAAACCGAGAATGTCCGTTTTAAATCGATTATCTCCGAACTCGCGGACGATGTTGACGGCGGAGCGAAACTCTCGCAGTCCATGTCTAAATATCCAGACGTGTTCAGCAACTTTTTTGTCCAAATGGTGCGTTCTGCGGAGACAACCGGTCGACTCGACGAGATCCTAAGCTATCTGGCGGACCAAACAGAGAAAGATTACGACTTGATCTCTCGCGTTAAGGGCGCGCTCATTTATCCAATCTTTATTGTTTCAGCGCTCATCGTTGTCGGTTCGGCGATGATGATTTTTGTTATGCCCCAGCTGCTTTCCATTTTGAGTGAGAGCAAAGTCCAGTTGCCGGTTACCACTCGCGCGCTCATCGCGATCAGTGACTTTATGCGGGGATATTGGTGGGCGATCCTTTTCGTGATCATTGGATTGTTCGTTGGCTACCGGGCATATCGCCGGACGGCTCATGGTAAGCAAATAACGGATGTCGTTAAACTCCGGCTGCCGATTTTTGGAAATGTTTTCAATAAAATATATTTAAACCGTTTTTCGCGATCGCTCTCGACGCTGATTACCTCGGGCGTGCCTATAACCCACTCACTGGAAATTGTGTCGGACGTTGTGGGCAATACCGTGTATAAAAATTTGACAATCCAAACAAAGAAGCAAGTGGAGGCCGGGAATTCCATCTCCTCCGTCTTCATAAAAAGTAAGATTGTGCCGTTGATGCTGCCGCAAATGATGAGCATTGGTGAGCAATCGGGAAAACTCGACGTCGTCCTTGATAAAGTGGCGGATTTTTATGGCCGAGAAGTCACGAATTTGCTTTCGAACCTCGTTAACCTTATCGAACCGATCATCTTGATTCTCATGGGAATTGCAGTCGGCGTACTGGTTTCCGCGATTTTGTTGCCAATCTATAATCTCTCGAGTGCTATTTGACCCAGCACCACTTTTGAAAATTCTACGGTCACATCAAAAGTGGTGCTGGGTTGATCATTCGCTTCTAATATGGTATACTCAACCCAACGGAAAACCTCGTACGTTAGCAATAGTTTCGCCTTTTATCCACATATCATTAAGTTCGCCCATAGAGGTGACTCGGATATTTCCTTCCTTGTCGCCTTGAAAAAGAAAGCGGCTGCATTTCAAGTCGCCGTTATGGGTGACAAAGAAGGGAAGGGAGGTGACATGAATGAATAAAATAAACAGAAAAGGTTTTACCCTTATTGAATTGTTGGTTGTTATCGCCATCATTGGTATTCTGTCCACCATCGGTCTTGTCGCCTTAAACGGCGCTC
>JBIOWE010000005.1:0-3074 GCA_044868145.1 Patescibacteria group bacterium
CGTTTTTGGATTAAATTTGCCTTTGTATAGGCAATAATCCAATTATAAATGTCAGTACTTAACAAGACGCCTCTTGTTGTTCCTGCAATTTTGTTTGGGACATTGTTCAATAATTTGTTATTATTGATATATTCAAGAATGGTTTTCTTGATTCCCGTTTGACTCAATTTTGATTCCAAGGAAATGAGTTTTTCCTTGAGATCTTCAATAATGAGTTTTTTGAATGTATGGTTTACATTCAAAAGAATTGCTGCTTGTTTTGGTTTAGCAAGCAGCTTTTCGAGACGCTTTGGTAGCGTCTCGATTAGGTAATCCTGCCAGGGATTTTTAGTGACGTTGGTTACGTCATCGGTTTGCAAAGAGTCATTGTTGTTCAATGACTTTTCCATCTCTTGCAGGGATTGGTTTATCCCATGGATGGCTTTCATGGCACTCATGACCGTCGGAATGACGGCCATGATAATAGTGACAGCGAGGCCTCTGAGTGCCGAGGGCACTCGCTGTAAGAGTTCGTCGTTTCGCTCCATCCGTGCCTCGGGTTAATAGTAGAACCGTTGTCAGCACAGAGACAACCAGAGGATAGAGTGATTTCAATCATCGGGGATTCGGACTTCATCGACTCCGTACTGAGACTTCGTGATGAGCCGAAAATAGCCCCCGGGATTGGTCCCACTCTATCCTCCAGCGCAACCTGGTTTCGGCTTCGCCTCATCAGGTCACTGCACTGGTTGCCCTCCTTTTTCGCGGCCTGGTTGGCGGCGACAAGGAGGCCCCTCTTGAACTTTGTCTAGTTCTTCTGGGTATCGTCAATCTCACATCTGCCGCATTGGAAGCGGTTTCTTGTGAGTTGGAATCGGTTTGGTTAGGAGCGATTATTTGAGGATTTTCCCGTTGCGCTGGGTTTTGGATAATATCCTCTCTGACGAATCGGCGCAATTCGCGTTGCCAGAAATTGTTGTTTCTGGATTTACGAATTCGTTTGCGAGAGATTCGATCTTGTTGTCGAAGATCGAGGCGTAGTTGCCGTTCTCTTTGCGCTGCGATGGCTAGTTGTTCTAGCCTTCGCTGTTCATGATTTTCCCTGGTTGGGATTCGTTGAACATCTTTTGCACATTTGTTTAGTGCATCAAGGATTGTTTTTCCTTTGTGTGCTGTTATCCGAATGTTGTGGAATTGCAGCAATGATTTGCAATTGTTTTGCAAAAAGTTCCATTTTTCATGAGCATGCCTTGTTGTATTCATGCTGTACCACTTGAGATTGTCGTCTTTGGTGGTTTTGGAAAGCAACCAATTTCGGTCTCGAAATTGGTATTTCATTTTGGATCGGATGACCTGGTTAGGATATCCATCCCTTAGCAACCTTTGTTTCAGTTGCCGCATGTGCACTCTGTATTTTTTTTCACTTTGACATGCTCGAAGAATGCGTATACATTCTCCGGTTATCCACGCAGTTTTTGTTAACTCGGGTTTATACGTTGCAAAATTTGTATATTTGCATTGATTTGTTGGTTTGATATATGGTTGTATATCAAATTGGTAGAATTTAGCAAACTTGGCTCCTTTAGATACTGTTATATCTAAATAGTTGACCGAGTTGCCATATTGCTCTAAATTGTATTTGAGCATATTCTGACCGTTGAGTTGCATAATGTGGTTCATTATGCGTTTATGGGAGTTGTCGACCAAGAGAATGTCGTCTCTATATCTCCTGTATAGGAGCGGTCGGTCATTCGTATTCATTTGTTTGAATATTTGTTCTTCGAGGCCAGCAAGGACTAGGTCCGCAAATATGCCTGAAGCGTTTCCTCCCATAGCGGCACCTTTGGTTTGTTGGTACCATTTGTTGTCAAATTTGAAAAAATTGTTTGTCAGGACCCAGTGTAGTAGGTCCAAAAGGAAGTCCAAACCGTCTTGGTACTTTCCGTCAAGTACCAAGCGGATTATTTCCATGCCTTTGTTGAGGTCGATGGAAGTATATAAAGCAGTAACGTCCACAGTTGCCAATTTCACTTTGTTGTGTGGCATGGTCAAATTTTCCAACTCTTGTACGAGTTGAAGTCGATCAGTAACAATCCAGTTATAGTGTTTTATAATTGGAAAGAGTTGCTGATGTACCCATTTGGCTGCTCTTGTTGTGAACCAGCTGTGACTCGGAATAATTGGTCTTATTCCGATGGGTGTTTTGTGGACTTTAGGCATAAAGTAAATTTGCGGAGAGACAATTGTATCGTCTTCCCGCGTCCATTTGTTGGGGACTTTGTATTTTGCACAAATCTGGTTGATTCCTGCAATGATACTTTGCCTAGAAACCGATCGGACTTTCGAATATGTTTCCGTGTCGGATACATGTTCGTTTCCTTTGCTGTAATACCATTCAAATGGCATTACAGTTAGACCGGCGTTTTTATCGGCTAATTTGGCAACGTATCTTCTATTGGTAAGAAAACTAGTTAGCCTTTTCAATGGAGCTCGTTTGTTCGTGTCGAACAACGATTGATCTAATTGCATAGCTTTGAGATCGCTATGAATAAATCTATGCCATAATTCGTTAATATGGACTTGTCCATCGGAGTGTGCTACAATAAATTCAAATAGTTTTTGAATTTCGGCAATCATTTCAGATGTAATGTTTGCATCTTTCAGTTTATTGATTTGATTGGTATTCAAATCTCTGAATTGCCTTGCGGTCACTTGTTGGACCACTGCCTCAGCCGTTGTTGCGTCCGGGCGTGCTTGCGCGCGTTCTATGCAAAATTTTGCACCGAGCGCAAGAAAATTGTAGATACTTTTGGGAATGTGTACATTCCCAATTGTATTAACCGAGCCGAGTAATACCCGATCACGCGTAGTTCCTGAATTGTTTTCAGATGCTGGTCGTGTTCGGGTTCGCCTTGTTTGGGCATCAGCAGTTGTTGTTGCTGATGCGTCAGCCATTGTTTGGCTTGGACGTTTTTGGATTAAATTTGCCTTTGTATAGGCAATAATCCAATTATAAATGTCAGTACTTAACAAGACGCCTCTTGTTGTTCCTGCAATTTTGTTTGGGACATTGTTCAATAATTTGTTATTATTGA